>NZ_JAEMRD010000150.1 GCF_016463485.1 Brevundimonas sp.
CGTCTCCCCCCCCCGCACCGACAGACGGCTTTCGCATCGGCAACAACGTGCTGAAGCTGGGCGGCTATGTGAAGACCGACTTCATGGCGAGCCGGTACAGCGGCGGAGACCCGGCGAACGGGGACCTGATGCGCGACTTCTATCTGCCGGGGGCGATCCCGGTGGGCGGTGCAGACGAGAGCACGGCAACCGACTTCAACGCCCGCCAGACCCGGTTCTGGTTGACGACGGATGGACTGATCGGGGGCCACAAGGTCGCCACGCGGATCGAGATGGACTTCCAGGTCCTGCCCGGAACCGGCGACCAGCGCACGACCAGCCCCTCGACCCCGGCGCTGCGCCGCGCCTTCGTCACCATCGACAACTGGCTGTTCGGCCAGGAATGGACCAACTTCCAGAACCTGGCCGTCCTGCCCGACACGGCGGACTATGTGGGATCTTCTGAAGGCACGGTCTTCGCCCGCCAGGTCCAGGTCCGCTACACACGCGGCCCCTTCTCGATAGCGCTGGAAAACCCCGAGACGACGGTCACCCCCTATCTGGCCGCGACCCGTATCGTCGCCGATGACAACAGCCTGCCCGACCTGACCGCCCGCTATGCGATCACCCGTCCCTGGGGCGAGGCGTCGGTCGCCGGCCTGGTGCGCCAGTTGAAATACGAAACGACCGGCACGGGGGCCATCAGTTCGTCGACTGTCGGCTGGGGCCTGTCCGCCGCCGCCAAGATCAAGGTCGGTCCCAGAGACGATCTGCGGCTCATGCTGTCCGGGGGCGAGGGCATCGGCCGATACGTGGGCCTGAACTTCGCCAACGACGCTGTCCTTGATGCCCGTGGTGACCTTCAGGCCATCAGCCTGATCGCCGGATTCGCCAGTTATCGTCACATCTGGTCGCCGCAGTGGCGCTCGAACCTGACATGGTCGGCGCAGAAGGTGGACAACGACCTCTCGATCATCGGCCTGGCCACCAACAAGTCGGCGAAAAGCGTCCGGGCGAACCTGATCTGGACGCCGATCCCGGCCATGGATATCGGCGCCGAACTGATGCATGGCGAGCGTGAACTGGAGTCCGGTGTGTCGGGCGACGTGACACGGCTTCAAGTGTTCGCAAAATATGGCTTCTAGCGCCCTGAGGGTTTCCGTGATGTCCGATCCCGAACTCTATCCCGTTCCCGCCGACTGGGCCGCGCGCGCCCACATGGACGCGGCAGCCTATGAAGCCGCCCGCATCGCTGCGCGAGAGACGCCGGACGCCTATTGGGCGCAGGCGGCCAAACGTCTGGACTGGATCACCCCGCCGACGGTGATCAAGGACGTGTCCTTTCACAAGGACGACTTCCGCATCCGCTGGTTCGCCGACGGCGTGCTGAACGTGGCGTACAACTGCGTCGATCGCCATCTGGCCACACGCGCCGACCAGACGGCGATCATCTACGAAGGCGATGACCCGTCGGTGTCCGGCTCCCTCACCTATGCCGAGCTTCACCGCGAGGTCTGCCGCATGGCCAATGTGCTCAAGGGCATGGGCGTCATGAAGGGCGACCGGGTAACGATCTATCTGCCGATGATCCCGGCCGCCGCCATCGCCATGCTGGCCTGTGCCCGCATCGGTGCCATACACTCCGTCGTGTTCGGCGGCTTTTCGCCCGACAGTATCGCCGGGCGGATCGAAGACTGCGGCTCGGCCTTCGTCATCACTGCGGATGAAGGCTTTCGGGCCGGCAAGCGCATCCCCCTGAAGGCCAACGTCGACGCTGCCCTGGCCAAGATCCCGGCCGGGTTCAATACCCAGCAGGTGCTGCTGCTCACCCATAGCGGCGCTGACGTGAACATCGTCCGGAACCGGGACGTCCGCTACGACGACGCCGTCAAGACCGTCTCCGACGACTGCCCGTGCGAGCCGATGAATGCCGAGGATCCGCTGTTCATCCTCTACACCTCGGGATCGACGGGAAAGCCCAAGGGTGTGCTGCACACCACGGGCGGCTATCTGTTCTGGGTCAGCTACACCCACGAACTGGTGTTCGACTATCGCCCCGGCGAGGTCTTCTGGTGCACCGCCGACGTCGGCTGGGTCACCGGCCACAGCTACGTCGTCTATGGCGCGCTCGCCAATGCCGCGACGACCCTGATGTTCGAGGGCGTGCCCAACTATCCGGCCAACGACCGCTTCTGGCAGGTGGTCGACAAGCACAAGGTCGAGATTTTCTACACCGCCCCCACGGCCCTTCGCGCCCTGATGCGCGACGGCGACGAACCCGTGCTCAAGCATTCTCTGGCGTCGCTTCGCCTGCTCGGCACGGTCGGCGAGCCTATCAACCCCGAGGCCTGGCGCTGGTATTACGAGGTGGTCGGCAAGGGCCGCCTGCCCATCGTCGATACCTGGTGGCAGACCGAGACCGGCGGTGCCCTGATCGCCCCCCTGCCCGGCGCGACCGACCTCAAGCCCGGGTCGGCTACAAAGCCGCTTCCCGGCGTCGAGCTTGAACTCGTCGATGCCGAGGGCGCAGTCCTCGACGGCGCGACCAGCGGCAACCTGTGCATCACCGACAGCTGGCCCGGGCAGATGCGGACCGTCTGGGGCGACCACGCCCGCTTCTTCGAGACCTATTTCTCGACCTACCCCGGCAAGTATTTCACCGGCGACGGCTGCCGCCGCGACGAGGATGGCTATTACTGGATCACCGGCCGGGTCGACGACGTCATCAACGTCTCGGGCCACCGCATGGGCACCGCCGAGGTCGAGAGCGCGCTGGTCCTGCACGACGACGTCGCCGAGGCCGCCGTCGTCGGCTTCCCTCACGACATCAAGGGCCAGGGCATCTACGCCTATGTGACCTTGAACGCCGGGGTCGAGCCGCACGATGACCTGAAGAAGGCCCTGGTCGCCCATGTCAGGAAGGAAATCGGCCCCATCGCCGCCCCCGACGCCATCCAGTGGGCCCCCGGCCTGCCCAAGACCCGCTCCGGCAAGATCATGCGCCGCATCCTGCGCAAGATCGCCGAGAACGACCTCGGCTCGCTCGGCGACACCTCGACACTGGCAGATCCGTCGGTCGTGGATGACCTGGTGAAGAACAGGGGCGGCTGATGCGTCATGCCGAGTGACAGGCAGCGGTTGCTTTCCTCGGCGTCAGGCGTTGAAGCAGTTGCCGACACCCTGAGGAGTTCCGATGACCCAGTTGAAGCGCGAAGCCTGCCTGATCGACGGACAATGGGTTACTGCGGAGCGGTGGATCGACGTCGATGATCCCGCGACCGGCCGGGTCATCGGCCGGGTTCCGTCGCTGGGCGCGGCGGAGACGGAGACTGCGATCGCCGCGGCCGAGCGGGCGATGAAGGGCTGGGCGGCGCGCACCGCCAAGGACCGGGCCATCATCCTGCGTCGCTATTTCGATCTGATGATGAAGCATCAGGACGCGCTGGCCGCGATCCTGACCGAGGAACAGGGCAAGCCCCTCGCCGAGGCCAAGGGCGAGATCGCCTATGCGGCGTCCTTCATCGAATGGTTCGCCGAGGAGGCCAAGCGGGTCTATGGCGATGTCATTCCGGGGCACCAGCCGGACAAGCGGATCATCGTGCTGAAACAGCCGATCGGGGTGGTGGCGGCGATCACGCCCTGGAACTTCCCCGCCGCCATGATAACCCGCAAGATCGGTCCGGCCCTGGCCGCCGGCTGCGGCGTCGTGGTCAAGCCGGCCAGCCAGACGCCGTTCACGGCCCTGGCGCTGGGGGTGCTGGCTCAGGAGGCGGGCCTGCCGGACGGGCTGCTGAACATCGTCACCGGGGGCTCGACCGAGATCGGCGGCGTTCTGACCGCCAGCCCGGTGGTGCGCAAACTTTCCTTCACCGGCTCGACCGAGGTGGGAGCCAAACTCTACGCCCAGTCCGCGCCGACCATCAAGAAGCTGGGCCTCGAGCTTGGCGGCAACGCGCCCTTCATCGTCTTCGACGACGCAGACCTTGATGCGGCCGTCGCGGGCGCGATCCAGTCCAAGTTCAGGAACGCGGGCCAGACCTGCGTCTGCGCCAACCGCATCTATGTCCAGGACGCCGTCCACGACGTCTTCGTCGAAAAGCTGGCGCGGGCGACCGAGGCGCTGAAGGTCGGGCCCGGGGACCAGTCCGGGGTCGAGATCGGCCCGGTCATCGACGACAAGGCCGTCGCCAAGGTCGAGGCTCATATCAGGGACGCGGTGTCCAAGGGCGCGACCGTGGTGACCGGCGGAGAACGTTCGTCGCTGGGCGGGCGTTTCTTCACCCCCACGGTGCTGTCGGGCGTCACTGCCGACATGATCGTGACCGAGGAGGAGACCTTCGGCCCCCTGGCCCCCGTCATCCGCTTCACCGACGAGGCCGACGCGATCACTCAGGCCAACGACACCCCGTTCGGTCTGGCCGCCTATTTCTACGCGCGCGACATGGGCCGGATCTGGCGCGTCGGCGAGGCGATCGAGGCCGGGATCGTGGGCGTCAACACCGGCATCATCTCCACCGAGGTCGCGCCCTTCGGCGGGGTCAAGGCGTCGGGCCTGGGCCGGGAAGGCTCGAAATACGGCATCGAGGACTATCTGGAGATCAAATACCTCTGCCTGTCCCTGTGACATTCGGGCGAAAATTGCTGCGCTGCACAGGCACGGGCTTCCCGAAACGATCCATCTGGGGCACTAGCAGCCCGTCGCGTGCGGGCGACCGGGCGCGCCAAAGGGGGACGCCCGATCAGAACACAAGAGAAACTCGATGAACCTGGACGCACTCTCCATCGGCAAGCACGCACCCGACGACGTCAATGTCGTGATCGAGGTGCCGATCGGCGGCGAGCCGATCAAGTACGAGATGGACAAGGCCTCGGGGGCCCTGGTCGTCGACCGGTTCCTCTACACGTCGATGCGCTATCCCGGGAACTACGGCTTCATTCCCCACACCCTGTCGGGCGACGGCGACCCCTGCGACGTCATCGTGGCCAACACCCGTGCCCTGATGCCGGGCTCGGTCATCAGCTGCCGCGTCATCGGCGTTCTGCTGATGGAGGACGAGGCGGGTCAGGACGAGAAGCTGCTGGCCGTGCCGTCGTCGTGGCTGACCGCCCGCTACGACAGCGTCAAGAACTACACCGACATGCCCGAGATCACCCTGAAGCAGATCGAGCACTTCTTTGCCCACTACAAGGACCTGGAAGGCACCAAATGGGTCAAGGTCCTGGGCTGGGACGACGCCGACAAGGCCCGCAGCCTGATCGTCGAGGGCATCGAACGCGCGAAAGCCGAGAAGGACTGAACCCGACGGGGCGGCGGTCGACCGTCGCCCCACAAGCGTTGCAATAGGTCACCGACCGGCGTCATATGACGCATGACCGTGACCCCGCCCCTGCCCGATCCCGACATCTCCGAGAGCGAAGGCCGCAAGTCCGGCCGGACGCAGCGCGTCTCCGTCGAGGGCACGATCGCGACCGTCTCGGCCATCTCGGCGATGATCGTCGCGGCCGCCTCGATGTTCACGGCCGTCCAGGCTCTGGACGTGTCCCAGGCCGCCGCCCGGCAGAAGATCTTCGAAAGCCAGCTCGGCGTCTGCATGGCGCTGGGCGACCTGACATCGCGGGCGGTGACCGCCAACGAGAAGAACGGTGACTTCCGCGCCGGGCCGCTGGACCCGGAACAGGTCACCGAGCTCTCGAAGGCCATGGAGGCCCAGAGCGAGATCCTGCGGCTGATGCACTCTCAGTATCTGCAGATGACCATGCTGCTGCCCGAGGACGTCTCGGCCAAGGCCTTCGCCGCCCTGACCAAACACACCGACCTCTATAACGTCATGGTCGAGGCCTATGACGCCGATACCATGTCGCCCGAGAATGAGGCGAAGCTGGCCCAGTTGGCCGATCAGGACCAGGACCTGATGAACGAGGCATCGGCGGCGTGCTCGACCTATGTGGCGGACAAGGCTGGGATCAAGGAGTAGGCCCGTCCCGGCTGACCGTCAGACCAGCCGGCTCTGCACCACCGCAGCCTCGATGAAGCTGGCGAACAGCGGGTGGGGCTTGAACGGGCGGCTTTTGAGTTCGGGGTGGTACTGGACGCCGATGAACCAGGGGTGGTCGGAGCGTTCGACGGTCTCGGGCAGGACACCGTCGGGCGACAGGCCGGCGAAGATCAGACCCTTGTCCTCAATCGCCTCGCGATAGTTGATGTTGACCTCGTAGCGATGGCGATGACGCTCGCTGATGGCGGTCGAACCATAGATTTCCGCGATGCGCGACCCGGCCGCCAGAGTCGAATCATAGGCACCCAGCCGCATGGTGCCGCCCAGGTCACCGCCCTGCTGGCGCAGCACCCGCTGGTTGCCTTGAGTCCATTCGGTCATCAGGCCGACGACGGGCTCATCCGTCGGACCGAACTCGGTCGAGGAGGCCTTGGGCAAACCGGCCTGGTTCCGCGCCGCCTCGATAACCGCCATCTGCATCCCGAAACAGATGCCGAAATAGGGGATGTTGCGCTCGCGCGAGAACCGCGCCGCCTCGATCTTGCCCTCGGCGCCCCGCTCGCCGAAGCCGCCGGGTACCAGCACCGCATGAGCGGACTGCAACCGCGCCTCGCAGGCGTCGCGGTCGCCCTCGAAGGTGTCGGCCTCGACCCAGTCAATGTTGACCTTGACGTTGTTGGCCACCCCGCCGTGGTGCAGGGCCTCGATCAGGGATTTATAGGCGTCCTTGAGCACCGTGTATTTTCCGACCACGGCGACGGTGACCTCCCCGTCCGGCTGGCGGCGGCGTCGGGCGATCTCGGTCCAGCTGGTCAGGTCGGGGGCGGGCGCGTCGGTGATCCCGAAATGCGCGAGGACCTCGGCGTCCAGACCCTCGCGGTGATAGTCCAGCGGCACCGCATAGATGTCCTCGGAGTCCATCGCCTGGATGACGCCGGAGGGCCGCACGTTGCAGAACAGGCCGATCTTGCGCTTCTCGTCCTCGGGGATCGGGAATTCGCAGCGGCACAGCAGGATGTCGGGCTGGATGCCGATGGAGCGCAGCTCCTTGACCGAGTGCTGCGTCGGCTTGGTCTTCATCTCGCCGGCGGTCTTGATGAAGGGCAGCAGCGTCAGGTGGACAAAGCAGGACTGGCCGCGCGGCAGGTCCTGGCCCAGCTGGCGGATCGCCTCGAAGAACGGCAAGCCCTCGATGTCGCCGACCGTGCCGCCGATCTCGACCAGCACGAAGTCGACGTCGTCGCCGTCATCGGTGAAGGCGGGCGTCAGGCAGAAGGATTTGATCTGGTCGGTGACGTGCGGGATCACCTGCACCGTCGCGCCCAGATAGTCGCCGCGCCGTTCCTTCTCGATGATCGTCGAATAGATGCGGCCGGTGGTGATGTTGTCGGACTTGGCCGCCGAAACGCCGGTGAAGCGCTCGTAGTGACCCAGATCCAGATCCGTCTCGGCCCCGTCGTCGGTCACGAAGACCTCGCCGTGCTGGTAGGGGCTCATCGTGCCCGGATCGACATTCAGATAGGGGTCGAGCTTGCGCAGTCGGACCTTGTAACCGCGCGCCTGAAGCAGTGCGCCGAGCGCGGCGGAGGCGAGGCCTTTTCCAAGCGAGGAAACCACGCCGCCGGTGATGAACA
>NZ_JAEMRD010000254.1 GCF_016463485.1 Brevundimonas sp.
CGGCCGGCTGACGGCGAAAGTCGTGATAAAAGGTCACCACGCCGTGGACATCGGCACGGCTGAGGTTGAGCGCCTCCGCGACCACGGGCACGAGCTGATCGTCGATATATCCGAACTCGGCCTGGAGCGCGTGAAGCCAGGGAAGCAGCGCGCCACGCCCATCGCCCAAAGTCGCTCTCAGGCGCTGGATCGCCGCCGCATGCACGGGATTCACCGTTACGGCGACCCGCTCGACCTGTCTTTCCTTCTTGCCCATCAGCCCGGATTGACGTTCGGAGTGTGCAGCGTCAAATCCATGATTCCGATGATTGATAAAGATCGTTTATCATTCTCGGGAAAATGAGGGCGGCAGGACCAGGTTCCGTGCCGCCAGCACCGTAGCCTTGGGAAGTTGGCTGATCGGCGACCGGTCGGACACGATCAACCCGATCCGGCTGGGGGGAAGCGGGATGTCAAAGGGTATGACCCTCGCCCAGCGTTCGGTGGGCAACAAGGACGCATAGGCGTCAGGCACGATCGACGCATGGGCCCCGCTTTCCACCATCGCCACCAGGGCGACATAGGAATCCGCCGTGGCGCACGGGTGTACGGCCAAGCCGCGGGCGGCCAGATGAGCGTCGAGGATGCGTCTGTTCTGCATGCCCTCGTGAAGCAGGCACAGGGGTTGCGATACGGCGTCGCCAAGCGGAATTTCCGATACACCGTCGCCGTGGCCGCCGGCCCGCGTCAGAAAGATCGCGCGCTCGGAATAAAGCGGAACACTGACCACCTGCGCCGGGGGCTCATGATCCAGATAGGTCACCCCGGCATCCAGTTCGAACGCCGCCAGGCCTCGCTCGATCTCGCGCGACGTCAGCGACCGCACCGAGACGGTCAGATCAGGATGCCCCGCCCGCACGGTTTGCACCAGCAGCCCGACCACAGGCATGGATGCTGGAATCGCGCCCAGCCTCAGATCACCACGCAGGGTGCCCGCCGTGGCGTCTGCGGCGTGGTGCAGGCCGTCCAGCATGGCGACGATCTGCTGGGCCCAGGGCAGTATGGCCGCGCCGTCGGCAGTCAGTGCGATAAAGCGACGGTCTCGCTCGACCAGACGCTTACCGAGCAGGCCTTCCAATGCCACGAGGCCCGCCGACAAGGCTGGCTGGGTGACGTTACAGGCAGCCGCCGCCCGCGCGAAATGCTTCTCTCGCGCCAAGACCACATAATACTCCAAGAGCCGGAGTTGCATAAACGACCTTCTGTCGGCCGCGCCCCTTGATTGGAGCCCGCGCCAAAAGACTGTGACAGCGCCGCGTTGGTGCTGACAACTTAACTCTTGCGAGGGCTCTGTCAGCCCAAACCGATTGCCACCGCTTTTTCGGCGAACTAGCGTCGACCTATGGCCAAGAGCACCAACCCGTTCCGCTACTTTGACAGCTCGCCGGAGGTGATCCGGACGGTGGTGATGATGTACGTCAAATTCCCGCTGTCCCTTCGCAACGTGGAAGACCTGCTGGCAGAGCGCGGCATCGACATCTGCTACGAGACGGTGCGGCTCTGGTGGAACCGGTTCGGCCCGATGTTCGCCGCCGAGATCCGTCGAAAGCGTGTGCAGAGGATGCGCGCGTTCACCCATTGGCGGTGGCACCTCGACGAGGTCTACGTGAAGATCAACGGCGAGATGCACTACCTCTGGTGGGCCGTGGACCAAGAGGGCGAGGTGCTGGAATCCTTTGCCAGCAAGACCAGGGACAAGGCGGCGGCGCTGACTTTCATGAAGAAAATCATGAAGCGGCACGGTCGCGTAAAGGCCATCACGACCGACGGTCTGCGCTCCTACAAGGCGGCGATGAAGGAGATCGGCAACGCTTCGAAGCAGCAGATCGGCCGCTGGGCCAACAACAGGGTGGAGAACTCACACCTGCCCTTCCGACGACGAGAACGGG
>NZ_JAEMRD010000151.1 GCF_016463485.1 Brevundimonas sp.
CCGCTCGTCAGCAGGGCCACGTCCAGCAGGGCGAGGGCCAGCGGGGTCGAGGTCGGGGCGGCGATGAAGCGGGGGCGCCAGTCGGGGAAGAATTTGGACTTGTAGGCGCGCAGGCCCTGGAAGCCGTACAGGGCGCCGCCCTCCTCGAACACCAGGGCGCCGACGCGGCCGAACACCGGGGCACCGCGACGGTCCTCCAGCCCGGCCAGGGGGGCCATGCCGAGGTCGAACCGGGCATACCCCTCGGACCCGGCCCACTGGATGGCGCGGATGAACAGATAGTCCATGATCCCCGGCGGAGCGTCGGGAACATGGCGCATCAGGTCGATGGCGACCTCCCTCGCCTCCCCCGCGCCCGGCAACAGGTTGCCGAACGCGACGATGCGGGTCTGCCCCTCCATCGTCTGGCGCACGACGGCGAGCGGGGTCAGGTCGAGGTAGGCGGGGTCGAACCGGCCCAGTGAAAACGCCTTCTCCTCGCCGTTGTGCTCGGCCAGCCAGGCGTCGGACACGGCGCGCAGTTCGTCGGCGATCGCAGACGCCGATCCGGGCTGCAGGACGGCGAAGGAGGCCCCCTCGCGTTCGGCCCGGTTGATGGCCGTCCTCAGGTTCTGGCGCGACTTGCCCTCCAGGGTGAAGGCGGCGACCTCGACCACGGCGGTCTCTCCGACCTTTCGCACCGCCAGCCCCATGGTCGCCAGATCGGCCAGCAGACCCTCGCCCACCGAATAGAAGACCGGGGCCCCGCCGTAGCTGTCGGCCAGTTCGGCGAAGGCCCACAACAGGTCCAGTCGCTCGGCCTTCAGGCCCGCCGGTTCCCCCATGGCAATCCAGCGCCGCCCGCGTACGCGATAGGCGAGGAAGCTTTGGCCCGACGGACTGAACAACAGAGTCTTGTCGCCCAGCGCCGCCAGCCAGGCCTCGGGCGCGGCGCGGTGGAGCGGAGACTGGGCGGCCTCAGTCAGGGCGGTCAGGGCGCGGGCGCGATCCTGGGCATCAGGCAGCCGACGACGGCCCGATCCGGGCGCGGCCAGAAGCGACACCGCCGCGATCAGCAGGGTGAGGATCGACAGCACGGCCGCGGCGCGCAGAAAGCCCGAGGCCTCGCTGTCGCTCAGAAAGGTCCACCAGAGTTCGTCGGTATAGGCCACGTCGCGGTAGGCGAAGAAGCCCAGCCAGACCATGGCGGCCACCGCCGTGACGAGCAGCAACAGCCACCCGGGACGCAGGGGCTCCACCAGACGCGACCGCCGGTCGAACGCCGGCTTGCACGGCGTCAGCAGAGCGGCGACGGCCACCAGTTGCAGCGCCTCCTCCCAGTTCAGGCCCTTGAGCATGGTGAAGACCGCACCTGCGAGCATGGCCCCCAGGGCCAGCCAGTAGGCTCCCCGCCGCCTGCGCCACAGACCGGCGGCGAGCAGCAGCAGCAGGAAGCCGATCACGCTGGCCGCGAAATGCGAGATGTCGATCAGGAAGGGCGAAAAGGTCTGGCGGACGATCGACAGTCGATCCGAGAACGCCGGGGTCACCGCCGAGATCAGGGTCAGGGCACCCGCGCCGAACACCACCACGCCAAAGGCCTGGGGCGAGGCTTCACGTACTAGGGCGAGCAGGCGGATCAGGATACCGGGGCGACGACGGGGCGAACTCATGGCGGTCTGATAGCGGGAATTGGCCAACCGTGGCGCCCCCAAGGTCATTCCGGGGCGGGTGAAACATTCCGAAATGGAGGGTGTTTGTCTGGCTGCGGCGCACCTCTGCCGCGCAACCCCGGACCGATCCGACATGATCCGCAAGACCGCTCTTCTGACCAGCATCGCCGGCCTGATGCTGACGGCCGCCCCTGCCCTGGCGCAGGAGGCGATGACGCCGCCCGCCCCGACGACGACCCAGACTGCCCCTAGTCCGGCTCCCGCCCCGACCGAACAGCCCGCCACCTTGCAGCTTCAACCCGGCTCTGACGTAAAGGGCTCGGACGGCACCGTGCTCGGCAAGCTGGAAGGCGCGCGCAACAATGACGCTGGCGAGCAGGAACTGACCGTGCGCGGTCCGGATGGCCAGCTCAAGGGCGTGCCGCTGGGCGGACTGCGTCAGGACGGTGCAGGCGTTGTGGTCGGCTGGACCTCCGCTGAATATACGGCAGCCCCGGCCATCGCCGACGATGCGGCTCCGACCGAAGCCACGACCCCACCCGCAACCGACGAACCGGCCTCAGACAGCGCCGAGACCGAGACGGCCGAACCGGCTCCGACCGAACCTCAGTAAGGTTTCCCGACCCGGCCTAGAAAACGGGGCGGTCCCGACGGGACCGCCCCTTCTTTATGCTCTGATCCTGAGAAGGATCAGGCGCGGCGCTTGACCAGACCCAGCAGGAACAGCAGCAGAACGGCACCGCCGAACGCCACCAGCAGGGTGATCAGGTTGAAGCCGCCGACGGGGATGCCGAGCAAATTCTGAGCGATGAAACCGCCGATCAGTGCGCCGACGACGCCGACGATCAGGTTGGTGACCAGGCCGTGGCTACGACCCATGACCTTTTCCGCGAGCCAGCCGGCGACGATGCCGATGACAATCCATCCGATAATTCCGAGACCCATTGTGGTGACCCTTCCAAGTCAAGCTTTCGATGGGCCTGTAATGCGTCGCTTGCTTTCGGGTTGCGTAGGGGCCTGTCAAAAGGCCGCAGGGGTGCTGAATCCGTTCGTCGAACGCTGCAACTCCCTCCCTGAGCGAAACCGGCATGTCGCTTGCGACTGCTAAGGCGAGCCGTCCCGTCTTGGGACACTCCATCAGAATGGGGAAATGGGGCCATGGCCACCGATATCGATCTTCACCTGGGCCGCCGCCTGCGTCGCCGTCGCCGCCTGCTGGGCCTGACCCAGCAACAGCTCGCGCTCCAGGTCGGCATCCGCTTCCAGCAGATCCAGAAGTACGAGTGCGGCGCCAACCGGATCTCGGCCGCCCGCCTGTGGCAGCTGGCCGAGGCGCTGGAATCGCCGGTCAACTATTTCTACGACGGCCTGACCGAGGCCATGGAACGCAAGGAGGCCGCCGGGGCCAACGGCGGCGAGATGTTTTCCAGGAAGGAAACCCTCGACCTGATCCAGGCCTATTACCAGCTCGGCGAACGTCCGCGCCGCCGCCTTCTGGACCTGGCCAAGTCGCTGCACGCTGAAGAGCCGGTGGCATAGTCTTAGGGCGCTATCGCTCGCGACGCGGTCGCTCGCTGCTTGAGCGCGGGGTGGAGTGGTTGGTGGTTAGTGGTTAGTGGTTCGGGGGCCGGCGACGGCAATCACTAATCACTAATCACGAACCACTCTTCCATGACCTCCTTCGAAGCCTTCGCCGTCGATCTGGCGCGCACGGCCGCTGCCGTGACCCTGCCGTTCTTTCGCGGCGAGTATGCGCAGGAGAACAAGGCGGGTCCGGGAGCCTTCGATCCTGTGACCCAGGCCGACAAGGAGGCCGAGGTCGCGATCCGGCGGGCGATCGCCGCCCGCTATCCCGACCACGGCGTGATCGGCGAGGAGTATGGCGAGGATCGGCCCGACGCCGAACACGTCTGGATTCTCGATCCCATCGACGGCACCCGCGCCTTCATCGCCGGCCTGCCTCTCTGGACGACATTGATCGGGCTGCGCGTCCAGGGGACGCCCAGCGTCGGCGTGATCGCCCAGCCCTATCTCGACGAAGTCTTCCTCGGCGGACCGTCGGGGGCCGTCCTGATGCGCGGGGATGCGACCACGCCCCTTCGCACCCGCGCCTGTCCGGCCCTGACCGAGGCGGTCATCGCCACCACCGATCCCGACATCTTCACCGGCTCCGAGCTGGGCGCCTGGACCCAGGTGCGGGCCGCCGCGCGTCTGGCCCGCTATGGGTGCGACGCCTATGCCTATGCGATGGTGGCGGCCGGGCGGATCGACCTGGTCGCCGAGAGCGGCCTCAAGCTGTGGGACTGGTCGGCCCTGATCCCCGTGGTCGAGGCGGCCGGCGGAGCCGTCACCAACTGGCGGGGCGAGGCGATCGACGGTACCGGCCAGATCCTGGCCGTCGGCGACACCGCGATCCGGGAACAGGCGCTGGTGACCCTGAAGCGCGCTGCGCTGTAGAGGCCATGCCCCACCGCATCATCCTGTTTCGCGGCATGAACACCGGCGGCGTCCGGGCTCCGGTCGCCGAACAGCGGGCCATGGCGTTGGAGATGGGCCTCGAGAACCCCCGCACCCTGCTGGCCAGCGGCAATCTGGTGGTCGAGACCGACAGGACGACTGTCGCGCTGGAGGCCGCGATCGAGACGGAGATGGCGCGGCGTTTCGGCCTGAAGATCGCCGCCATGGCTCGCACGGCAGGCCAGTGGTCTTCCCTGATCGCCGCCAACCCCTTCGCCAAGCAGGCCGCTGCCCATCCCGCCCAGGTCCTGACCATGATCATGAAGGCGGGGATCGCGCCAGGTGCCGTCGAAGCCTGTCGCGCCCTGACCGAGGGCGGCGAGGCAGTGGAGGCCGTGACCCTGAAGACCGGCGGCGATGTCCTGTATTTCTGGTTCCCGGACGGCATGGGTCAGTCCGGCATCTTCAAGAAGGCCACGCCCAGACTGCTCGGCATGGGCACGGGCCGCAACTGGAACACGGTGCTCAAGCTGGGGGCGATGGTCGGCGTCTGACGGACCGGAGCGTCTGGCGCGGCACTGCGGCGCGGGCTAAGGCCAGCCGATGAGTCTGCGCGAGAAACAGCTCTGGATCAGCCTGATCGTCGGTACGGCGGTATGGAGCCTCTATGGCTGGCGGCTGGCGCATCTTGTCGGACGGACCGAGGGCTCGCTGGCGCTCTCGGCCGGGCTGGCCTTTCTCGTCGCTCTGGGCGCGGTGGTCGTGACCGAAGCCGTGGGATCGGCCGTGGTCGGCTGGCTTCAGCGGCGGCACCGCCCCGCCCAGGACGCAGCCCTGACCGAGGCCGCCCTGATCGCGGGCCATGTCGCCCTGATGGTCCTGGTCGGGCTGATCGTTCTGACTCTGGCGGGCTTGTGGCTGTTCGCGCTGTGGGCGGAAACAAGGCTGGAGACCCTGAGCATGGCGTTCGCGTTGACGCCCCGCACCCTGGTCCTCATCGCCAATCTGCTGCTGGCCTGCATTGTCCTCGCCGAAGGGGTCCGCACAGTCCTGACGCTGATGCTGGTGCGCCGGCGACGCTGACGGCGATTTCGCAAGAGACGTCTGCGCCTTCGCGGTTGTCTCGACGGCCTCGGCGGCTAAGACGGTGGGACCAGCCCCGGAGACACCCATGTCCGACACCTATGCCAACCTGCTGATCGAGCGCCATGCCGACGGTTATGCCGTCGTCACCCTGAACCGGCCCGAGGCGTTGAATGCGCTGAACTCGGCGCTGTTCAAGGATCTGGCCGATTTCCTGGATGCGGTGGAGTTCGACGACACGGTGCGCTGCCTGATCCTGACCGGGTCCGGCGAAAAGGCCTTCGCGGCCGGGGCCGACATCAAGGAGATGGCCGACCAGACCTATGCCCAGATGTATGCGGGGAACTATTTCGCCCTGGGCCACGACCGGATCGTACGGTTCAGGAAGCCCATCATCGCGGCGGTCAACGGGTTCGCCCTGGGCGGCGGTTGCGAACTGGCCATGCTGTGCGACTTCATCGTCGCGTCGGAGAAGGCGAAATTCGGCCAGCCCGAGATCAACCTCGGCGTCGCGCCGGGGATCGGCGGATCCCAGCGGCTGACGCGGCTGGTAGGCAAGTCCAAGGCCATGGACATGGTCCTGACAGCCCGGATGATGGATGCGGCGGAAGCGGAGCGCGCGGGTCTGGCCTCGCGCATCTTTCCCCACGACGACCTGATGACCGAGGTCCGCAAGATCGCCGCGAAGATCGCGTCCCAGAGCCCGCTCGCCGTCATGGCCAACAAGGAGATGGTCAACGCCGCCCTTGAGACGACCCTGACGCAAGGGGTCCAGTTCGAACGCCGCCTGTTCCACTCCCTGTTCGCCTTCGAGGACCAGAAGGAGGGGATGGCGGCCTTCGTCGAGAAGCGGAAGCCGGTGTTCACGGGAAAGTAGGGCTCAGGTCTTGGGGATCAGGGCCTGGAAGACCCGGTGGATCGATTGCGAACGCCCCAGGCCCCGGGCCCTTTTTCAAGCCTCTTGCTCCCCGTCGCCTCATCCGCTATAGCCGCGCCTCTTCAGATTTCCGCGCCGTGGACGTCAGGTCCGCGGCGTTTTCCGTCTCATAGGTTTTTCGATGGCCAACAACCCCGGCGCCCGCAAGGCGATCCGCAAGATCGCCGCCCGCACCGAAGTGAACAAGGCGCGCCGCACGCGCGTCCGTACCTTCCTGCGCAAGTTCCAGGAAGCCGTTTCGGGTGGCGACGCCGGTGCCGCCAAGACCGCCTTCATCGAGGCCCAGTCCGAGCTGATGCGCGCCGTCTCCAAGGGCGTCGTTCACAAGAATACAGGCTCGCGCAAGGTCGGTCGTCTGGCCGCCCAGCTGAAGAAGATGTCGGCCGCCTGATCCATCGGGCACCGGACGGCCTTTCATAGGCCTGTCATGGTAAAGATGAAGAATTTCAACGGCGAGAGGGCTCAGGCTCTCTCGCCGTTTGCACGTGCGCGGCTAAGCGATTGAGCCCGGAATCGGGTCGCCGGTTATGGTGAACACGGTTTTTTTCCAAGCGGCTTAGGGCTTTAGCGGAGTCAACGATTTTAACTTCAATTCGAGGCGCGAATCAGCGTTGACGCACCCGGCGCGGGGCGTAAGTTTGGGCCTCTGACGCACTTCCATCCCCTCACGGATGAAGACGGCGCGAGACCTGATTTCGCGACGGCGTGAGACGCCTTTTCAAGAGTTCGACCCCGCCGTTGAAGCACCGCTTCGAGGGACAGGAGAAGTCGTGCCTTGATCCAGGCGGCTCTGCGAAGCGCGTTCGGTGATGGGTTTTCAATGCGGGTGGCTGAACGATGAGCGGGGGTGTTTTGATGGCGGGGATGACGGATCCGGATCACATCTGGACCGAGGCGGCGAGCCGTCTTCGGGCCGAGATCGGCGACGGGCCTTTCAGCTCCTATATCGCGCCGTCGGCCGTGCGGGCCGATGGGGCCGGCCAGCTGATCCTGGTCACGCCCACCGCCTATGCCCGCGACTGGGTCCGCAAGAACGCCCTGCGCCGCATGAACGAGCTGTGGCTGGGTCTGGACGGTCTGAACCGCCGCCTGGACGTCCGCTGCCGCGCCGAGATGGGCTCCGTCGCCCCCGCCTCCCAGGTCGCCGCCGGCCGGGCCGAGGGTGCTGCCGTGACCGCCCCCATCCCGATGCCGACCGTGGCCCCCGTCGCCGATGGCGAGCGCGCCGTCCGCGCCGCCGGCCTGCAGGACCGCCTGACCTTCGACAGCTTCGTGGAAGGCCAGGGCAATGCCTTCGCCCTGGCCATCGCCCGCCAGGCCGCCGCCTGGGCCGACGGCCACTTCAACCCGATCTTCTTCTGCGGCCCCTATGGCTACGG
>NZ_JAEMRD010000152.1 GCF_016463485.1 Brevundimonas sp.
GGCAAGCCCGGCTGGTGGGAATGGTCGGACGGCAAGCGGGCGCTGGAGTGGCTGTTCTGGTCGGGTTTCATCACCACCCGGACCCGGCGCGGGTTCGAGCGGGTCTATGACCTGACCGAGCGTGTGCTGCCCGCCGCCGTCGCCGATGCCCCGACGCCGGACCTTGCGGAGGCCCAGAGAGCGCTGATGCTCATCGCCGCAAGGGCCATGGGGATCGCCACCGCTGCCGACCTGCGCGACTATTTCCGCCTGTCGCTGGAAGATGCGCGGGCGCGGCTGGCCGAACTGGTCGAGGCGGGCGACCTGATCCCGGTCACGGTGCGGGGTTGGGCCAAGCCCGCCTATCTGCATCCCGAGGCGAGGCGGCCACGCCGGATCGAGGCATCGGCGCTCCTGTCGCCGTTCGACAATCTGATCTGGTTCCGGGACCGGACCGAGCGGCTGTTCGGCGTGCGCGTCCGGCTGGAGATCTACACCCCGGCGCACAAGCGCGAGCGCGGATATTATGTCCTGCCGTTCCTGCAGGATGAGGCGATCACCGCCTGTGTCGATCTGAAGGCCGATCGTCAGAACCGGGTGCTGCTGGTCCAGGCAGCCTGGACCGAGCCGGAGGCCGATGCGGAGACACCGGGGCGGCTGGCGGTCGAGCTGCGCCGGATGGCGTCGTGGCTGGAACTGGACGCCGTCACCGTCGTCGGGCGCGGCGACCTGGCCCCTGCGTTGGCGGATGCGTTCATCGCATCTCCAGCTTCACCTTGAGCCCATCAAACCTCTCGCTCATTCCCGCGAAAGCGGGGACCCAGTGCTTTGGGCGATAGGACGAACACCATTCCAAGAGGCCTCAATCCCATGGACCGTGCCTCACGAAAGAACTGGGTCCCCGCTTTCGCGGGAATGAGCGGAAAATGTGGGTGCCATGCTGCCACTCGGGTTTGAACGCGCTAAGGCTGGTCGCGAACGGGAGCGACGGCATGAGTACGAGCGGAGCGGTGGCGGCGGCGTCGATGCAGGCCGAGAAGCGCATCACCCAGGCTCTGCGAGAAGCCGGAGCCGTCTCGCCCGAAACCGCCATCGCCCTGGCGTCCGGCCGATTGATCCAGCGCGGGGCCCTGCGTCGCCTTGTCCGCCGCCACGCCGTCGTCGAGGCCGGCGAGGGCCGCTACTGGCTGGATGATCCCGCCTATCAGGAGATGCGCAATACCCGGTCCAGCCGGGCGATCCTGTTGCTGTTCGGCCTGGCTGCGGTGCTGGTCATCGGCGCGGCCGTCTTCGTGAGCAAGGCGGGTGCGCAGACCCCGACTCTCGCGGGCGAACCCCGCCCCGACCAGCTCGCCTTCCGTGTCCTGTATAAGGAACTGGTCGAGACCAACACCACCTTGTCCGAGGGAGACTGCACCCTGGCGTCGAACCGGATGCTGGCCCGACTGACCGCCGCCGGATACTCGGCCGAGGACGCCCAGGTCATCGTGCCTGAAGACCAGCCCAAGTTCGGCTCGCTGGTCGCGACACTGCCGGGGTCGGACGCCTCGGCCCCCGCCATCCTGTTGCTGGCCCATATCGATGTGGTCGAGGCGCGGCGCTCGGACTGGCAGCGCGATCCCTTCACCCTGGTGGAGGAGGAGGGCTATTTCTATGCGCGCGGCGCTTCGGACGACAAGGCCCAGGCCTCGGTGTGGGTGGATACGTTCGTCCGGATGAAGGCAGAAGGGTTCCGGCCCCGCCGCACTCTGAAGATGGCCCTGACCTGCGGTGAGGAGACGAACGATCACTGGAACGGGGTCCAGTGGCTGCTGGAACATCGACCCGAGACGCTCAGCGCCGGCTTCGCCCTGAACGAGGGGGCAGGCGGCAATCTGGACGCGGCCGGCAATCGCCTGGTCCTGAACGTTCAGGCGGGAGAAAAGGTCTATCAGGACTTCACCCTGACCCTGACCAACCCCGGCGGGCATTCGGCGAGGCCGAGGAAGGACAATGCCATCGCGGCCCTGGGGGCGGGGCTGGACCGGCTGGTGAAGCATGACTTCCCGCTGGAGGTGACGCCGGTCACGCGGGCCTATTTCACGGCCCTGATCGAGACCTCGCCGCAGTTCGCCGACGACCTGCGCCTGTTGACCGCGTCGACACCCGACGCGGCGGCGGCGCTGCGGCTCGGGGCGGCCAATCCGGTGTGGAACGCCATGCTGCGCACCACCTGTATCCCGACCCTGATCGAGGGCGGCCATGCCCACAACGCTCAGCCGCAGAAGGTCGAGGTCAACGTGAACTGCCGCATCCTTCCCGGCCACACGATCGCTGAGACGCAAGGTCGGATCGAACGGGTCCTGGCCGTGCCGGGCCTGACGATCGCCACCGTCGGCGAGCCCAGCCCGACCTCGCCCCCGCCGCCCCTGACCGACGCCATCCTGGATCCGGTGCGGCAGGTCGCGGGCCGGATCTGGCCGGGCGTGCCGGTGGTCCCGACGCTGTCGACGGGTGCCACCGATGGCCGCTTCACCAATGCAGCAGGCATCCCGACCTATGGCATGACCGGGATGTTCACCGATCCGGACGGCAACGGGGTCCACGGCCTGAACGAGCGGCTGCGGGTCCGGTCTCTCTATGAAGGACGCGACTTCCTGTACGAGGTGGTCAAGCTCTATGCCAAATAGGGCTTACGCCCCGGCCCGCTTCGCATAGGTCCAGGCGGCGTCCGACAGGGGCCCGACCTGGGCTGCCATGGACCGGGCATGAGCGCTGGCCGCCGTGCCGTCGCGGACCCGCCCGGCTATGCCCTGGCAGATCGCGGCCAGCCGGAACAGGTTGTAGGCCAGCAACCAGTCCAGGTTGGCCGGGACCCCTGCGCCGGTCCTCGCCGCATACCGCTCCACCGTCTCCTGCATCGTCGGGATGCCCAGAGCCTTCAGGTCCGCGCCCGCGAGCCCGTTCCTCTGGCTGGCCGGCAGGACCCAGCCGATCAGCATGTAGGAGAAGTCCGCCATCGGATCGCCGAGCGTCGACAGCTCCCAGTCCAGCACGGCCCGGACATCGGGTCCGTCCGCAGCCACGATGAGGTTGTCGAGGCGGAAGTCGCCGTGGACGATGCGGGTCGGTCCCTGGGCCGGCAGCGTCGCGGGCAGGAACTCGATCAGCCGGTCCATGGCCGGGACCGGATCGATCTCGGAGGCCCGATACTGCTTCGTCCAGCGCCCGACCTGACGCTCGAAATAGTTGCCGGGCTTGCCGTAGTCGCCAAGGCCGATGGAGGCCGGATCGAAGCCGTGCAGGCGGGCCAGGGTGTCGGTCTGGGCCTCATAGATGGCGCGACGCTCAGTAGGCTCCAGACCCGGCAATTTGAGGTCCCACAGGACCCGGCCCTCGACCTTGTCCATGACGTAGAACATCGACCCGATCACCGCGTCGTCGGCGCAGAGCGCATAGGGCCGGGCCACGGGGAACCCCTGCGCGTGCAGGGCCGAGATCACCGTGAACTCCCGGTCCATGGCGTGGGCCGAGGCGAGCAAAACGCCCGGCGGCTTGCGACGCAGCACATAGGCCCGGTTCGGCGTGGTCAGCTCATAGGTCGGGTTCGACTGGCCGCCCTTGAACTGGCGGATCGTCAGCGGACCGGAGTAGCCTTCGACCTTGTCACGCATCCAGGCGTCGAGCGCGGCTGTATCCAGAGCGTACCGGGGATCGACCTCGCGCGTGCCGCCGAACGTGGCCTGGGCGTCCTCGGACGATGTCGCGGTGTCGGTCATGGGCGGTCCTCCGGCGTCCTTTGCGGACGCTCTATTCGCTGGCGATGATGGCGGCGCGGACGGCCCCGCGCCAGCCCTTGAGCAGGCGGTCGCGTTCGACGTCCCCCATGCGCGGGCTCCAGATCGCGGGGGCCTCGGCGGCGTGGGCGGTCAGGTCGGGGATCAGGCCGATGCCCAGCGCTGCCAGCTTGGCCGCGCCCAGGGCCGTCATCTCCTGAAAGGCCGGCCGCTCGACCGTGACCTGGCAGATGTCGGCCACGAACTGCATGGCGAAGGCGTTGGCCGTGACGCCGCCATCGACCTTGAGAAGCTTCAGCGGCGGGGCCCCGTCGGCGGCCAAGGCCTCCAGCAGGTCGTGGGTCTGATAGGCCAGGGCCTCCAGCGCCGCCCGCACGAAATGGGCCGGTCCGGTATCGCGCGTCAGGCCGACGACGGCCCCGCGCGCGTCCGGCTTCCACCACGGCGCGCCCAGACCCGTGAAGCCGGGTACCAGATAGACCCCGCCATTGTCCTTCAGCCCCTGCGCCACCCCTTCGGACTGGCGCGATTCCGAGATCATCCCGACCCCGTCCCTCAACCACTGGATCGCCGATCCGGCCGAGAAGATGGACCCCTCCAGCGCATAAGCCACCTCGGGGGCGGCCTCTTCGCCCACCTGATAGCCGAGCGTGCCCAGCAGCCGGCTCTTCGACGCCACCGGCTCGGCTCCGACATTGGCGACCAGAAAGGCACCGGTGCCGTAGGTGATCTTGGCGTCGCCGGGGCTCAGCGCCCCGTGCCCGACCAGCGCCGCCTGCTGGTCGCCGGCCGAGCCTGCGATGGGCAGGGCGCGGCCGAACAGGGCCGGATCGCTCTCGCCTGACACCTCTGCGCATCCGACGATCCGGGGCAGGGCGGCCATCGGCACGTCGAACAGGGCGCACAGGTCCTCGCGCCACGATCGCGATTTTAGGTCCATCAGGGAGGTGCGGCTGGCGTTGGTGGCGTCGGTGACGTGACGAGCCCCACCGGTAAGTTTCCAGACCAGCCAGCTGTCGATCGTGCCGAGTTTCACCTCGCCCTTCGCCGCCCGGTCCCGCGTCCCGGTCTTGTCCAGCAGCCAGGCGTATTTAGTCGCCGAGAAGTAGGGGTCCAGGATCAGACCCGTCGCCGCCTGAACCTCCGGCTCGTGCCCCTCCGCCGCCATCCGCGCCGAGACGTCGGCCGTGCGCCGGTCCTGCCAGACGATGGCCCGGTGCAGGGGCTCGCCCGTGGCGGCGTCCCAGATGACCGCCGTCTCGCGCTGGTTGGTGATGCCGATGGCGGCGAAGCGGCTGATCCCTCCGGCCTTTCGGATCACCTCGCGACAGGTCTGCAGTGTCGCGGTCCAGATCTCGGCCGCGTCATGCTCGACCCAGCCCGAATGCGGGAAATGCTGGGCCAGTTCGATCTGGCTGATCGCCAGGGCCTTCAGCGTATGGTCGTCGCAGACCTCGAACGCGATGGCCCGGCTCGAGGTCGTGCCCTGGTCGATGGCGAGGATCAGGTTCGGCATCCCTCCTGTCTAACCGGATGACCGGGCGTAAGCCAAATGGCGCGTCCACGCGTCAAGCTTGGCTTAGGCTCTTTATGTCAGGGTGGCGGTCCCAGCAGAAAGCTCGGTCCGATGTCGCTTGCCACTCTCGCCCTGTCACAACCCCGCATGATCGCGCCGCAGAGCGCGGTCAGCGCCCTAGCACCGTCGGATGCCAAGGCCGCCAAGGCCCGTGCGACGTTGACCGGCGTCAAGACCGCGACCGCCGCGCGCGCCGAACAGCCCTCCCCGATCGAGGACCAGGCCCGGAAACAGCGTCTGGCCCGCAAGGATCAGGCCCGCCAGCAGGTCCAGGTCCTGGTCGAGCGCATCCGCACGCTCAAACAGTTCGCCTCCGACAATCCCCAGGTCATGGCCAAACAGCTGGCCCAGATCGTCAAGCAGCTGAAATCGGCGCTCAAGGCCTATGCGGAGGCGGGGGGCACGCCCCCGCCTGGCGCGAGCACCAGTGCGGCGGTTCCGGCCGCTCCGGCACCGGCCGCGTCCGCCGAGAAGGCTCCGGCGTCGACCAGTCCCGCCGCCGAGGCCAGGACGGCCGAGACGGCGACGGGTCCGGCCGAAGCCGTCGAGACTGAAACCGAGGCCGAGACCGAGAGCGCCGACGCCGAGGTGCCTGATCGCGCCGCCCCGCCGTCTCTTGAGGAAACGCCCGCCGCCGCGCCCGCCTCGCGGGCCGATGTTCGCCCCGGCGACATCTACAAGGCGATGAAGGAGCGGATCTCGGGGTCGGAAGCCGCCGCCGACATGACCTTCGTCAAGGAGGTCCGGGGCATCGGCAAGTGGATCAAGGAACTGCTCGACAAGGCCAAGGTCCAGATGGCCTTCAAACCCATGGACGACGAGGCGAAGACGGCGTTCGAGGACGCGGACGAGGGCTTGAAGGAGATCGACGACGCCCTCGACGACCTGGATAGGGGTATCCGCGCCTCTTCGCCCGAAGCGGGTCTGTTCGCCGCCCTCTACGCCTGATCAGGCCAGACCCTCGGGCGCCGCCGCCTTGCGCCGCGCGGCGAACAGGCCACGGCCGCTTCGGCGTCGGTGGATCAGATTGGCGAAATACAGGGTGAAGGGTATCAGCCAGTAGGCGAAGCCCGGTGCCCAGGGTGCGATCCGCGTCGGAATGATCCAGGCGAGCGCCGCCGAGAACAGTCCGGCCAGGGTGATCATGCCCCAGATCGCGCGGCTTTCCGCCGCTTCATCACGGTCTTCCTCGGCCAGGCCCGCGACCGTCCCCCGCTTCAGCGCATGGCCGTATAGCAGGAAATACAGCCAGCTCAGGAAGGCGAAGCCGATCCCATAGATGGTGTAGATGACCCGCAGCTGGGCATAGGAGGCGATCAGGTCGCGTCCCGGCAGCCGTCCGCCCGAGAAATACCCCGCCCCCGCCTCGGTCAGCAGCCGCAAGGGGAAGACGTAGACCAGGATCATGAACACGATCATCAGGCTCAGCGTCGCCGACCAGCTGTCGCGGATCGGGGCCAGCCGCCCGAAATTGCGGTGGGCCAGCCAGAACATCACCACCAGCCCGAACCCGCAGGCGAAGGCCGGCACCCGGCCGAGCGCGTGCAGCAGGTCGGCGAAATTCTCGAGCGGATTGGCCCCGGCGATGATCAGCAGGGTCACGGCAAAGGCGAACGAGGCGTCCACGAAGGCGTCCAGCCGCGCGGTCTCCACCGGCCTGACCGTCGACCCCAGATCCGTTTCCGCGCTCATGCTCGCCCTCCGCGGCGAAACCTGAAGGATTTCACCGACCGGGGCAATGCGGATGGCGTCTGCGTCAACCTTGGCAAGCTCACGCAGCCCGGGCGTAGACAGCAAAAAGGCCCGACCTTGCGATCGGGCCTCTTGATGCGACTGGAGCGGGCGAAGAGATTCGAACTCTCGACCCCAACCTTGGCAAGGTTGTGCTCTACCACTGAGCTACGCCCGCACTCCTGTCGGAGGCGGGCGTATAGCGGAGGGGCGAACCTTCCCGCAAGACCCTCAATGCAGAATTCGCGCTCAAGCAGGGAGCCGGATCCGCGCTTTCAGCGCGGGGCGAGCCGTATCGCGCCGTCCAGACGGATGCATTCGCCGTTGATGTAGACGTTGCGGGCCAGTTCGAGGACGAGGCTGGCATAGTCCGACGGCTTGCCCAGGCGGCTGGGGAAGGGGATCTGGGCGGCGAGGGCGTCCTGGATCTTCTGGTCCA
>NZ_JAEMRD010000026.1 GCF_016463485.1 Brevundimonas sp.
GCCGCCCCCACCCGATCGCTTCGCGATCTGCCCTCCCCCGAGGGGGAGGGAGAGGCTCGTGCTTCAGCCCCGCTTCATCAGCGGCACCATCCGTCCATAGGTCAGGCAGCGCCAGATCCACTCCAGCGGACCCATCTCGAACCGCGACAGCCACAGCGGAGACCAGATCAGCTGCAGGATCCAGATGCCGCCGACGGCGCTCCAGATCATGGCCGGGCCCCATTGGCCGTACAGCAGCGGCCCCCACGGCATGTAGAACAGGCTGGCCATGAGGATCGACTGGGTCAGGTAGTTGGTAAAGGCCATCCGCCCGACGGGGGCCAGCCGACCGGTGATGATCTTCAGCCCCCCCTTGGTCAGCAGGATCAGCAGGGCCGCATAGCCCAGGGTGATGACGAAGCCGAACTGGGCCAGGGCCGCCGACAGGCCGCCGGTCGGATCGTCCTCGACGCCCAGGGTCTGCCAGCGGTACCAGCCGAGTCCGGCCAGGATGGCCGCGCCCGCCGCGATGGCCAGCAGATAGGTCCACATTGCCCCCTTGCCGGCCAGCCAGCCGCTCTTGAACAAGCCCAGTCCCAGCATCATCAGCGGCAGGGTGACGGGGATCAGCGCCAGGCTGAAGCCCTGGACGAAAGCCCAGGCCCTGAGGTTTTCGGTCATGGCGGCGATCCAGCCGCCGGTGCGCACGGCCTCGATGGTGGCGGCGATCTTCTCGGGGCTGACCTCGGGGCCACCCATCTGGTCGCGCACTTCCGGCGAAAGGCTTGCCATCAGGATCGCCATCCCGGCCCCGACCACGCCCCAGAACAGGCTGACCCCGCCGCCGATCCACAGCAGCTTGCCTGCCGACATCGACCGCATCAGCAGCATCAGCAGGCCCGTGTAGGCGTAGTGCATCAGGATATCGCCGTACCAGATACCCAGGCCGTGGATCAGGCCGATCACGAACAGCCAGAACAGCCGGCTGCGCAGCAGCTTTCCGCGCGTCTTGTCCGAACGCTCGCCCCCGACCAGGAAGATCGAGACGCCGAACAGCATGGAGAACAGGCTGCGGAACTTGTCGTGGAAGAAGACGTCGGTGACCCATGTGCCGATCTTGTTGGCCCCGGCCATGGCGAAGGGCGCGGATTCGGGATCGCCATAGACCTCGAACGGCCAGGCGAAGGACAGGGCGTTGACCGCCAGAATCCCCAGCACGGCCAGGCCGCGCAGCATGTCCAGGTTGAAGATCCGGTCGCCGCCCGTGACGGGATTCGGGCGCGTCGGCACCGTGTCTGTCGTGGTCATCTCGAGCCCCCTCGTGTTCCCGACCTCAGGATGCGGCGCCGATGCCGTCCCGCAACCTTAATTCGGCGTAATGTCAGGCCTTCAGCAGCGGCACCCGGCGTCCGTAGGTCAGGCAGCGCCAGACCCATTCCAGCGGCCCCATCTCGAACCGCGACAGCCACAGCGGGGACCAGACCAACTGCAAAAGCCAGATCCCGACGACGATGGCGAACAGCGGACCGGGATCGACCCGCGCGTACAGGTGCGGCCCCCAGGGCATGTAGAACAGGCTGGCCATGATGATCGACTGGCTCAGGTAGTTGGTGAAGGCCATCCGGCCGACGGGGACCAGGCGACGGCTGACGAAACCCAGGCCGTGCCGCGTCATCAGGATCAGCAGCGCCGCCCAGGCCAGGGTCATGAAGGGCGCCAGTTCGCCCACGATCCCCGACCCGAGGCTGGCCCAGGTCGGCGAACGCCCGGGCTCGACCACGACCCAGTCGAACACGCCCAGCACCACACCGATCGCGACGCCCATGGCCAGCATGATGGCGTACGTCCGGTCCGACGCCCGGCCCGCCAGATAACCCGACTTGAACAGGCCCAGCCCCAGCATCATCAGCCCGACGGTCGGGAAGACGTAGATCAGCACGCTGGGCATCTGAAGCTGGACCCAGTTCTCGAGATTCTCGGTCATGGCCGGGAGCCATCCCGAGCGCACGGTCTCGATGGTCTTCAGAATGCCGACCCGCTGTTCGGCGACGGCCTTGTTCCAGTCGGAGGTGCTGGTCACCTCGAGCGAGCCGAACACTTCCATTCCGATCGTGAGGGCCGAGAAGGCGGCCACCAGACCGAACCCGATCCACATCAGACGTTTAACCGACCAGGAGCGCGCGAACATCATGAACAGGCCCGACCAGGCGTAAAGCAACAGGATGTCGCCGAACCAGATGGCCAGGCCGTGGATCAGGCCGAAGATCGCCAGGAAGAACAGCCGCCGCCGCAGCAGGGCACCGCGCGCCTTGTCGCCGAACTCCCCGCCGACCAGGAAGATCGACACGCCGAACAGCATCGAGAACAGCGTCCGGCATTTGTTGTGGAACAGGACATTCACCGCCCAGGTGACGATCTGGTTCGCCCCACCCTGTTCAAACGGCGCGGCATTGGTGCTGCCCTCGACACCGAAAGGCCAGACGAAGCTCATGGCGTTGACGGCCAGGATGCCGAGCACCGCGAAGCCGCGCAGCATGTCCAGCGTCTCGATCCGCTGCGCCGTGGAGACCGGCGCCGACTTGGGCTCCGGCGCGGCCGTGTCATCGACCACCGTCGCGGTCGCGTCCATCGTGCTCATCTGAAACATCCCCCGAGTTCCACGTCACCTTGGCGAACGCGGGTCGGGGAGGCAAGTCAGCCGGGATCGCGATCCATCAGACCCAGCCGGTCCTTGACCTCGGGCTGGGGCTCGAAGGCCAGGAAGGCGACGCACAGTCCGGCCCAGAGCGCGTAGCTTACGCCCAGCAGGATGGCGACCGGCAGGCCGCCCACGCCGTAGATCAGCAGGATGGTCTCGGTATAGCCCAGCGCCTCCAGGAAGCTGCCCGACTGGATCCAGCCCCAGGCCATGCTGACCAGGGCGAACAGCACCATCAGCCCCGCCGCCAGCAGGCCGCCGTAGAGCATGTAGCGCCACACGATGCCGAGCCGCGATCCCGGTCGACCGGTCCGTTCACGCTCGCGCTCCAGCAGCCACAGGCCGACGGGCGAAGCGATGGCTCCGAGGATCAGCACGATCAGCCGCCAGTCCATCTCGCGCCCCGGCAACCAGTTCGACGGGGGCAACAGCGGCAGGGTCAGGATCAGCGGCGGCCAGGCCACGGCAGCGATCCCGGCGATCAGCTTGGCACCCGGCGTCCGGCGCCAGACGACGCGGGTCTGGCCGGGAATGTCTTCGGGCTTGTCGAAGGAGAGGTTCATCGTGCCCCCTTACCGTGTCGGCACCGGGGTGGGGCCGGAATAGTCATAGAAGCCGCGACCGCTCTTGCGACCCAGCCAGCCGGCCTCGACATATTTCACCAGCAGGGGACAGGGCCGGTATTTGCTGTCGGCCAGTCCGTCGTAGAGCACGTTCATGATGGCCAGGACGACGTCCAGCCCCATGAAATCCGCCAGTTCCAGCGGTCCCATCGGATGGTTGGCCCCCAGCTTCAGCGCCTTGTCGATCGAGGCCACGTCGCCGACGCCTTCGTACAGGGTGAAGATGGCCTCGTTCATCATCGGCACCAGGATGCGGTTGACGATGAAGGCGGGGAAGTCCTCGGCATTTGTGGTGGTCTTGCCCAGGCTCTCGGCGAAGGCGACGGCGGCGTCATAGGTGGCGGCTGAGGTGGCGATGCCGCGCACGATCTCGACCAGACCCATGACGGGGGCCGGCTTCATGAAATGCAGGCCGATGAACCGCTCGGGCCGGTCGGTGGCCGAGGCCAGGCGGGTGATGGAGATCGACGATGTGTTGGACGCCAACAGGGTGTCCGGCCCCAGGTGCGGGACCAACTGGGCGTACAGAGCCTTCTTGACTGCCTCGTCCTCGACCGCGACCTCGATGACCAGGTCGGCCTTGCCGGCCTCGGCCAGGGTTTCGACGGGGGCGATGCGGGCCAGGGCGGCATCGGCCTGAGCCCGCGTGGTACGACCCTTGCCGACCTGATGCGCCAGATTGGCCGCGACCTCGCCCAGCGCCAGTGGCAGGCGGGCGGGATCGATGTCGTAAAGCAGGACCGAATATCCGCCCAGCGCGACCGCATGGGCGATGCCGACGCCCATCTGGCCGGCGCCGATGATGGCGACTGTTGCGATCGTGGTCATGCGGCGCAGGTCATCAAATCAGGGTCGGCAGCGGCGTACTCGCCAGAGCCCGGCACCTTAAGAGGGTCGGCGAACGGCGCAAGGCTGGAATCGTGCGCCGCAGCATCCTTGCACCATCCCGCGCGACCCGAAGGCCACACCCGGCATCAGCCCAGCAGGGCGATCAATGCCGGGGCCGCCGTGCGCATGAACAGGATGCGAGCGAATTGAAGCAGCAGCAGCACCACGATCGGTGAGATGTCGATCCCTCCCAGCGACGGGATGATGCGTCGGAACGGCTCCAGCAACGGCCGGGTCACCGAATCAAGGAAATTGGCCAGTTGGCTGACGAACCGGTTGCGATGGTTGATGACGTCAAACGCGAACAACCAGCTCAGGATGGCCGAGGCGATGATGAACAGGATCATCAGGCCGATGACGGCGTCGACCAGCCAGACGATGGCGTAGCCCATGCGAGAACTCCAGCAACAAGGACGCGACGGGGAGGCGTCGCTCTTGCACGCTGTCTAGCCGACCTGTGCCGTTCCGCCAAACGCCCAGTCGCCGCAGATTTGCCGGGGCCGGTTGGCCGTTGACACCCCCCGGTCCCCCCGCCTATGTCCCGGCCTCGCCTTCACCCTCTGAGAGGGGCCGTAGCTCAGTTGGTAGAGCGCGTCGTTCGCAATGACGAGGTCAGGGGTTCGACTCCCCTCGGCTCCACCAGGCGTTAGATTACAAGAACCTGGACCTCATCGGGCGAGCTGCGACACGCGGCTGCTACGCGAGGGTTCATGTCGCTGGACATCAGCATCCCTCGACACAGTGGTTCGGATCCCGTCCGGGCCAGTTCCGGAGCGTCTTCCGATCCTGATGGGTCTGATCCTTCGTCGGCGTGGGCAGGGGGAGCCGCCGGGAGCTGTTTCGGGTCCGCCATTTCTCGAATACCGTACCCGGATCAAGCGTAGCCGTTACGCCACGCTGCGTGCCAAACATCAGCAGATCCTGTCCCGTCATGGAACTGAAGCCTGGCCGTTGCGGGGTCGTCTCGGACCCTCCCTAAGCCCCCGCTGCGTTTCGTGACGCAGAACAAACTTCGGGGCAAACATGACCAATCATCGTCTTCTGACGGGCGTTTCCACGCTCGCCCTCGTGCTGACCAGTGCGATCCTCGCCTCCTGTCCGGCAGTCGCACAGTCCATCGTGTCCGAGCCCGGAGCGGATTCACAACTGGAAGAGATCGTCGTCTTCGGCCGCGGCCAGACCCGCCAGCAGGCTTCGATCACCGCCGCCGCCATCGCCGTCGAAGCGCCCGGCACCAGCCCGCTGAAGGCGATCGAACGCCTGCCCGGCGTCTCCTTCCAGTCGGCCGACGCCTTCGGGAACTACGAGTGGTCCGCGCGCATCGTGCTGCGCAGCTTCAACCAGAACCAGCTCGGCTTCACCTTGGACGGCGTGCCGCTCGGCGACATGAGCTACGGCAACCATAACGGCCTGCACATCTCGCGCGCCGTCATCTCCGAGAACGTCGGCCGGGTGGACGTGGCCCAGGGCTCGGGCGCGCTCGGCACGGCTTCGACCAGCAACCTGGGCGGCACGGTCCAGTTCAACACCCGTCGCCCGGCCGATGTGTTCGGCCTGGACGTGGCCGGCACCTACGGCAGCGAAGAAACCCTGCGCGGCTTCATCCGCCTGGACTCGGGCGCGTTCGGCCCGGCCGATACGGCCCTGTCGCTGTCCTATGGCGATCACTCGATGGACAAGTGGAAGGGCGTGGGCGAACAGAACCAGAAGCAGATCAACTTCAACCTGGTCCAGCCGATCGGCGCGGGCGAGATCACCGGCTTCATCAACCATTCCGAACGCCGCGAGAACGACTACCAGGACCTGTCCCTGGCCCAGATCGCGCGCCTGGGCCGTGACTTCGACAACATCTCGGACAACTACAACCTGGCGGTCCGGATCGCCGACATCGCCAACAACCGCGGCGACACCGGCGCGGCCGTGACCAATCCGGCGGCCGGCACGGTTTATCCGACCCCGATCCAGACGGTCGACGACGCCTATTTCGACGCCGCCGGCCTGCGCGACGACACGATCGGCGCGCTGACGATTTCCTATCCGATCACGGACGCCTTCTCGGTCTCGCTGACCGGCTATGGCCACACCAACAAGGGCCAGGGCCTGTGGTGGACGCCATACGTCGGCACGCCCGTCGGTGCGCCTGACCAGAACGGTGCGGCGATCGCGATCCCCAGCCCGATCTCGGTACGCACCACCGAATACGACATGGACCGCAAGGGGGCATTCGGTTCGGCCAATCTGGACCTCGGCGCCCACGCGATCGAGGCCGGGTTCTGGCTGGAGCAGAACGACTTCAACCACGCCCGCCGCTTCTACGGCCTGGGCCGGGCCGCCAACACTCGCTCGTCGCTGGAGTTCCTGGAGAACCCCTTCTTCACCCAGTGGCAGTATGAGTTCGAAACCGAGACCCGCCTGTTCTACGTCCAGGACACCTGGTCGGTCACCGACGCCCTGACGGTATTCGGTGGCTTCAAGTCGCTGTCGGTCGAGAACACGGCCCGCACCCTCACCGGTCCGAACAAGACCGGCACGATCAAGGCCGAAGACACCTTCCTGCCCCAGGTCGGCGCGACGTTCGACCTGAACGCCGACCAGCAGCTGTTCGTCTCCTACTCGGAAAACATCCGGGCGTTCGAGTCCTCCAACACCGGCGGCCCGTTCTCGGCCTCGGCGGCGGGCTTTGCGGCGCTGCGCAACACCCTTCAGCCGGAAAGTTCCAAGACCATCGAGGCCGGCTGGCGCTTCCGCTTCGACCAGCTTCAAGGATCACTCGCGGTCTACAATGTCGAGTTCGAGGATCGCTTGCTGAGCGTCGCCCTGGGCGCTCCGATCCAGGGCCTGGGCAACGGCATCCAGAACGTGGGCTCGGTCCAGTCGCGTGGCTTCGAGGCGGCGGCGGTCTGGACCTTCAACGACGACTGGTCCGCGTTCGGCTCGTTCAGCTACAACGACTCGACCTATGAGGACGATGTCCGCAACGGAGTCGGTGCCCTGGTGGCGGCGACGGCGGGCAAGACTGTGGTCAACACGCCCGAGACCCTGTTCCGCGCCGAACTGGCCTATGACGACGGTGCCCTGTTCGGCACTCTGGCGGCGGCCTACACCGGCGAGCGCTTCTCGAGCTATCTGAACGACGAGAGCGTGGACGGCTATACGCTGGTGGAACTGACCGCAGGCTATCGGGTCATCGACACCGGCAGCCTGCTGGACGGGACGGAGATCCAGTTCAACGTCACCAACCTGCTGGACGAGGATCATATCTCGACGGTCGGTTCGGGCGGGTTCTCGAACGGGGCAGGCGGCCAGACCTTCCTGCCGGGCGCGCCGCGCCAGGCGTTCGTGACGCTGCGTCGCCACTTCTAAAGCGCGGCGACGGCTTCAATACGGTGGGGCGCGTTCTCTCGAGGACGCGCCCCTCTTTCGGTTTTGGATCAGGATACGACGATGGCTCAGATTTCGAGACGCGGCTTGATGAGCGGGACGGTCGGTGTCGGGCTGGCGGCCGGTGCAGCAACCGCAAAGGCTGACTCCCATGCCGAGTCGGCGCGCACGCTGACCCGGATCGCCTTCGGCTCCTGCGCCAAGAGCCAGAAGCCCCAGCCGATCTGGGATGCCGTGCTGGCGACCGAACCGGACCTGTTCATCTTCCTGGGCGACAACGTCTATCTGGACACGCGTGACCCCGAGGTGATGCGCCAACGCTATGCCGAACTGGCGGCCCAGCCGGGCTATCAGAAGCTGAAGGCGACGACGCCGATCCTGGCCATCTGGGACGATCACGACTTCGGCGAGAACGACGCCGGGGCCGACTACCCCATGAAGGAAGAGAGCCGCCGTCAGTTTCTGGATTTCTTCGGCGAGGCCGCCGACAGCCCCCGACGGACCCGCGACGGCATCTACACGGCCCATGTCTTTGGCCCGGAGGGGCGGCGGGTCCAGGTGATCCTGCCCGATCTGCGTTGGAACCGGACGCCGCTCAAGTCCCTGGAGCTGGGCGATCAGGACTATGAGACCTGGGTCAGGGCGCGTGCAGCCGTCGGCGAGACGACCCCGGGCCCCTATGATCGTAATCCTGATCTGGCCGCGACCCAGTTGGGCGAGCGCCAGTGGCGCTGGCTGGAGGAACAACTGACCGTGCCCGCCGACATCCGGGTGTTCGGGTCCAGCCTTCAGGTGGTCGCGGATTTCGCGGGCTGGGAGGGGTGGATCAACTTCGCTCATGACCACCAGCGGCTGATCGGGGCGATCCGCGACAAGAAGGCGAACGGCCTGTTCTGCCTGTCGGGTGACACCCACTACGGCGAGATTTCGAAGCTGGACGTCAACGTCCCCTATCCGCTGTGGGATATTACCTCATCGGGCCTGACCGAGGTCTGGCCTGTGACGCCGCCCAACGCACTCCGTGTGGGAGGGGTGTTCCGCGATCAGAATTTCGGCCTTCTGACGATCGGCTGGAATGGCGATAGTCCGACCGTCCTGGCCGAGGTTCGCGATGTCAACGGTGTCGTCCGTCTGGAACAGGCGATCCGGGTTGCCGATCTGAGGGTGTGACCGTGGGGACGTCGGGTACGCCTGCTCGGCTGGTGTGACAGTCGAGCTTGCCTGCCAACCGGTTACCCTTTCATGGACTGACTCATCCTGACGCCACAGGGGCGGCGGCTTGACGGGTCGGGGGCGGCGGTCGCATGATTTTTCGCATACCACGGTGCGATGTCGCCCCGCGGAAACGGGGGATACGACCATGAAAGCAATCAGACTGGCTGCCGCCATCGGCGCGGTTCTCGTCGCCGGGGCTGTGACGACCATCGCCGATACGGCCTCGGCCCAGAACTCGGGCCTGCGCCCCAACTTCGGCAGCGTGCGCCTGCGGGCCGGGTTCACGCCCGATCCCTATACGGTCAGCGTCTATGCCGGGGGCTCGATCGACGCCTATACCGACACCGACCTGCCGGGGGCCTGTGTGGGCAACATCTCCGACGCGCCGGACTATAGCGTGACCTATACGGCGGGGCGGCTGCCGCTGGTGTTCCGGGCGGTGTCGAACTCGGACACGACCCTGATCGTCAACGGCCCGGACGGTCGCTGGTCCTGCGACGACGACAGCTTCGGCGACGGCGACCCGCAGGTGGTCTATCGCCGCCCCCGCAGCGGCAAGTACGACATCTGGATCGGCGTTCTGGGCGGCTCGGGGGCCCAGGCCGTCCTGGGGATCACCGAAACGCCGCGCTGAGGAGTTCGGTCGAGGCAACAAAAAAGGCCGCTCCGTGAGGGGCGGCCTTTTCTCATTCAGGGCAGGGTCGGGCTCAAGCAGCGAGCCGCCGCGCGGCGAGCGATAGCCCGCAAGCCGTAAGGCTTACTCAGGACGTGCGCGCTTCTTGCGGAACGACGGGTTCAGGATCTGCTTGCGCAGGCGGATCGATTTGGGCGTGACCTCGACCAGTTCGTCCTCGCCGATATAGGCGATGGCCTGCTCCAAGGACATGATGCGCGGCGGCGTCAGACGCACGGCCTCGTCCTTGCCGGAGGCGCGGACGTTGGTCAGTTGCTTGCCCTTGATCGGGTTGACGTCGAGGTCGTCCCAGCGGGCGTTCTCGCCGATGATCATGCCTTCATAGGTCTTCTCGCCGGCACCGACGAACATGACGCCGCGGTCTTCAAGGTTCCACAGGGCGAAGGCCGCCGTGTCGCCGTCGGAGTTGGAGATCAGCACGCCCTTCAGGCGGCCCTCGATGGCCCCCTTGAACGGCTCGTAGTGGCTGAAGACCCGGTTCAGGACGCCCGATCCGCGCGTGTCGGTCAGGAACTCGCCCTGATAGCCGATCAGAGAGCGCGACGGGCACAGCAGGCTGATGCGGGTCTTGCCGGCACCGGAGGGGCCCATGTCCTTGAGCTCGGCCTTGCGGGCCGACAGCTTCTCGATGACCACGCCGGTGTATTCGTCGTCGACGTCGATCATGACGTCCTCGATCGGTTCCAGCTTCTCGCCGTTCTCGCCTTCCTGATAGACCACGCGCGGACGCGAGATCGAGACCTCGAAGCCTTCGCGGCGCATGTTCTCGATCAGCACGCCCAGCTGCAGTTCGCCACGACCCGCGACCTCATAGGCGTCGCCGCCTTCGGTCGTGGTGACGCGGATGGCGACGTTGGCCTCGGCCTCCTTCAGCAGGCGGTCGCGGATGACGCGCGACTGGACCTTGTCGCCTTCGCGACCGGCCAGGGGGCTGTCGTTGACCGAGACGGTCATGGAGATGGTCGGCGGATCGATCGGCTGGGCGGGAAGGGCGTCGGTGACTTCCATGGCGCACAGGGTGTCGGCCACGGTCGCCTTGGACATGCCGGCGATGGCGACGATGTCGCCCGCTTCCGAACCCTCGTCCAGGGCCGTGCGCTTCAGGCCGCGGAAGGCCAGGACCTTGGTGATCCGGCCGCGCTCGATTTCCTTGCCGTCGCGGTCCAGGGCGTGGATGGCCATGCCGGGAACGGCCTTGCCGCTTTCGATGCGGCCGGTCAGCAGGCGGCCCAGGAAAGGATCGCTCTCGATCAGCACGTTCAGGATCTGGAACGGCTTGTCCTTGTTCGCCTGCACCTTGGGCGGCGGCACGTGGCTGACGATCAGGTCGAACAGGGGGGCCAGGGTGTCGTTGGGCTTGTTCAGGTCCATCGTCGCCCAGCCGGCGCGGCCCGAGGCGTAGATGTGCGGGAAGTCCAGTTGCTCGTCCGTCGCGCCGATGGCGGCGAACAGGTCGAAGGCCTCGTTGTGGACGCGGTCGGGATCGGCGTGGGCGCGGTCGACCTTGTTGATGCAGAGGATGGGGCGCAGGCCCATCTTAAGGGCCTTGGTCAGCACGAATTTGGTCTGGGGCATGACGCCCTCTTCGGCGTCGACCAGGATGACGCAGCCGTCCACCATGCCCAGGATGCGCTCGACCTCACCGCCGAAGTCGGCGTGGCCGGGAGTGTCGATGATGTTGATCCGGGTCTCGCCCGCCTCGCCGTTCCAGAGCACGCTGGTGCACTTGGCCAGGATGGTGATTCCGCGTTCCTTCTCCTGGTCGTTGGAGTCCATCGCCCGCTCGGTCTGGGCCTCATTGGCTCGGAAGACGCCGGACTGGGCGAGCAGCTGGTCCACCAGGGTGGTCTTGCCATGGTCGACGTGGGCGATGATGGCGACGTTGCGAAGGTTCATATCGGTCGTTCAATGCGAAAAGGCGGCCGCCCAAGTCAGGAATGGGTGCGGGGGCCGCTAGGGGAATGTGCGTCATGCGGGGAGGCGCGCGCCTCTTACAGGGGTGCGGACCAAAAGGCCAGTGGGGGACTTAAGAGTCGCTGCGAGACAGTCCGGCCCGGTTCCGCTATTCCGATCGGACGGCCCGGGAAAAACCGAACCCCTGCAAGGAAGACAGCGCGTGACCTTGACCTTCGACCCGGCTCCCGGCGTCCTGGCTCCCACCACGACGGGCGAAAGCTTTCCCGTCCGGCGGCTGTTCTGCATCGGGCGGAACTATGCCGCTCATGCGCGCGAGATGGGCAAGGATCCGGATCGCGAACCGCCCTTCTTCTTCACCAGCTGGGCCGAGACGGTCGCGCCCGACGGCAGCGTCATCGCCTATCCGCAAGCGACCCACGACTACCAGCACGAGATCGAGCTGGTCATCGCCATCGGCAAGTCGGGCCGTGACGTGTCCGAGGCGGACGCGCTGGACCTCGTCTACGGTTATGCCATCGGTCTCGACATGACCCGCCGTGATCTTCAGACCGTCGCCAAGGACGCGGGCCGTCCGTGGGACGCCGGCAAGAACGTCGAACAGTCCAAGCCGCTGGGGCCCATCCGGCCCGCCGCAGGGTTCGATGCGTCGAAGGGGGCCGTCACCCTGAGCGTCAACGGTCAGCCGAAGCAGAAGGGGGATCTGGCGGACATGATCTGGTCTGTTCCCGAGGTCGTCGCCCATGTGTCGCGATACTACCGGCTGGAGCCCGGCGACCTGATCTACACCGGTACCCCGGCAGGGGTCGGGCCGGTGGCGCAGGGCGACGTTCTGGTGGGTGCGATCGACGGTCTGGGCGAACTAACCGTCACTATCGGCCCGCCGGCGAACTGATCATGATCCTGCATGGCTATTTCCGGTCCTCGGCGGCGTGGCGCGTCAGGATCGTGCTCAATCTGAAGGGTCTGGCGACCGACAGCCGCTACCAGCATCTGCGCAAGGGTGAGCAACTGTCGCCGGAGTATCTGGCGGTCAACCCGCAGGGGCTGCTGCCGAGCCTGGTGCTGGATGACGGTACGGTCCTGACCCAGTCGCTGGCGATCTGCGAGTATCTGGATGAGGTCCAGCCCGATCCGCCTCTGTTGCCCTCCGATCCCGCCACGCGGGCCCAAGTGCGCGGCTTTGCCCAGGCCATCGCCTGCGACATCCATCCGCTTCAGAACCTGCGGGTGCTGAAGGCGCTGGCAGGGCTGGGCCAGACGCCGGATCAGACCCAGGACTGGGCGCGGACGGTCATTTCCAACGGCTTCGACGCGCTGGAACGGCTGGTCGAGGACCGGCCGGGCCCGTTCGCGTTCGGGGACAGCCCGACCCTGGCCGATGTCTGTCTGATCCCCCAGATGGGCAATGCGCGACGGTTCGGGGTCGAGGTGCGCTGGCCGCGTCTGGAGGCGATCGACGCCGCCTGTTCCGCCCTGCCGGCCTTTGCCAGGGCCCGGCCGGATGTGCAGCCGGACGCGGAATAGACGCCGGGGTCCGGGCCCCGGCGTATTTCTGGATCAGGCGGCCTGGTCGAGTTTTTCGATGTCGATGACGAAGCGGTAGCGGACGTCGGACTTCTCCAGCCGCGCATAGGCTTCGTTGATCTGGTCCGGCGCGATCAGTTCGATGTCGGACGCGATGCCGTGCTCGGCGCAGAAGTCGAGCATCTCCTGGGTCTCGCGGATGCCGCCGATCAGGGAGCCGGCGACGCTGCGCCGACGCCACAGCAGGGGCATGGCGAAGACGGGCATGGCCTCGGTCGTCAGGCCCAGCATGACCATGGTGCCGTCACGGGCCAGAAGCTGGAGGTGACCCGCGATCTCGTGCGTCGCCGAAACGGTGTTGATGATCAGGTCGAATTTCTCGGCCGCCGCCTTCATCGCCGCCTTGTCGGAGTTGATGAGGAAATGTTTCGCGCCCATTCGTTCGGCGTCGGCCCTCTTGCGGTCCGAGGTCGACAGGACGGTGACCTCGGCACCCATGGCCGCCGCCTGCTTGACCGCCATATGGCCCAGTCCGCCCAGTCCGACGACGGCGACTTTCGACCCCGGCTTGATGTTCCAGTGCTTGAGCGGCGAATAGGTGGTGATGCCGGCGCACAGCAGGGGCGCAGCGACGTCCAGCGCGATCGAATCGGGGATGTTCAGCACGAAGGCCTGATCGACGACGATCTTGTCCGAATAACCGCCCTGGGTGATCGGCTGGCCGGATTCGGCGCTGTGCTTGTCAGGGTTGCCATAGGTGCCGGTGAAACCGGGGATGCAGTACTGCTCCTCGCCCTCGACGCAGGACGCGCAGGTGCGGCAGCTGTCGACCATGCAGCCCACCCCGACTCGGTCACCGACCTTGAACTTGGTCACATTGGCCCCGACGGCGGTGACCAGGCCCGCGATCTCGTGGCCGGGCACGATCGGGTAGACGGTGTTGCCCAGATCGTTCTTCACGATGTGCAGGTCGGAGTGACAGATTCCGGCGAACTTGATGTCGATGGCCACATCGTCCGGGCCCGGATCGCGTCGGTCGAAGGCGAAGGGCGTGAGGGGCGCGGTCGAGGTGGTCGCGGCAAAGGCACGGGTGGCGATGGGCATGGGAAAGGCTCCGGGATGGCAGCGCCTCAGATGTAGGCGACAGGTGCGAACCGCAACGGTTCAGGCCAGCTTTTTGATCAGCGCCTGGGCCGCCGCCGGGTTCCGGACCTTCGCGCCCGAGATGAAATAGGCAAAGACCGGCCCGCGCGCGGCCCAGCCCCGCGTTTGGGTCGCCACGGCGTCCAGTTCGTCCGAGGTCATGCCGGTCGGTTCGTCCTCGCGGCTCGACATCAGCCGGGCATAGGTAAAGTCGGCGGTGTCTGCATCGATCCGGGGCCACTCCGGCGCCTCATCGTCGACGGCATAGACGATGGCGGCGCCGTATCTGCGGGCCAGGTCGCGGAACTGTTCGGTGTCGAAGCTGGGGTTGCGGACCTCGAGTGCGTGCCGCAACCGCACGCCGTCCTTTTCGGGCGGCAGCAGTTTGAGGAAGCCCTCGAAATCGACGGGATCGAACTTCTTGGTCCCCATGAACTGCCAGTTGATTGGGCCAAGCTTGTCGCCCAGCAGGGTCAGCCCCTGATCCAAGAATTTGGCGAAGCTCTCGCCGCCCTCGGACAGGATTTTGCGGTTGGTGCAGAAGCGGCTGGCCTTGACCGAGAATTTGAACCCCTCGGGCGTCTCGTCGCGCCACCTCATCCAGCTGTCGGGCTTGAAGGTCGAATAATAGGTGCCGTTGATCTCGATCGAGGTCAGGGCCCGCGAGGCGAACTCGAGTTCGCGCTTTTGCGTCAGGCCGTCGGGATAGAAGACCCCGCGCCACGGCTCGAAGGTCCAGCCGCCGATGCCGATGTGGATGGGGTGGGTCATTGGTTCATGTCTCCTGACAAGCCTTGCCAATCTTCCAGGGCATGACGAATCCGAACGATCAATACGCTCTCGTCCGCCAGCAAATCATAGACGATGACGTGACGGCGATGTCCATGAATGCGGGCCGGAGGATTCAGCGAGTCTCGGACCCGGGCCATCTCGGGAAAATCAGCTATGAGGTCGAGGGTTTCGAGAAGCCCGTCGATGTAGCGGTCGGCCTGTCGTTGCCCAAAGGCTTCCACGCCATGCCGATAGATCGTCGACAAGTCTTGCCTGGCTGCCAGACTAATCCGGAGAATCGCCACCTCAGGCGCGTTGGCGGAGTTCGGCGCGGATCTCGTCGATGATCTGTCGCGGAGACTGGTCGGACACGCCGCTCGCACGGCCTTCATCGACCAGTCGCTGCATATTGGCGATCTGCTCGGCCCGGATCTGCTCCCTGCGGATGAGGTCGCGGACATAGTCGCTGGAGTTCGAATAGCGACCGTCGGCCGACTGGGCCTCGACCCAGGCCTTCATCTGATCGGGGAGGGAGATATTCATCGTGGCCATGGGGTGATGCTCCGCTCGATGGCAAGGTTTGTCAAACTGTGCGCGTGATGACGCGCCGCGATCCGGGCAGTAGGATGTCGTCATGCCCGCCGCCGACTCTGCATCCGCCCTGACGACCGCTCCTGACGCCAAGGCCCCGCCGAGCGCGTTCGGAAAGGGGTTCGTGCTGGACGCCTGGTACTTCGTTGCTCTGTCGCGCGATGTCGCGCCGGGCTCATTGAAGCGGCATGAGCTGATGGGCGAGCCGGTGCTTGTGGGCCGGACGAAGGCCGGTGCCGTTTATGGGATGCGCGACATCTGCCCCCACCGGGCGGCGCCGTTGTCGGCGGGGCGGCTGGTCGAGCATCCGGGCGAGGGCGAGACGGTCGAGTGCTGCTACCACGGCTGGCGTTTCCGCCCCGACGGCGTCTGCGCGGCCATTCCGTCCCTGGTCGAGGATCAGGCTTATGAGGCCGGACGCATCCGGGTGCGGTCCTATCCGGTGGTCGAGAGCCAGGGGATGGTGTTCGTCTGGATGCGCTCGGACCCTCGGTCGGACGCCGCGCCGGATCACGCGCCGCCGGTGTTTCCGGGCGTCGTCGGAGGCGAGGCGAAGCTGGTCGAGGCCATGGATTTCGACAGCCACATCGACCACGCCGTCGTCGGCCTGATGGACCCCGCCCACGGCCCCTATGTGCATCAGCAGTGGTGGTGGCGGTCGGCCCATTCGATGCACGAGAAGGCCAAGGCCTTTGAGCCGCGACCCGAGGGCTTCGCCATGGTGCGCCATGCGCCGTCGTCGAACAGTCGGGCGTATCGCATCCTGGGCGGGGCACCGGCGACGGAGATCACCTTCCGCCTGCCCGGCTATCGCTGGGAGCATATTCTGGTGGGGGAGCGCCAGGTGCTGGCCCTGACATGCCTGACGCCCGTTACGGAGACGAAGACGAGGATCACCCAGATCTTCTGGTCCGATCACTGGGTCTTCGGTATCGCCAAGCCGTTCCTGCGGATGGGGGTTCGCGCCTTCCTGAAGCAGGACGGCGGGATGGTGAACCTTCAGAACGAGGGTCTGCGCTACGACCCCGCCCTGATCTGGATCGACGACGCCGACAGACAGGCGAAATGGTACCAGCAGCTCAAGCGGGAATGGATCAAGAGCCGGGCCGAGGGGCGGTCGTTCCAGAACCCGGTCCAGGCGGCCGTGCTGATGTGGAAGAGCTGATCGGTCCACGTCGGGCATGAAAAAGGGGCTGCCGGTCGGCAGCCCCTTTTGACTCTTCAGACGAGGATTACTTCCGCGTCAGCGCGCCGGCCAGGATGACGGCGATCTGCTTGCCGACGTGGCCGGTCAACTGGGCGGCGTCCCAGCCGTCGTAGGCGGCGCGGCGATAGTTGGACAGATAGGCGTCCCAGACCAGTTCGGTCAGCAGGGGCACGTCCGCGTCCTGGCTCAGTTCTCCCTTGGAGACGCCGTCGCGCAGGATGTCGGTGATCACGACCAGCAACTGTTTGGTCACGGCGCGGGCGCGGGTCTCGGCGGCCAGGGGCTGGAACCACGAGCGGGCGACGATGGCCTGGAACAGGGGCAGTTGATCCAGCGAGCCGTGATAGCCGGCGGCCAGGGCGGCGGTCAGGCGAGCCTGGGCCGAGCCTTCACCGGCACCGGTCTTCACTGTGTCGGCCAGGCGGGTCATGTCCTCGGTCAGGACGGCCTCGAACAGTTCGGCCTTGTCCTGGAAATTGGCGAAGACGGCACCGGTCGACATGCCGGCACCCTTGGCGATGTCGCGGATGGTGGCGGGCTCATAGCCGCGCTCGGCGAACAGGTTGCGGGCGGCGTCGAGGACCTTCTGGCGCGTCCGGACCTTGGCGGCCTGGCGGCGGTTGAGGCGCGGGGCCTCGGATTCGTCGGCGTGAAGGGCAGTCGCGAGGGAAGAGGACATCTGGGGGACTCTGACTCTGGCCGGCTGACAGACCGGCGACGAACAAGCGGGAGACGATTTCCGAGGTCGCCGTCTCGGCGAAAAACATGACAGGAGCCGACCTGAGTTGTCCGGCTGCTGCTGGGGGAGGTGGGGTTCATCACGAAACGATGACGAAAATGGGGTCCATTCATTAACAGGTGGGAGATGCGACATGACGCCGTCGACCGGCGTGACGCGAGCGTCGGTTACAGGGGTTTGCAACGCGCCACGCGGAACATTCCGTCGCAATGGCTGACTGAAATCAGCCGGCCGGGGTCGATCCACGAAGGGCCCGGGTCGGACGGTTCCTGCGATCGGCCGGTGTGGCGGCCTGGAATACGGCGCGGAACTGGTCGCGCTTGCCGTGGATGGAGGCCAGCACCAGACCCATCGGTACGCCGATATCGACGAGAGTGTTTTCAGCCAGTTGCAGACTGGCCTCAGTCGTCTCCGGGACCGCATCGGTGACCCCCAAGGCATACAGACGGGCCGCGTGGCGATCGTCCCTGGCCCGCGCGATCAGGGTCATTTCCGAACGCAGGGCGCGGGCGGCGATGACGACCTCGTCCACCTTTCCGGGTGCGTCCATGGTGACGACCAGGGCGCGGGCGGTTCCGATCCCGCACAGCTCCAGCATCTCCGCGCGGCCTGCGTCGCCGTAGTAGATGTCCACGCCCGCCTTGCGCGCTGCAGAGACTGCGCCGGGATCGGTATCGAGTGCGATGAAAGGGACGTTGTGCTCGGCCAGCATGTCGCCGACGAGCCGTCCGACCCGGCCATAGCCCACGATCATCACGGCCCCGTCGCGCACCACAGGCGGGGTGGTCTCCACAGCGAGCCCTACCGGGGCATCGGCCCGACGCGACAGTCTCTGGCCCAACATGGCCATCAGGGGCACGGTGAACATGCTCAGGGTGGCCGAGAGCATGACGCCCTGGGTGAAGGCCGGCGGGGCGACGCCCTCGGCCATGCCGGTGGCCAGGATCACAAAGGCGAATTCACCGGCCGGCCCGAGGACGAGAGCGGTCTCGACGGCGGTGCGGGTGCCGATGCCCCACAGCCGAGCCAGACCGAAGATCAGACCCGCCTTCACTGCCGTGATCAATGCAGCAAGACCGAAGATGAACAGTGGATCGGCAGCGACGGCCCGGACATCCAGGCCGATGCCCACGCCGACGAAGAAGACGCCGAGCAGCAGGCCCTTGAACGGCTCGATATTGATCTCGACCTCGCGACGGTATTCGGTCTCGGCGATCATGATGCCGGCGATCAGGGCCCCGATGCTCATGGACAGGCCTGCCGCCTGGGCCGCGACGCCGGCGCCCACCACGATCAGCAGGCACAGGGCGACGAACAACTCCTGCCCGGAGTTGGTGCGCTTGCGGCTGCGCGCCACCGACCGGAACAGCGGCCTGAGCACCAGCCGGCCGAGGACGACCACAAGCGCCAGGCCGATGGCGGCGGGGGCCAGGGCGAACAGGGTACGGCCGATCAGCTGCGGCTCCAGCAGGCCGCCAGGCGCGGCGGCGGCGACCAGCAGGGAGACGGTGATCAGGATCGGCGCGACGGCCAGATCTTGGGCCAGCAGGACGGCGAAGGTGGATCGTCCCACCGCCCCCTTCAGCCGCCCGCGCTCGGCCATCACCGGCATGACCACGGCGGTCGAGGACAGGGCCAGGCCCATGCCGAGCACGGCCGCCCCCGCCAGCGACTGGCCCAGAAGGGCGAAACCGGCCCCCAGCACCACCGAACAGATGACGACCTGCATCAGCCCCAGGCCGAAGACGAGCCGCCGCATCGACTTGAGCCGCTCCCACGACAGTTCCAGCCCGATCATGAACAGCAGGAAGGCGACGCCGAGCTCGCTCAGCTGGGCGATCTGGGTCGGGTCGGAGATGGTGAACCACGACAGCCAGGGCGCGCTTTCGGCCAGACTGCCCAGGCCATGCGGCCCCAGAAGGACGCCGGCGGCGAGGAAGCCGAGCACGGGGCTGATCTTCAACCGGCTGAACAGGGGCACCACGACGCCCGCCGCCGCCAGGAAGACGACCAGGTCCTTGTATTCGCCGCCGCCGCCGTGTCCGATCGCCATTCGCTCTCCCGTCAGGTCGCCCGACGCGCGAGATTGCGCCCATGAGGGCGAACAGTGGCGAGATGGGGTTCGGGGCCACTATAGCCGCACCGGCGTGGCCAAGGGAATGCGCGGCGGGGCGAATGCGCGCGATCGGTCTCACCAGCCCATTCGACATTCAACGTCGGTCGCGTGCAGAACCGTCGCCGAAGATTCATGAATCTTTTTTAAGGCGACGGGCCGGTCCTTCGGCGTAGTTTCCCCGCCGAACGGCGTCCACGCCGAGGTCTGACCCCCCTTTTTTGCGTTTCAGGATTTCCCCCATGAAGACGTTGCTTCTCGGTGCCGCGATCGGCGCACTGCTTCTGCCCGCCGCCCTTCCCGTCATGGCCCAGGACTGGTCGGCCCAATCCGACGACCATGAATGCGTCGATGAGGCCTGCACGATCGTCTCGCTGTTCCAGACCACGGCCCCCGCTTCGGGCTATCAGGGCACGACGGCGCCGAAATACGGTACCTGGGGCTTCAACCTGGCCGGGCGCGACACCTCGGTGAACCCGGGTGACAGCTTCATGGAATATGCCAACGGCACGGCGCTGCAGTCGCTGCAGATCCCGTCGGACCGCACCTCCTACGGTTCGTTCGCTCTGCTGCGCGAACTGTCCGACAACCGGATGAAGGAACTGGTCACGGGCCTGGCCGCCCGCACCGACCTGACGCCGGGTTCTGACGAGGCCAAGATCGCCGACGCCTATCGCTCGTACGCCAACGAGGCCCGGGTCGAGCAGCTGGATGCCCAGCCGCTGCAGCCCTATCTGACCGCCATCCGCGCCGCCGACAGCCATGGAAAGATGGCCGCCTATATGGGCAACACCATCGGCAAGCTGGGCTCGTCCTTCTTCCGCACCGGCATCACGATCGATGCCAAGGCCCCGAACCGCTACGTCGTCGCCGCGGGCCAGGGCGGCATCGGCCTGCCCAACCGCGACTACTATCTGTCGCCGCTCTATGCCGACAAGAAGGTCAAGTACCAGGCCTATGTCGAGCGCATGCTGACCATGATCGGCTGGGACAAGCCCGCCGAGAACGCCGCCGCCATCGTCGCCCTGGAATCGAAGATCGCAGAGGCCCACTGGACCCCGATCGAGAACCGCAACCGCGACAAGACCTATAACGAATACACGATCGCCCAGCTGGTCGCAGACGCTCCCGGTTTCGACTGGCAGGGCTATTTCAACGCGGCCCAACTCGGCGACACGCCCCGCCTGATCGTGGCCCAGAACACCGCCGTGCCCAAGATCGCGGCCATCTATGCCGAGACACCGGTCGCCCTGTTGCAGGCCTGGCAGGCGTTCCAGACCGCCGACGGCGCCGCCCCCCTGCTGTCGAAGCGGTTCTCCGATGCCCAGTGGGAGTTCCGCTCGCGTGACCTCTCGGGGCAGCCCGAGCAGCGCTCCAGAGAGAAGCGTTCGATCTCCTTCGCCGAAGGGATGCTGGGCGAGGCGGCGGGTCGTCTTTACGTCGCTGAGTACTTCCCGGCCGAGTCCAAGGCCAAGATGGAGACGCTGGTCGCCAACCTGCGCACGGCCCTGTCGCACCGCATCGAGGGCCTGACCTGGATGGGCACCGAGACCAAGGCGGCGGCTCAGGAGAAGCTGCGCAAATTCACCGTCAAGATCGGCTATCCCGACAAGTGGCGTGACTATTCGGCGCTGCAGGTCCGGGCCGATGACCTGTTCGGCAATGCCCAGCGCGCCGGTCAATTCCAGTGGGATTACCAGCGCAACCGCCTGAACGATCCGGTCAACAAGCAGGAGTGGGGCATGACGCCCCAGACCGTGAACGCCTATTACAACAGCGCCAACAACGAGATCGTCTTCCCGGCCGCGATCCTGCAACCGCCCTTCTTCGATCCGGACGCGGACCCGGCCGTCAACTACGGCGGCATCGGCGGCGTCATCGGCCATGAGATCGGACACGGCTTCGACGACCAGGGCTCCAAGTCTGACGGCGACGGCGTGCTGCGAAACTGGTGGACCGACGCCGACAAGACCAATTTCCAGTCCCTGACCACGCGTCTGGGTGCCCAGTACGACGCCTATGAGCCGCTGCCGGGCTACAAGGTCCAGGGCGGGCTGACGATGGGCGAGAATATCGGCGACGCCTCGGGCGTGGCCGTGGGTCTGGAGGCCTATCACCTGTCGCTGAACGGCCAAGCGGCCCCCGTGCTGGACGGCACGACCGGCGACCAGCGCTTCTTCTACGGCTGGGCCCAGGTCTGGCAGTCCAAGATGCGCGACGAGGCCGCCAAACAGCAGGTCGCCACCGACCCGCACTCGCCGGCCATGTTCCGCGTCATCGGCCCTCTGCGGAACCATGACGCCTGGTACGAGGCGTTCAACGTCCAGCCGGGCACGAAATACTATCTGCCGCCGGAAGAACGCGTTCGCATCTGGTAGGTCAGAGAGCGGGTGAGGGGGCGCCCCTCCCCCATTCCTCGATCACTTCGGGGTCGGTCTCGGTTTCGCGCCGTTCGTTCCTCAGCAGGGCAAACTGGCCGGGCTCGACCAGCCGCCCCACCGCCCAGACAGCGGCCCCCCGCACCAGCGGCGAGGGGTCATCGAGCAAGGAAACGGCGGCCTGGATCAGGTCGCCGTTTTCGCTGTTGGCGATGGCGTACAGCACGTTGCGGATGAAGCGGTCGCGGCCGATCCGCTTGATCGGGCTCTTCGAGAACAGGGCACGGAAGGCGGTGTCGTCCAGGGCGGCGAGGTCCGACAGGCGGGGGCTGACCAGGCTGTCGCGCGCCATTAGCCGGGCCTCGCTGGAGGCCGAGGCGAACTTGTTCCAGGGACAGACGGCCAGACAGTCGTCGCAGCCGTAGATGCGGCTGCCGGTCGCCGTGCGGAACTCCACGGGCCAGGGGCCTGCGAACTCGATGGTCAGATAGGAAAGGCAGCGCCGCGCATCGAGCTGGAACGGGGCCGGAAAGGCCCTGGTCGGACAGGCGTCGAGGCAGGCGGTGCAGGAGCCGCAGTGTTCCTCTTCGGCCGCGTCCGGCTCGACCTCGGCGGCCGACAGGATGACGCCGAGGAACAGCCAGTTGCCGTGGTCCCGGCTGAGCAGATTGGTGTGCTTGCCCTGCCAGCCCAGCCCCGCCCGCTGGGCCAGGGGCTTTTCCATCAGGGGGGCGGTATCGACGAAGACCTTGACCTCGGCCCCGGTGCGGGCCGCGACCTGACCCGCCAGCTGTTTCAGCCGGCCCTTGATCAGTTCGTGATAGTCGTCGCCGCGCGCATAAACCGAGACATAACCTGCCGAGGCGTCGACCATCTCGGGCAGGGGGTCATGGTCGGGGCCGTAGTTGACCCCCAGGACGATGGCGGTGCGCGCATCGGCCCACATCGATGTCGGATGGGCGCGGCGCTCCAGCGTCGTCTCCAGCCAGCCCATGTCGCCGTGCCGACCCGCCTCGACGAAATGAGCCAGCCGCTCGCCGGCGCTCCAGGGCTCCGTGGCCGAGGCGAAGCGACAGGCGGAAAAGCCGAGATCCTGCGCGCGGGCGCGGATGACATCGCGGAGGTCGACGGCCATTCAGGCGATGTGCGTCCCTTGCGCCGTTCTGTCCAGTGTGGACCAGGACCGAGAGGCGCAATGTCACCGTGACACAAACGGGGTGACATGGGTGCCCTTGGGACAGGCCTGTCGTTCTGAATCAAGGACTTACCGAATGACGATGTCACCCTGATGGGCGGGTTTGTGATTTTCCAGCGCGTGGCCTGGGAACGGCCCACCTGTTCGGATTGTCAAAGACCGCGTTGGAAATGGTGAGGTCTGGGGGGAGGCGCAAGAACTAAAGAGGAAAATATTCTTATATTGTCCCGGTGCCGTCGCAGACCCTAGAGCGGTCGGCCGATCCGTGCGCGCCAGGCCGGATAGTCGCGGGCGATCAGGTTGGCGGCGGCGCCGTCCCAGTAGTTGTAGCCCGCCCGACGCTCCTGCTCGATCTCGGCCAGCGAGCCCTTGGCGACCGAGTCCCGGCCCATGAAGATCGGGCGGTTGGTGCCGAGCTCGTAGAATCGGGCCCACAGGGTCTGGCCGGGGGCGGGGATGACGCGACGGTCGGGATTGCCCTCGGCATCGGTGAAGCGTTCGACGGCGATGTCGGGAATGCCGTTGGCCTTGAGCCAGGCGACGGCACCCTCGACGGCGGCAATGATCTCGGGCGAGGGGCGGTCGAGCGACATCAGGAAGCGGGTGATCCCGACGCTCTCATAGCCCGAAAGAGACGGTGGTTCGAACTTGCGGGCCCAGGCGGGAGCCAGGGTCACTTCGTCATGCTGGGCGCACCAGACGGTGAGCTTTCCGTCCTGAACGATCTGGGTCTTGAGGATCACGTCGATGCCGCGTGTCAGGGCGTCGGTGGCGCGGGCCTTGCGCGCCGGATCGACGAAGCCGTAGGGCGCTCCGCCGGCCGCAATGTCCTTGACCAGGGTCAGCAGCCGGACCTGGGCGTCGTCGTTATAGGTGATGTGGGTGTAGTAGCCCCGGCGCAGCGGGAAGAACTGGGGCCAGCCGCCGTTCGGGTACTGGGCGGCCAGGACGTAATCCAGACCGCGGTCGAAGGCCGCGCGCCGGGCCGGGGTCTCGCCCCCTGCGGCGATGACCCTGGCCAGAAACGTCAACGGCAGGGTGGTGCCGTTGTTGTCGAAGGTGTTGGCCAGATCGGGATCCAGCGGCCCGGTCGGGGCGACCATAAGATCGGTGTTCTTGGGCCAGCCGCCCTCGGCCGACTGATACAGGATGACCGTGTCGGCGATGCGCCGCGCGTCGGCTGAGGCAAACCAGGATGCATCCTGCTTGACGACGCCCGTGCCCCATGTGGTCGGCGGTGTCTCGGCACGAACAGGGCCTGTGGCGCATGCCCCGAGTGACAGGGCGATGGCGGCGACGATCCAGGCGGTGCGGATGGACATGAAGGCTCCCGGGGTGGTCCGCTCTGAAGGCGGTTTCGCGACGTATATGACACCGGTAGACACCTGGAAAGCCGTCTCACCCTCTGGCGCGGCGCGGGAGGCCCCGCTAGCCTTCGCATACAGTCCACGGAGCGTCTCGATGTCCCTGTCCCTTTCGCGTCGTCAGGCCCTGTCGTCGGTCGCCGGCCTCGGTGCGATCTCGGCACCGCGTCTGGCCTGGAGCCAGTCGGCGGCTGCAGACAGTGAAGCCCTCTCCGGGGCGGTGGACGCCTTCGTCCGACAGGCCATGGAGGCCTTCCCGGATCAGCCGGCCCTGTCGATCGCCCTGGTCAAGGACGGCCAGACTCTGCTGGCCAAGGGGTACGGCGTCCGCCGCATGGATGCGCCGGGTCGGGTGGATGAGCACACCCTGTTCGCCATCGCCTCCAACACCAAGAATGTCACCGCCGCCGCCCTGGCCATCCTGGTCGACGAAGGCAGGGTGAAGTGGGACGAGCCGGTGCGGACCTATCTGCCGGGCTTTACCCTGTCCGATCCGGTGATCGGCGAGCGGATCACCGTGCGCGATACGCTGAGCCACCGCGCGGGATTCGGTCTCGGCGCCGGCGACCTGCTGTTCTGGCCCAACTCGGACCGGACCCGCGAGGAGGTGCTGCGACAGGCCGCCTTCGTGCCGATCGAGGACGGGTTCCGGGCCAACTACCACTACTGCAACCTGATGTTCGTGGTCGCCGGGGCGGTGATTGAGGCGGTGTCCGGGATGCGATGGGAGCAGTTCGTCCAGACCCGAATCCTGGACCGCGTCGGCATGGGCCAGACCGTGCCGATGACCACGATGGCCGACCCGGCGAAATCGGCCCTGCCGCACGCCCGGGTCGGGCCGCCGCTGCGGACCCATGGGCCGATGGTGCGGATCGCCGACTCGATCGCCGAGGTCTGGAACTGGGATTCGGCGGCGGCGGCCGGCGGCATCTGCACCAACCCGGTCGACTGGGCGAAGTGGATCAAGGTGCGGCTGGCCATGGGGGCCCTGCCCGATGGATCGCGGCTGTTCTCGGAGGCGACGGCACGCGAGATGTGGCGGCCCAACATCATCGTCGGCTCGTCGCCCGGCCCGACCGCCGAACTGCCCAACCGCGCCATCGCCTCAACCTATGCCATGGGTTTCCAGGTCCAGGACTATCGGGGTGAACGGCTGATCAGTCACGGCGGCGGATCGCCCGGCGGGATTTCGGCGACGGTGCTGGTGCCGGGCCGCAATACCGGCTTCTCGATCTTCTCCAATGCGGAGGAGAGCTTCCTGCTGCGGGCGCTGCGAAGCGGTATCGCCGATATCGTCATGGGAAAAGCCACCTTCGACTGGATCGCGGACTCGCAGAAACTGGCGGCGGATTCGACGACCAGGGCCATTGCCGCAGCCGCCGGGATCGATGCGAAGCAACAGGCGGGTGCGCCGCCGTCGCAGCCTTTGGCCGCCTATGCCGGTACCTGGAGAGACCCGTGGTATGGCGACATCGTCATCGAGACGCGGGGTCGGGGCCTGTGGCTGTCGTTCAGCCGGACGCCGGCGCTCAAGGGCCCGCTGGAGCCGTATGAGGGCGAGACGATGCGGACGCGCTTTCCGGACAAGCGCGAGGAGGACCTGCTGATCACCTTCGCCGCCGATGGGCGAACGGCCACGATGAAGGCCCTGAGCCCAGACGCCGATTTCTCATACGACTACCAGGACCTGAGACTGACCCGGGTCTAGGCGCGCGAAAGCCGCCGCGTCCGGGACGCGGCGGCTTCGCTTGGCCAAACAGGCCTAGTTCAGGTTGATGTCGGAGACGCCGCCGACATCGGGGACGGTCTTGGTCAGATTGGCCTTCAGAACCTGATAGCCGAAACCCAGCGCGCCCTTGTCCGAGACCCAGACCCGTCCGTCGTCGCCGTCGAAGCGGATCAGGGTCAGGTGGGCGTCGTCCTTGCCGTCGGGGTACCAGGCGGCGACGACGGGGTTCCAGTATTTCTCGATCCGCTCGCGGTCGTTGTCGATCGAGAGCTCGCCATGAATACAGGCCTGAACCTTCTGGTCCTTGGCCTGGTAGGTGAACATCCCGGACTGGCCGCCCACGGCGACGTCACGGGCGAAGTCGGTGTCGTCGCGGGTGAAGAACCAGATCGTGCCGGTCTCGGGCTCGGCATAGCCGGTCATCGGTTGGTTGTGATAGCCGGGCTGGTCGAGGCCCAGCATGCCGGTGTTGGATTCCTTCAGGCTCTTCCAGAATTCCTTTTCCGCCTCGGCGGGGGTCAGGTCGTGGGCCATGTCATGCTCCTGTGCGTGGGGTCGGCAAGGAGAACCGGCTGGAACCGCTGCGGTTCCCGATCAGGACGGACGGGTGAACCCCGCCAGGGCTCCCAGGTGGATGACCAGCAGGAAGGCGACGGCCCCCGACAGCAGCATCAGGAAGCGCCAGGGCGCCATCCGGGGTCCGCGCGCGACGTCGGGCGGCTGCGCGCCGCGCCAGCCGGCGAAGACCATCAGCCCCAGGGTGGCGGCGAGCAGCAACAGAGTCGGGATCAGGGGCACGGCGCGCATGTGGCGGCGCATCCTGCAGGCCGCAAGCCGAAATCCTTGCGGGGTCGTTAATCTTTACGGCCCATTAACCATGCCGGCCCGAGAAACGGCTCAGGCGCGGGGCTGTCCACAGGAAGATACCCAGACCTCTATATCTTGGGGTTAACCATGCGTTTACACCCCGGATATCGACGATTAGCGTGCCGCGTATGGGTCGAGGAGCGAATCAGTGAGCGCAGCTGCGCCGTGGAGCGTAAAGGGCATCGACCCCAAGGCGCGTGAAGTCGCCAAGGACCTCGCCCGTCGCTCCGGCATGACGCTGGGCGAGTGGCTCAACACCATGATCATGGATGACGGCGAGGACGACGAGTCCTACACGCCGCTGCCCCGTCGTCCGCACGCCGCCGAGAGCATCGATCGGCGCGGGCGCTCGCGCCGGCTGGACGACGCCTATGACCGGCCGGGCCGGTCTTCGTACGATGCATCGGACGACGTGCTGCACCGCGTCGCCGCCTCGGTCGATGCCATCGCCGCCCGCCTCGAAGCCGCCGAGCGGCGCTCGACGGTGGCCATTCAGGGTGTCGATCAGGCCGTCTCGGGTCTGGTTCGTCGTCTCGACGGCCAGGATGCGACGGCAAAGACGCAGGGCCGCCGCCTTGACGACATTTCCGAGGAACTGCGCGAGGGCCACCGCCGCCTGCGCACCTTCGAACAGCAGGTCGGACCCGAGACCAAGGCGACCTTCGGCAAGGTCGAGACCGGACTCGGGGCCCTGGCCTCGCGCCTGTATGACATCGAGGAGCGTCAGCGCAGCGGGACCAACGAACTGCGTGCCCGCATGGATGCGGTCGAGAAGACGGCGGGGCCGGGGATCGGCTCGGACCTGCTGGCCCAGGTCGGTGCCCGCCTCGACGACGCCCAGGCGCGGACCACCGAGGCCCTGCGCGGTCTGGAACGTTCCTTCGCCGGGCTGGATCAGCGTCTGCGCGCCGCCGAGGGCCGGGTCGAGCCCGAGGGCTCGCGCGAGGCCGCCCGCTTCGAGAAACTGGCCGAGACCCTGGGTCGCCAGGTCGAGGCCAACCGCGCCGACATGATGCGCAGGCTGGACACCGCCGAGCACGAAGGCCGGATGAGCCGGCTGGAAAGCGCCGTCCTGGCCATCGGCGACACGCTCAAGACCTCCGAACAACGCTCGGCCCAGGGTATCGAGGCCATGGGCCGCGAGGTCCTGCGCATCGCCCAGAACCTGAACGGTCGCGTCCAGAAGGTGGAGGCCGACGGCTCCGGGCGCGACGATCGTCTGGCCGACGCCCTGTCGCGCAAGGTCGACGGCGTCGCCTCTGCCCTGTCCGACAAACTTTCGGAAAAGATGGACCGCGACATGGGCCGTTATGCCCAGGCGGTGGAGCAGCGGCTGACGCGGTCCGAGGACCAGCACGCCATCGCCCTCGAGAAGCTGGGAGGAGAGATCACCCGCATCTCCGATCGGCTCGCCGACCGGATCGCCCAGTCGGAACGCAAGTCCGCCCAGGCCCTGGAAGAGATCGGGCGCAAACTGTCCGACAGCTCGGAACGGATCGAGCAGCGCTACGACCGCGCCTCCGGCGAACTGGCCGAGCGGATGCGGCTGTCGGAGGAACGCACGGCCCAGTTGCTGGCCGACGCCCGCGACGCCATGGCGAGCCGGATCGAACGGACATCGCTGCGCGAGCCCGTCAGCGAACCAGCGCGGTTCGAGACCGATGACCTGCGTCAGCCCGACTGGCGCGCCGCCGCCTTCGGTAACGGCTATGAGGACGCGCCCGACAGCGGCTGGTCGGCCGATCCCCTGTCGGTCGGGCCGGAACCTGCACCCTTTCCGGGCGCGGTAAGCCCCACGCCGCCCCGGATGGATTTCGGCGCAGCCTTGGCCGAGCGGGTCCTGACACAGGCGGCGATCATGCCGGAGCCCACGCCGGCACCGGCGCCTGCGCCGGCTCCTGTCGAAGCCGCCTTTGCCGCCCAGCCGTTTGCGACCCAACCCCTTGCCCCGCAGGCCCTCTCGGAGCCTGCACCGGTCTACGTCGAGCCCCAGCTTCAACCCCAGCCGGCGGCGTTCGGCGGCTACGGCGGGGCGGATGTCGAGGATGCGCTGGAGGCCACCGCGCCGCCCCGGCCGCAGGCCTTCGGCCACCAGGCGGGACCTTCGCCCGCAGAAGCGTTCGACGCTGGCGGCGACGAGTTCTCGGCCGAGACCGATTTCGTCAATCCGCGCCAGATGCGGGCCGGGCTGGCGTCCGGTGCGGCGACCGCGCGCGCGGCCTCGACCCGCAGCGCCATCGACGCCGCACGCGCCGCCATGATGTCGGCCCCGGTTGTGACGGATGAGCCCAAGTCCGGCTTCGGCCTGAAGCGGGGCGGCAAGTCGCGGCTGCAGGAACGGCTGGACAAACAGGCCAATCGGGACGGCTCGGTGGTGCGCAAGGCCTTCCTGGCCTCGGTGACGGGTGTCGCCGTGGTCGGCGGCGTCTTCGCCATGCAGCGCCTGACGGGGGCCGAAGCCTTCAACATTCCGGGCATGGAAGCCGTCGGTCAGGCTCTGGGCCTTGGCCCCGCCCAGCGCGCCCCGGCGCCGGAAGGCGAGACGACGCCCCTGCTGGCCTCGGCCCTGACGCCGACCGACGCCGTGGCGCTGGACCAGACCGAAGCTCAGGGCCTGTTCGATCAGGCCGTCGAACAGATCGACACCGGCCAGCCGGGCGGGGTCGCGACCCTGACC
>NZ_JAEMRD010000153.1 GCF_016463485.1 Brevundimonas sp.
CCCGCCCTATTACGACAGCCTGATCGGCAAGCTGATCGTCCACGGCCGCGACCGCAACGAGTGCATCGCGCGCCTGAAGCGGTCGCTGAACGAGATGGTCATCGGCGGCATCGACACGACCATTCCGCTTTTCCAGAAGCTGCTCAACGAGCCCGATATCGTCACCGGCGACTATGACATCCACTGGCTCGAGAAATGGGCCAAGCGGCAAGCCGGGGGCTGAAACCCCGGCACAAACGAACAGGGCGGCGAGGTGAAAACCCCGCCGCCCTTTTTCTTGGTCCGATGCCTTCGGCGCTAGAACTTGTAGCGGGCGCCGATGAACACCTGACGGCCGGTGTGATGATAGACATAGGTCGAGTTGCGCGCGGCACCGAGGTCGCCGTGGTACTGGCGGTTCGGCTCGTCGGTCAGGTTGATGCCTTCGACCGTCACCGTGACGTTGTCGGTCAGGGCATAGGAGGCCGAGGCGTCGATCGAGGTGGTCTCGCTCTTGCCGTTGACCGCGATTAACCCGGTGCCGTTGTTGGGCGCGGGCACCTGCTGGAAATAGTCATCGCGGTAGGCGGCCGACACACGAGCGTTCAGCTTGCCGTCGTCATAGTACAGGGTGGCGTTCCAGGCGTTCGGCGACAGGTTGACCAGGTCCGCCGTCACGAAGGCAGCGCAGGCCGAGGTCACGCAGTAGTCGATCTGGCTCTCGACATGGGTGTAGTTCAGCTGTGTGCCCAGGTTGGACAGGAAGCCCGGCAGGAAGCGGAACGGCTGCTGGTAGCTGATCTCGAAGCCCTTGAGCGGCCCGCCTTCGGTGTTGGCCTGGGTGGTGAAGACGTGGTTCAAGGTCGCCGTGCGGGCTCCGACGGGGAAGGCCACCGGGTCGATGGCCGTCAGCTGGGCGTAGGTCAGAGTGGTGGCCGTGGTCTGCACGAAGGTGGAGATGTCCTTGTAGAAATAGGCGAAGGACAGCAGGGATTCCGGCGCGAAATACCACTCGATCGAGAGATCGTAGGTCTTGGCGCGATAGGGCTCCAGCGCGACGTTACCCAGGGATGCCGACGGGTTGGGGGCGTTGAGCGCGCTGAGCGTATAGACCGGGACCAGGTTGGTGATCGGCGGGCGGGCCATGACCTTGGACGCCGCAAAGCGGATCTGCAGATTCTCGACGGGTTCGATCGCCACGTTCAAGGACGGCAGGGTGTCGTCGTACTCGTTGGAGCCCGGCGTCGGGACGGCGACGTTACCGATGTTCGAAAAGCCCAGGGCTTCCAGCTCGGTCTTGACCTGACGCACGCCGACGTTGCCGCGGAATGGAATGCCAAGCAGGGTGGTGTCCCACTCGGCCTGCACCCAGTAGCCGGTGTCGGTCTCGGTAATCTCGCGGAAATTGGCGAACGCGGCAGTGTTGTCCAGCCCGAGCAGACGGAAGTCCCCGCCGGGAACACCAGTATTGCAGTTGCAATCCCACTTGTAGATGTTCCGCAGGGCTTCAAGGTCCGGGATGATCCACGATGTCGCCGAACCCGCCGGCAGGTCGAAGTTGCGCCCGAACCCGGTCAGCAGTTGCGTCACCGAGGCCATCGTCGTGCCGGCGGGAAGTGCCGGGGCGTCGTTGTTGCCGAGGTTGCGGCTATAGCCGGTGCCGTTCGAAGAATATTTCTTGCGGCTCGCGCCCGCCTTGAGGGTCAAGACGTCGGTGACGTTCCACTCGAACGCGCCTTCGCCCGTCTCGTAGATGTTGGTCTGGTAGCTGGTCGTCAGACGCAGTTCCGACTTGAGCAGGCCGGTCGGTCCCGTGATGCTCCAGGCGTTGGGGTCGGCGACGTTGAAGCCGTAGTTGATCAGCGGCAGGTTGCGGTTCTCGCGGAAGTCCCAGCTGTAACCGGCGGTATTCTGGCGATCGATGATCGCGTTGACCTGAAGCGGGTTGGCGAACTCGGATTTCGACCGGCCGATCGTGCCGCTGAACCTGAAGTTGTCGGTGAACTCCTGCTCCAGCGCGAAGGTGTTCTGGCTGTACTCGGTCTCGAGGACGTCAAACCGGTTCTCGGTCCGCATATCGACGTCGTTGAACCTGGCATAGACCATTTCGCCGGTCGTCGGATCGACGACGGTTTCCAGAATGTCGACCTCGGGCTTGCCACCCGCCGACGCGGCGCGGCTGAAGGACCAGGCTTCGAGGAAGTTTTCGCGGCGGGTCGAGTCCAGGTTGGAATACAGGCTGTCGAACGTCATCAGCGTCTTGCCGTTGGACGGCCGGAACTGCAGCGACAGGGTCGCACCGGTGCGTTCCTGTTCGTGCGTCAGACGGCCGTAACGGGGAATGCGGGGATGGTAGACGACGCCGGCCGAGGTCGCGCCGCCCGGCAGGGCCGCAGGGTTTGAAAACCCGCCGTCGCCGTTGGCCGGGCCCCAGCGCACCGAGGAGAAGCCTTCCTCTATCGAGTCCTTCTTGCTGAAGGCATAGGAGGCCAAAGCCCCCAACTGTCCGTCGAAGAAGGTGTTGGAGGCCAGGAAGGCATAGCGTGGGCTCCAGGACTGGGACAGATCGTTATAGCCGCCCTGGACCGAGGCGGCGGCGGTGAAGCCCTGATAGTCGAACGGACGGCTGGTGCGCAGATCGACCGTGGCGCCCAGCGAGCCCTCCTCGACCTCGGCCGAGGCAGTCTTCCTGACCGTGATGTTGTTGAAGAGTTCGGAGGCGAAGACGTTGAAGTCGAACCCCCGGCCGCGGTTCGCGCCACCCGAGGAGTCTGTGGCAGACGTCGTGGCCTGGGCCTCGATGCCGTTGATGCGGGTGCGGGTGAAATCCGACCCCAGACCGCGCACGGTGATCGAACGGCCCTCGCCGGCGTCACGGTCGATCGAGACACCGGGGATGCGCTGGATCGACTCGGCCAGGTTGGTGTCGGGGAAGTCTGCGATGTCCTCGGCCGAGATGGCGTCCACGACACCCGCCTCGCGCCGCTTGATGTTCAGAGCTGCAGCCAGCGAAGCCCGGAAGCCGGTGACGACGATCTCGTCCACCGCAGTCGCATCTTCGTCCGGGTCGGGCTGGGTCTGGGCGTGAACCGCGCCGGCACCCATCAGCAGGGCGATAGCCGAAACCGATGCCAGACGGAGTCCGGCGGTGTGTGTGATCTTGCGCATATGTCCCTCCCCAGGGTGTTGCGACGGGATCGTTGCCCGCCAGAACCTTCCGGTGATACCGGTGTCATTTGCAAGGTCGCACGAAAATCCAATGGTGGCAACATAGTGTCGCAGCGGGTTTGACGTCGGCGGCCGCGCTTGACCCGTCAGCGCCGAACAGGGACGGTAAGCGGTCGTCGCAATCTGAAAGTCGCCATGTCGCGTTCCCTGCCCCTCGCCCTCGGTCTTGTCGCCAGTCTCGCCGCCGCAGCGGCCCACGCCCAGACGGCGGTGATCACCGACCCGGCCCAGGCGGCGCTCGCCCTGCCCGCGGCCCAGGTTGCCATCCCGCCGGTCCGGACCGACGTCGATTACCCGGGAGTGATCCGGTATCAGGCCGACGTCACCGACCTGGATCGCCGGATCGTCAGCGTGCGCCAGACGATCCCGGTCGCAAACGCCGGGCCGATGACCCTGCTCTATCCCAAATATCTGCCGGGCAACCACGCCGACACCGGGCCGATCCAGCTGATCGCCGGGCTGACGGTCACGGGCGGCGGAAGCCGTATCGAATGGGTGCGCGACACCGTCGAGCCCTTTGCGTTTCACCTCGATGTCCCGGCGGGCGTCACCGAGATCGAGGTCGCCTTCCAGTGGCTGACCCAGCCGGACAACGCCGTCTGGCGCGTGACCATGACCCCGGCCATCGTCAACATGCAGTGGGAAAAGGCGATCCTGTATCCGGCCGGATACGCGTCGAACCGGATCACGGTGGCCCCGTCCATCAAGCTGCCGACCGGATGGGGATACGGCACTGCCCTGACCACCGAGAGCTATGAGGGCGGAGTAGCGACCTTTGCGCCCGTGGACCTTTACACCCTGGTGGACAGCCCGATGTTCGCCGGGGCCAACTATCGCCGGATCGACATCGATCCGACGGGGGACAGGGTTCACCTGAACATCGTCGCCGACCGGCCCGGCAACATCGCGCCGACGGCCGAGCAGCTGGGCTTCTACGAGAACCTGGTGACCCAGGCCGACCGGCTGTTCGGTTCACGCCATTTCGACCGGTACGAGTTCCTGCTGGGGCTGACGGATCAGCTGGGCGGGATCGGGCTGGAGCATCACCGGTCGTCGGAGAACACCCAGGCCCCCGACTATTTCACCGCCTGGGACAAGAGCGCCGGTTCGCGCGCGCTGCTGCCGCATGAATACACCCACTCCTGGAACGGCAAATTCATGCGGCCGGCCGATGAGCTGACCGCCAACTACAACGTCCCGACCCAGAACACCCTGCTGTGGGTCTATGAGGGCCAGACCCAGTACTGGGGCGACATCCTGTCCGCGCGGTCGGGCCTGCACTCGAAGGACGAGGCCCTGATCGGCCTGGCCGGGGTCGCGGCCTTCTATCAGAACCAGCCGGGCCGCGAGTGGCGGGCCTTGCAGGACACCAACAACCACAATCTGCTCGGCTATCGCGTGCCCGGCCTGTGGACGTCGTGGATGCGCGGCACCGGCGACTATTACCGCGAGAGCGCGCTGATCTGGCTGGATGCCGACACCCTGATCCGCGAGGGCACGGCGGACAAGAAGTCGCTCGACGATTTCGCCAAGGCCTTCTTCGGGGTCGAGGACGGCGTCTTCACCCCGCGCGGATACACGTTCGAGGACCTGGTCGCCGCCCTGAACGCGGTCTACGCCCACGACTGGGCCACCTTCCTGCGCAGCCGGCTGGACGCGGTGGGGCCAGAGGCCGAGGCCCCGCTGGACGGGATCACACGGGGCGGATACCGGCTGGTCTATACCGACACCCCGACCGCGCTTGAGAAGAGGGTGCAGTCGGGCTGGGCGACCGATTTCCAGTATTCGCTGGGCTTCACCCTGACCGGGACCACTTTCCGGCTGGGCAATGTGTTGTGGGGCAGCCCGGCCTATGAGGCAGGGATCGGCGCGGGCTGGGACCTGATCGCGGTCAACGACACAGCGGCCTCGGCCGAGGTGCTGCGCGATGCGGTCACGGCGGCCAAGGGCGGCGAGACCCCGATCACCCTGATCCTGAAGAACGGCACGCGCTTCCGCACCGTGGCGCTGAACTATCACGGCGGCCTGCGTTACCCCCGGCTGGAGCGGGTCGAGGGCACGCCGGACCGGCTGGGCGACATCTTCGCGGCGCGACGGCGGTAGTTCTGGACGCGCCGACGCACGAAACGCTATTCGACGCGGCCCCGCCTGAGGTGCGCAAGCGGCTGGTCGCGATCCAGGCCGAGGTCGAGCGCCGCGTACCGGGCACCGAACGCTGCATCGCCTACAAGATGCCGGCCTTTCGCAGGGGTCGCGTCTTCATCTACTTCGCCGCCTTCAAGGGCCACATCGGCGTCTATCCGCCGGTTCGCGAGCCCGCCGACCTGGTCGCGCGGCTGGAGCCTTATCGGGGGCCGAAAGGCAATCTGTCTTTCCCTCACAGGGAGGATCTGCCGCTCGACCTGATTGGCGAGGTGGCCGAAGAATTGGCGCGACAGTACGGGCGGTAGAGGTGGTCCACGGGTGCGCGCCCCGTGGACCACCCGCTGTCAGGCCTTGAGCAGGGTCAGCAGGGCCTCGGCCGCCTCACGCGAAGACGCCGGGTTCTGGCCCGTCACCAGCTTGCGGTCGACCTGGACGAACGAGGCCCAGTCTTCGCCCTTGGCGTAACGCCCGCCGTTGGCCGTCAGCATGTCCTCGACCAGGAAGGGCACCACATCCGTCAGGCCGACGGCCTCTTCCTCGGTGTTGGTGAAGCCGGCAACGGCCCGGCCCTGAACCAGAGGCTCGCCGGCCTCGGTCTTGACGTTCTTGAGCACGCCGGGCGCGTGACAAACCGCAGCGACGGGCTTGTCGGCCTTCACGAAGGCTTCGATCAGGCTGATGGACTTTGCATCCTCGGCGAGGTCCCAGAGCGGGCCGTGACCACCGGGATAGAATACGGCGTCGAAGTCGGCGGCCTCGACGCTTGAGAGCAGGACGGTGGTGGCCAAGACCTTCTGCGCCTCGGTATCGGCCTTGAACCGGCGCGTGTCGTCGGTCTGGGCGTCGGCGTCATCGCTCTTGGGATCGAGCGGGGGCTGGCCACCCCTGGGCGAGGCCAGGGTGATCTCGGCCCCGGCGTCCTTGAGCGCATAATAGGGGGCGGCCAGTTCTTCCAGCCAGAAGCCGGTCTTCTTGCCGGTGTTGCCGAGCTGATCGTGCGAGGTGAGAACCATCAGGATCTTCATGGGGCCGTCCTTTTTCGAGCGAGGGAGGCGACAGATGGGGGCTCGCCCCCCGATCGCCACCGGCCAAACGAAAACAGGCCCGATGGTTTCCCATCGGGCCTGCAGAAGTTTCGCTTTTCGACCCGAAGGTCGTGATCGAAGCTTACTTGATTTCGATCTTGGCGCCGGCTTCTTCCAGCTTCTTCTTCACTTCTTCGGCGACTTGCTTGGAGACGTTCTCGACGACGGCGGTCGGAGCGGCTTCGACCAGGTCCTTGGCTTCCTTCAGGCCCAGGTCCGAGCGCACGCCACGGACTTCCTTGATCACGTTGATCTTCTTGTCGCCACCGTCGACGAGCATGACGGTGAACTCGGTTTGCTCTTCGGCGGCTTCAGCCGGAGCGGCGGCGCCGCCACCGGCAGCGGCCATCATGGCGACCGGAGCAGCGGCGCTGACGCCCCACTTTTCTTCCAGCAGCTTGGACAGTTCGGCGGCTTCGAGGACGGTCAGCGAGGACAGGTCTTCGACGATTTTGGACAGGTCAGCCATGATCAGATTTTCCTTCGGAGGATGGGGTTCAGTAGAGGTTTGCAGAGATGGAAGAAGGGTCGCTTACGCGGCGTCCTTGGTGGCGTACGCGTTGAACACGCGGGCCAGTTGGGCGGCCGGAGCCTGAACGATGCCGGCGACGCGGGTCGCAGGCGTCGAGAGCAGGCCGAGGAACGAAGCGCGGATCTGATCCAGCGACGGCAGTTTGGAGAGAGTCTCCACGCCCTTCGCGTCCAGAACCTTGTCACCCATGAAGCCGCCCAGAACGACGAACTTGTCGTTGCCCTTGGCGAATTCGGCGGTGACCTTGGCGGCGGTCACGGCGTCGGGCGCGAAGGCGATGCCCACCGGACCCTTGAACAGGGCGTGGTGTTCAGAACCTTCCGACGCGTCGAGCGCCTTCAGCGCCAGGCGGTTCTTGACCACCTTGAACGCTCCGCCCGCGGTGCGCAGACGGCCCCGCAGGTCTTCCATTTCCGCAACGGTCAGACCCAGGTTGTGGGTCACGACCACGGCGCCGGCGTCGG
>NZ_JAEMRD010000154.1 GCF_016463485.1 Brevundimonas sp.
GATCGAACAGTTGCCGATGGGGGCCAGGTCCAGGTTGGGGCGGAGGGGGACCATACCGCTCATGCCGCCTTCTCCTCGGCAGAGGCATCGATGCCGTCGGCGACCGCCTCCAGCCAGCTCAGGACGGCGTCCACGGTCGCAAGGCCGTGGCTGGCCAGGGTTTCCCGCATCGGCCCGACCAAGACCCCGAAGCCCCCCAGGGTCGTCGCGGCACGAAACGCGTTCTCGTCGGTCAGATCGTCGCCGAGCATCACCGGGGTCGCGCCCTGAAACGGCGGCTCGGCCATGAAGGCAGTGATCGCCGAACCCTTGTCCGACCCGGGCGTCTTCAACTCGACCACCATGACGCCGGGCTGGACCGACAGCCCATGTTCAGCGGCGACAGAACGCGCGAGGGCCAGGGCGGCTTCACCGACTTCGGAGGCCTGACGATAGTGGAGCCCGACCGAGACGCCCTTCTCCTCGACGATCACCTCCGGGTGCTCGTCCTGGAAGGCGCGCAGGGCCCGAGTCGCGGGCGCAATGCCGGGCGAGGCCGGCGCGATGACTGTCGAACCGTCCCGCCGACGCCGCTGCAGCCCATGCACCCCGGATGCGGCCAAGGGTCCGGCCGCGCTGATCCGGTCGATCTCGGACAGGGTGCGACCACTGACGATGGCCAGACGACCCTGAAGGCGTTCATCCAGACGGCGCAGCACCGCCGAACGCCTCGTCACGGGGCCGACCGCGTCGGGGGTCTCGGCAAGTGGCGCAAGGACGCCGTCCATGTCCAGAAACAGGGCCAGCCGATCGAACCGCACCGGCGGAGGCGTCAGGGCAGGCAGCCCCGTGGACGCGGCATCGGGCGCACGACTTTCGGCGTTCGGCATTGGATCTCCCATGATCTTCAAGTCCCCTTGCACACTCCAACGCGCCACGACGGCAAAGGTTGGCCGTTCAGCGAGCTTTGCTGGACTACGACTTTCCGTAGGATTGTGCCGCGCGCCGATCTGGGGCAATTCCGGGCCCGGAACGGGGCGACGGCCTCGGTCAGGATGCCTCGACTATGCCCGAACTTCCTCACTCAACGCCCGCCGACATCGCCGTCATGACGGGCCGGGCGCGAGAGGTGATGCAGCTCAATATCGAGGCCTTGCAGGCCCTGGAGCGGACGATCGATGCCTCCCTGGCCCGCGCCTGCGAGGTCATATTGTCGCGGCCCGGCTATGTGGTGGTCACCGGCATCGGCAAGTCCGGCCACATCGGCGGCAAGATCGCCGCGACCCTGGCCTCGACCGGCACCAACGCCTTTTTCGTGCACCCGGCCGAGATGAGCCACGGCGACCTGGGAATGCTGCGGTCCGACACGACCCTGCTGGCCATTTCGGCGTCGGGGGAAAGCCGCGAACTGCGCGATCCCCTGATCTTCTGCCAGCGCGCCGGCATCCCGGTCATCGGCATGACCCAGCGCAGTTCCAGCTTCCTGGCGCGGATGTCCGCAGTGCCGCTCATCATGCCCAATGTCGCCGAGGCCTGTCCCAACGGCCTGGCACCGACCACATCGACCCTGATGACCCTGGCGCTGGGCGATGCCTTGGCCATGGTGCTGATGGACCGGCGCGAGTTCACCGCCACCGATTTCGGCCTGCATCACCCCGGCGGCGCCCTGGGCATGAGTTTGCAGAGCGTGCGCGAATGGATGGGCGACAATCACGCCCCACCCGCCAGCGTGCCGCTGGACGCCTCCTTCGCCGACGTCGTGGCCACGATCACCGCCGGTCGAAAGGGGGCTGTGGCCGTACTCAACGCAGAGGGGGCCCTGGCCGGAATGATTACGGACGGCGACGTTCGCCGCGCCTTCTCCAACGATATTTCCAGCATCACCGCCGCCGACATCATGAGCCGGACCCCGATCACCGTGAACCCGGACCAGCGGATGAGCGACGTCGTCGACCTGTTAGCGGCCAACAAGATCGCGACCCTGTTCGTGATGGAGAGTGACCGACCCGTGGCCATCATCCATGTCGCCGAACTGATGCAGGCAGGCTACGTCTCGTGATCGGAAACCGTCAGGACGCCGCGATTGACCGTTCCCCGACAAGGGGTTACGCCAGTCAGAAGGCTCGCGGTACAGACCGGACGGGCACCCGACGCAACGGACGGAACGGGGAATTCTTGGACAAGGTCTGCCCTTCGCGCCACGGGCGTTCGCGAGCGTATCCAGTCGCCCGGCGGTTGTCCGTTACAGCGAGGCCGGTAATCCGCCTCTACCCGTTCGGGTCTCACGGGTCTTGCAGTCAGGTCGGCGTATCATGATCGAGGGCGTGCTGTTCGACGCCAGCCGGCTGATCAGCCGGACCGAGCGTACTGCGCCGACGGGCGTCGATCGGGTCTGTCTGGCCTACGCCGAATGGCTGCTGGCCCGGCCCGACCTCAAGATGATCCCGGTGCGATCCAAGCACGACGAACTGGTCGCCGTTGACGACGCCTGGTTCCGGAGCTGCGTCGAAACGCTGCGGGCGCGCTGGACAGGTCTCGACGCCGAGCACGCCCTGACCGGCAATGCGACCCGGCTTCTGGCAGCCCTGAACTCAGAGAGACCCGCCGCCCAGTCGGTCATCGGCGCTCCGCCGCCACCGCCGTCGAGCTCGGGCGGCGACAAGGGTCGTCGTCGCCAGTTGCGGGTCTTCAAACAGTTCTTCCGGTCCCGCCGGATGCTGGACCTGCCGCCGAGCCGGGTCTATTTCAACGTCGGCCACACCAGCCTGAACACGCCACAGATCCTGACCTCGCTGAAGGCGCGCGCCATCCCCAGCGTCGTTTTGCTGCATGACCTGATCCCGATCACCCATCCCGAGTTCTGCCGTCCCGGCGACGGTGCCAAACACCGGCTGCGGGTGCTGACGGCGCTGAAATACGCGTCGCGGATCATCGTCAACTCTCAGTACACGGCCGAGGAGCTGTTGCGGTTCGCCGCCTTCGAGCGGGTTTCGGCGCCGCCGATCGACGCGGTGCATCTGGGCCTGGAATCGGTGTTCGTGGCCAAGCCCCAGGCCGCGCCGCCCCGCCCCTATTTCGTCCACGTCGGCACGATCGAGGCGCGCAAGAACCTGGCCTTCCTGCTGACCGTCTGGAGACGGTTGCAGGAGCGGATGGGGCCTGCGACGCCGCAACTGGTGCTGGTCGGCCGCTACGGATGGGAGAACGAGGCGGTTCTCGATCACCTCGAGCGCTCGCCCAATCTTCGGGGCCTGGTGCATCAGTCGGCCAACCTGCCGGACGCGTCGCTCGCCACCCTGATGAACAACGCCCAGGCGGTGCTCGCGCCGTCGTCGGTCGAAGGCTTTGACCTGCCGGCAGTAGAGGCCTGTGCGCTGGGCGTGCCCCTGATCGCCTCGGACATCCCCGCCCACCGCGAACTGGTGCCCCACGCCCAGTTGATCGATCCGCTGGACGGACTGGGCTGGCTGGCCGCCCTGGAAAAGGCGACCCGGGTCCGCCCCCTGGCTGCACCGTATCGGGCCCCGACCTGGACGGACCACTTCCGTCTGGTCGAGGAACGGACAGGGCTGAACCGCGATCTCGTCGCCGTGTGAGGCCTGCGGGTCTCGTCACCGATCGAATCATCTCGCGGGGTCTGGCTCCAGGCCGCAAAGGCCGGTAATCACTGGCGTATGACCATGCCCAACGCCCTGACCCGCACCGTCTCGATCCTGGCGCTCGTCGCCATCCTCGGAGGGTGCTCGACCCTGCCGCGCGACGGACCCTCGGGCCGCGCGGTCGCCCGCGGCGCGTCGGCCGATCAGGCCAATTATGTGATCGTCGATCTGGATTATGCGCTCACCGAGCGGATCAAGGCCCAGCCTTCCCAGTTCCTGGGCTCTCTGACGGATGCGACAGAGCCTGCGGCTGGCGGAATGATCGGTCCCGGCGATACCCTGGCCGTCGCCATTCTGGAGCCCAGCGGCACCCTGTTCGGTGGCGGATCAGGCGGCGAGAACATCCGTCCCGGCAACCAGAACCTGCCCGCCATCGTGGTCAACTCGGCGGGTGCCGTGACCATCCCCTATGCCGGACAGGTCAATGTCGCGGGTCTGAGCGCCACCGAGGCCGGTCAGGCCATCCAGCGCGCGCTTCGCGGCAAGGTCGGCAACCCCCAGGTCGTCGTCTCCGTGGCCAACAACGCCTACAATACCGTCACCGTTCTGGGCGAGGTGCGCCAGCCCGGCCGGGCCCTGTTGACCGGCAATGCCAACTCCATCCTGGACATCATCGCCGCCGCCGGGGGTTCGACCCGCACGCCCGAGGATGTGATCGTCAACATCCAGCGTGACGGCCGGACCTATACGGCACCGCTCGGCGTGGTCACGACCGAGTTCGGCGAGAACATCCGCCTGCAACGCGGCGACCAGGTGAACCTGACCTACCGTCCCCGTCGCTATTCGACGTTCGGGGCCCTGGGCGCGATCTCACAGGTCGAGATGGCGGCCGGTCCCCTGACCCTGGCGGGCGCCCTCAGCCGCGTCGGCGGGCTGAACTCCACCATCGCCAATGCGCGTTCGGTCCTGGTCTTCCGCTTCGAGCGGCCCGAGGTCGCCCAGGCGATTGGCCTGACCCAACCGGCGCTGCCGCGCGGTGTGCCCGTCGTCTACCGCCTCAACCTCGAGGAAGGGACCGGCTTCTTCACCGCCAACAACTTCATGATCCAGCCGGACGACATCCTGTATGTCCCCAACTCGGACTCGGCGGAACTGAGCAAATTCTTCACCCTGGTCCAGACCTTCACGCGGGTGATCTACGACATCTCGGTGACCAACACCCTGAACCAGTAGCGCGATGGGCTGGCGGCCGCCGCGCATTCCATGGGCCTGGCCGGGGTCGCGGCGCCGCCGTGCCGAGGCGTCTGTCAGCGATCCGTGGCAGGGGGCACCGCGCCGCGAGCGGACACCCGACGACAGCCCCGCCGCACGTCTGCTGTCCGAGATCGAGGCCGGGGCCCTGGCCGTCTACGCCGCCCACGATCTGCCGACACGGCCTGGTCAATACGCCCGGTCGCCCCGGGCGACCGGCTGGCGGTATCTGGCCGACGATCTGACGGCCGAGGAACGCTGGGCCCTGGTCCTGGCCCAGAAGGACGGTTCGGGCTGGCGGTTCGGTTCGCTGGAGGACATCGGCGACCAGCCGGACAGTCCGCCGGACCTTCGAGAGGCGTCGCTCATGCTGCGCGACTGTCACATGCTGCGCACCCGGCTGGCGGAACGCAGCGGCCCGGACTTCGCCAACGATGTCGAGACGGCCATCGACCTGGGCATGGCCTGGCGACAACTCCAGCTTTCGCCGCCCCGGCCGGTCGAGGTCCGGATCGCGGCACCGGCAAGGCCGAAGAAGCCTCGCAAGTCCCGCGCCAAGCCCAAGCCGCCGAAAGCGGATTAGGCCGCCATCGCCAGCCCACCCATCGCATCGGCCAGCAGTTCCAGCGAGCGGACACGATCGGCGTGGGACCAGATCTGGCTGGTGATCATCAGTTCGTCGGCCCCGGTTCGGGCGACGAAGGCGTCTATCTCGCGCCGGACCGTGGCCGGCGATCCGACGGCTGAACAGGCCAGGGCCTGGGCGATCATGGCGCGTTCGGCGTCTCCCAGCCCCTGCTCATAGCCCTCCACCGGCGGCGGCAGCTTGCCCGGACGGCCGGAGCGCAGGTTGACGAAGGCCTGCTGGACCGAGCTGAACAACAGCCGCGCCTGATCGTCCGTCCCGGCCGCGAAGACGTTGAAGCCGAGCATCACATAGGGTTTGGCCAGCCGGTCCGAGGGGCGGAAGGTCTGACGATAGGTCTGGATCGCCGCCATCATCTCTGACGGGGCGAAATGGCTGGCGAAGGCGTAGGGCAGGCCCAGATGCGCCGCCAGCTGGGCACCATAGGTCGATGAGCCCAGGATCCAGACCGGGATGTCCTGACCTTCGCCGGGGTTGGCCCGGATACGCTGATCCTCGGTCGCCGGGGCGAACCAGTGCATCAGCTCCATCACATCCTGAGGGAAGTTGTCGACGTCCCCCTGGAGCGTGCGTCTCAAGGCCCGCGCCGTCGCCATGTCCGATCCCGGCGCGCGGCCCAGCCCCAGGTCGATCCGTCCGGGGTGAAGGGCGTTGAGGGTCCCGAACTGTTCGGCGATGACGAGCGGGGCATGGTTCGGCAGCATGACACCGCCGGCCCCCACCCGGATCGTCCTGGTCGCCGCCGCCACGGCCCCGATCACCACGGAAGTCGCGGCCGAGGCGATGCCCGCCATATTGTGGTGCTCCGCCAGCCAGTAGCGGTTGAAGCCCAGCCGCTCGGCGTGGCGGGCCAGATCAATCGTGTTGGCGAGCGCTTGCGACACATCCGAGCCTTGCGGCACCGGGGCGAGATCGAGGATCGAAAGGGTGGTCATGGACGCCATATGGGGTGGCGACCCCTGATCGGAACCCCCGCCACAGTCACAGTTGCATTCGCGCCTGCGGTGTTCTTGCGCGACCGATTTCGCTACGAGGCGTTACCTTGGCCCGAATGCTCAAGCTGGAGCCGCCTGTCGTATGCGACGTTTCCTGATCTGGTCTGGCCTGGCGGTCGTGATCGGCCTTGTCCTGGCCGTGAGCGGATACCTGGCCTACGACCACTTCTATGCCCGGTTCCAGCCGGTCACGATCGCCCGGAACCAGGGCGAGATCCAGCGGCTGCTGGATGAGGCGTCGTGGGTGTCGCCGGGCGGCGGCGACCAGCCCGTCTATATCATCGGCTATCGCGGCAATGCTTCGACCCAGGCGTATGAGGCCGAAGAGGCCGAGAAACTGCGCGCCGGCGGGGCCGATGTCCGCGTCCTGATGTTCGCCCGCTCCGACCGCGAAGGGGCCCCCCAGTCGACGCCGGCCGAACGAGCCACGATCGCCGAGCTGTGGCTGAACCGGGACTGGAACCTGTACCGACGCTGGGCGGATACGCCGGGCGCAGGCTGGAAGGCCGAGGGCATCGCACCCGCCGACGGCAACCTGGCCCGCAGCGCCGTGGTGGACGCCAGCCGACAGTTCGTCGCCCGGCTGGACACCCTGATGCGGGATGCCGGGGTCAAGCCGACCTGGCCTCTGGTCATCTGGCGCGACCGCGAAGGGTTCCTGAAGGCCTGTGCCTGTGCCGACCGGCGGTCGTGGGCCTTCATCCGCGACGATCTGGACGCACCGGACACGATCGCCGTCGAGGCCGCGCCGGTCGCTCCGGCCGCACCCGTGACGCCGACGCCTTTGCCCGAGACCCAGGGCCTGCCCTATCCGGACCTGCCCGCCATACCCCCCGCGGCGACGCCGACAGCGCCCCAGCCGAGCCAGACGACTCCGGCACCGGCGGGCCAGGCAGCAGGCTCTGCACCACAGCGGCCGACCT
>NZ_JAEMRD010000155.1:0-414 GCF_016463485.1 Brevundimonas sp.
TCCCCCTCGGGGGAGGGCAGGCCGCGCAGCGGCCGGGTGGGGAGGGCAAGGCAATGCACCGGCGCTGTTTGAGGGCAAGCGACATGGCGATCATCGCTAGGGCCCGCGCGATGCGAAAGGCTCTCACCCCCGCTGAGGCGCGGCTCTGGGTCGCGCTGAGAGAGCTGCGACACGAAGGATTTCATTTCCGACGCCAAGCCCCGCTTCGAGGCTATTATCTCGACTTCTTCTGCTGGGACCGCGGTCTGATTGTCGAAGTCGATGGCAGCTCTCATGACGACGAAGGTCGCGCTCGAAAGGATCGTGTTCGCGACGCCGTCCTGGCCCGGGAAGGATTGCTGACCTTGCGGTATCAGAACCTGATGATCAGAGACGAACTGCCGCGCGTTATCCAGCACATCCGTGCGCATTGCC
>NZ_JAEMRD010000155.1:424-7343 GCF_016463485.1 Brevundimonas sp.
TCTCCGCTGCGCTCCGACCCCCCTCCCCCGCAGGGGGAGGGAGAGGTAACGCAGTGAAACTCCCCTCCCTCTTCCGCCGCACGCCGTTCCGGCTGACGCTGCTGTTCCTGGCGCTGTTCGCCACGGCGGCAAGCGCCATCCTGGCCTATGTCTATGTGGCGTCGGCCCAGGAGGCACAGGCGCGCGCGCAGTCTCAGGTCCAGGTCGAGGCCGACAGTCTGACGGCCGTCTATAACGCCCGGGGCGTCGATGCCCTCAACGTCGCCCTGATCGAGCGGATCAGCCGGGGCGGCAGCTATCTGTATTTCCTGACCGACAAGACCGGCCAGAAGATCAGCGCCAACCTCGACAGCTCGCCCATCGCCGCCGCGCCCGGAGCCACCGAGGGGCAGTGGGACACCTTTCGCCTCACCGAGGTCGATCCCGAAGGCCGGGTCAAGCGGCCCCAGGGCTTCGGCGTGGAGATGGAGCTCAGCGGCGGCGAGCGGCTGTTCGTCGGCGAATCCATGGGCGATACCGAGGCCTATCTGGCCCGCCTGACGCAGGCCCTGTGGATGGCCATGGGACTGGTGCTGATCCTGGGCGCCGGCGGGGGCCTGCTGATCAGCCGCAATGTCGAACGCTCGATGGGCCGGCTCAACCGCGTCGTCACGGCGGTGCAGGAAGGCGACCTCAAGGCCCGCGCCCAGGTCCGGACCTCCGGCGACGAGCTCGACGAGCTCGGGCGCGGCCTGAACGGGATGCTGGACCGGCTGGAGGCCTCCATGGCCTCGATCCGTCACGCCGGGGACGCCGTCGCCCACGACCTGCGCTCACCCCTGACCCGGATGCGGGCCAAGCTGGAGGTCGCCCTGATCGACGCCGATTCCGGCAAGGTCTCGGGCGTCGAGGCCCTGGAGGTCGCCCTGGCCGAGACCGATCACCTGCTGAAGACCTTCAACACCGTGCTCGCCATCGCCCGGCTTCAGGCCGGGGGCGCGCCCGATCCCGTCGTGTTCGACGCTGCCGACCTCGCCGCCGACATGGCCGAGCTTTACGAGCCCGCCGCCGAGGACAAGGGGCTGGAATTCTCGGCCGAGATCGAGCGCGGTCTGATGATCGAGGGCAACCAGCCCTTCCTGGCCCAGGCCCTGGCCAACGTCATCGACAACGCCATCAAATACACGCCCAGCGGCGGTGCCGTGATGCTGAGGGCGCGTCGGCGGTCCTCGGGCGACATCGAATACTCGGTCACCGACACCGGCCCCGGCGTGCCCGAGGCCGACCGTGGCCGCGTCATCGATCGGTTCGTCCGCCTCGACAACAGCCGCACCGAGGCCGGATCGGGCCTCGGCCTGTCTCTGGTCTCTGCGGTGCTGGAGGCCCATTCCGGCCGCGTCCAGCTCGACGAAGGCCCCGGTGCCTATGGCGGCTTCGGCCCCGGCCTGCGCGTAGCCCTCGTCCTGCCGCCCGCGACCGGGTCGATCGCGTGAGCGGCCCGCTCGTCGATCGTCTCGTCCCCTGCGGACCGGTGCTGGACATCGAGGTCGCCGCCCGGGCCCATGTCCGTCTGGCCGACGCCGCCGACACCGCCAGGTGGCGCGCCCTGTTCGACCGGGCCTGGCTGGCGCTGGAGCCGGTCTTCGCCGCCTCGCCCTATCTGTACGGCATCGCGCGGCGCTGGCCCGAGCGGCTGAAGGCCATCCTCGAGGCCGATCCCGACGCCCGGCTGGCGGAGATCCTCGCCGAAACCGAGGCACTGACCGGCGGTGCCGACGAGGCCCGCAAACCCCTGCGCCTGCTCAAGGCTGAACTGCACCTGCTGACCGCCCTGGCCGACCTCGGCGGCGTCTGGGATCTGGACAGGGTCACCGGCGCCCTCAGCCGCTTCGCCGACGCCGTCACCCACCGCGCCCTGTGCGCCGTGGCCCACGACCAGCGTGACAAGGGCCGGCTGGTCTCCGCTCCTGACGACCCCGGCGGCCCCATCCCCGGCCTGTTCGTCCTGGCCATGGGCAAGCACGGTGCCGACGAGCTCAACTATTCCAGTGACATCGACCTCAGCCTGTTCTTCGACCCCGACATCCTCGCACCGGCCCTGGCCCCCGGCGTGGAGGCCCAAGGCTTCGTCAACCGCGCGGCCCAGGCCCTGGCCGCCCTGCTGTCGGAGCGCACCGCAGACGGCTATGTCTTCCGCGTCGATCTGCGTCTGCGCCCCGACCCGTCATCGACCCCGCCGGTCGTCGCGACCCCCATGGCCCTCGCCTACTACGAATCGGTCGGCCAGAACTGGGAGCGGGCCGCCTTCATCAAGGCCCGCGCCGTCGCCGGCGACCCCGACGCCGCTGCCGATTTCCTGGTGGCCCTGACCCCCTTTGTCTGGCGCCGCAGCCTCGACTACCAGGCAGTGCTCGACATCCAGTCGATCAAGCGACAGATCCACGTCCACAAGACCGGCGAAGGCATGGTCGCCATGGGCGCCAACCTCAAGCTGGGCCGGGGTGGCATCCGCGAGATCGAATTCTACGCCCAGACTCAACAGTTGATTCTCGGCGGTCGCGACCCCCGGCTGCGCTGCCCTCGCACCGAGGACGCCCTGGCCGCCCTGGCCGGGGCCGGCCATATTCCGATCGAGGTGGCTTGGGAGCTGACCCAGGCCTATCGCGAACTTCGGGCCATGGAACACCGCGTCCAGATGCTGGACGACGAACAGACCCATTCCCTGCCGGTGGACGGCGCCCGCCGCGCCGCCGTCGCCGCCCTGGCCGGAGAGGGCGACCTGGCCGCCTTCGACGCCGGGGTCGAGGCCCTGCTGGTCGGGGTCAATCGTCGCTACGGCGAACTGTTCGAAGGCGAGGAGGACCTGTCCTCGCCCTGGGGCAGTCTGGTCTTCACCGGCGTCGACAACGACCCCGAGACGCTCAAGACCCTGTCGCGCATGGGTTTCACCGAGCCGACTTCCGTCTCCGACACCATCCGCAGCTGGCACCACGGCCGGATCGGCGCGACCCGGTCGGCGCGGGGTCGCGAGCTGTTCACCCGCCTCGCCCCCAAACTGCTGGAGGCCGTCGCCGCGACCGGTGCCCCCGACGCCGCCTTCCGCCGCTTCGGCGTCTTCTTCTCGGGCATGAGCTCGGGCGTCCAGGTTCAGGCCCTGTTCCTGAACCAGCCCCAGCTGTTCGAGATGATCGTCGGCGTCATGGCGTTTGCGCCGCGTCTGGCCCGCACGCTCGGCCGCTATCCGGCGGCGCTTGATTCCATGCTGGACGCCCGCTTCCAGACCCCGCTCGGCCCCAACACCGGCCTGTTCGACCAGATGGAGGCCGAGGCCCGGGCCGCGGGCGACTTCGAGGGGGCGATGAACGCCGTGCGCCGCCTGCATCGCGAGCAACAGTTCCGCATCGGGGTCCAGACCCTGACCGGCCGGATCGGACCCGAGGCGGCGGGTCTGGGCTTCACCAACCTGGCTGACGCCGTCATGCGCACCCTGGCCGACGCCGCCCTCGCCGAAACCGTGCGTCTGGGCGGTGCCATGCCGGGCGCGGTGGCCGTGATCGCACTCGGCAAGGCCGGGTCGCGCGAGATGACGGCGGGCTCCGACCTGGACCTGATGACCGTCTATGACGCACCGCCCGAGGCGACCTCGGCGTCGAAGGGCTGGACCGCCGACGTGTTCAACATCCGGTTCACCCAGCGGCTGATCTCGGCCCTGTCGGCCCATACCGCCGAGGGTGGTCTGTACGAGGTCGACATGCGGCTGCGGCCCTCGGGGTCGAAAGGCCCGGTGTCGGTGCCGCTCTCGGCCTTCGCCGACTATTACGCGACCGAGGCCGCGACCTGGGAGTACATGGCCCTGACCCGCGCCCGCGTCGCCTGGGCCAGCGACCCGGATTTCGGCGCCCGGGTCACCGCTGGGATCGAGGCGGCCCTGCGTCGGCCCCGTCCTGGTGTCGACGTCGCCGCCGACATCCGCGCCATGCGGTCGCTGATGGAGCGCGAGCGCCGCGCGTCCGGCTTCTGGGACCTGAAGCTCTCGCCCGGTGGCCTCGTCGATGCCGAGTTCGTCGGCCAGTACCGCCAGCTTCAGGCGGCGGCGTCCGGTGCCCCCCTGACCGTGCGCACCCTCGACCAGCTGGCGAAAGATCCCGCCCTTGCCGAGGCGTGGCGGTTGCAACAGCGGCTGGGTCAGTTGTTCGCCGTCGCCTTCGACGACAAGCCGGACCCCGACACGGAGTCCGCCGCCTTCCGTCGGCGTCTGGCCGAGGCTGCTGGAGAGGCCGGTTTCGAGGCCCTGATCGCGCGCCTGGAGCGCACCCGTCGCGAGGCGCGCGCGGCCTTCGACACCGTCCTGCCCGCCCCGCAATAGGCCCCGCGACGGATTCGTCGTCGATCCGTCGTTGAACGGAACAGGTGGGCAATCGGGTCATGGACCCATGGGAGACTTGCAGATGAGCAGATTTGGTTTCGCCGGCGTGGCCGCGGTGTCGCTCGCCGCCCTTCTGGCCGGATCGGCCATGGCCCAGAGCCCCGCACCTCAGGGACCGACCGCGGCCCGGCAGGCCCGCCTCGATCCCGACGCCGACGGCAAGATCAGCCAGGCCGAGTTCGTCCAGGCCCGCACGGCCCGCCTCACCACGCTGGACACCGACCGCGACGGCCAGGTCACGGCCGCCGAACGTCAGGCCGGGCGCCAGGCCATGCGCGCCACCCGCGCCGCCGCCCGCTTCGACCGCCTGGACGCCGACAGGAACGGCGAGATCAGCCGTGCCGAGTTCGACTCCGCCCGCACCGCCCGCGCCCAAGCGCCCCGTCAGGCGCGCCGGGGCGACGGCCGTCGCGCCGAACGCATGCACAATGCACGCCCCGGCGGTGCCCGCTGGGCCCAGCGCGCAGAACGCCGCATGAACCGGACGCCGGGCCGCGGCCCCGATGCCCGGCCGGCCGCCGTCGTCATCGCCGACGTCCAGGCCCGCGCCGCCGCCAACTTCACCCGTCTGGACAAGGACAGTGACGGCTTCCTGACCGCGCCCGAGGTCATGGGCCGCCGCGCCATGGCCGGTCATCGCATGGGTCGCGCCGCCCATCGCATGGGTGCCCATCGCATGGGCCCCCACCGCATGGGTCAGGGCCGCATGGCTCAGCGCATGAACCGACCCATGCACCGCCAGATGCACGCCCCCGCCGTTCCGCCATCGCCTTCCGCCCCCGCTTCGGAGTAGTCAGGATGCAGCGGGAGGCCCGGATGTCGCCGGTTCCAGCCCCGGACAGAGGAAGAGGCCGGATTGGCTCTGAGCGCCGACCCCGACGAGGATCTGGTGCGCCGCGTGGGTCAGGGCGATCCCGCGGCCATCCAGGCCATGGTGGCGCGAAAGCTCCCGCGCATGCTGGCCCTGGCGCAACGGATGCTGGGCGATCCGGTCGAGGCCGAGGATGTGGCGCAGGAAGCGATGCTCCGGGCCTGGAAACAGGCACCACGATGGGCGCCTGGCAAGGCGCGGTTCGACACCTGGCTGCATCGGGTGGGTCTCAACCTCTGCTACGACCGGCTGCGACGGCGGCGCGAGGTGCCGACCGAGGCTCCGCCCGATCGTCCCGACGACGGGCCCGCCCCGGATCAGGGTCTGCTCAGCGCCGAACTGGGTGCCCGGGTCGATGGCGCGCTGAAGCGGTTGCCGGACCGTCAGCGCGAGGCGATCGTGCTGTGTCATTATCAGGAGCTCGGCAATATCGAGGCCGCCGCTCTGATGGAGGTCAGCGTAGAGGCGCTGGAAAGTTTGCTGTCGCGCGGTCGCCGCACCCTGCGACAAACCCTGGCGGACCTCGGGCCCGCGGGCCGTCAGGGGACTGAACGAGGATGACGATGAACACCGACCGGTTGAAAGCTCTGACCGAGGCCTACGGCGCCGACCTGCGTCGCTGGCCCGAAGCGGAGCGCGAGACGGCGCGTCAGGTCGTGGCGCGCGACGATGCCTCTGCACGCGCCCTGTTGGCCGACGCTGACCGGATCGACGCGGTGCTGGACGCCTCGGCACGTCCGGTCGTCTCGACCGCCCTGCGCGACCGGGTCCTGGCCTCTGCCATCGCGGCCGGACTGACGCCGAAACAGGCCCGTCGAATCTGGGATCGGCTGGTGGTCTGGTTCGCCGCCGGCTGGGCCGCGGCGGCCTGCGCGGGGGTCGTCGCCGGGGTCAATCTGACCAGTCATCTGACCGCTGACGACCAGACCGACGCCGTCATCTCCCAGTCGATGTCCGGCGTCGTCGACGACACCGAGGTGCTGGGATGACCAGCCGTACCCTCAAGATCGCCCTGGCCCTGTCGGTCGCACTGAATGTCTTCGGCCTGGCGGGCGGCGTCGCGGCCTGGGTCACGCGCGAAAAGGTCGAACAGCGCACCGGCGCGCCCTCGCAACCCGGCCGGCCCGGCTTCCGCCAGATCATGGACGGCCTCGATCCCGCCGTCCGCGACCGCGTCCGCACCACCTTCCGCACCGCCGCCCAGGCGGCCCGACCCGACTTCCAGGCCTCGCGCGAGGCCCGCCAGGCCGCCATCGCCCTGGCCGCCTCCCCGAACGGCGACCCGGCCAAGGTCGCGGCCCTGCTGGACCAGTCCCGCGCCGCCGAGATCCGGGGCCGCGAACGGATGGAACGCGACGTCGTCCCCCTGTTCGCCACCCTGAGCCCCGCCGACCGCCAGTCCCTGTCGGTCCTCCTCAACAAGCGCAGCCGCAGCGACGGCCCGCGCGAAGGCGGCGGCGGCGAGAAGAAATAGCGCGCGCGTTCACGCGTAGACCGTGGTGTCTTTCTCCTCCCCGTCGCGAAGCGATGGGGAGGTGGCGCGGCCCGTCTTCGGGCCGTGACGGAGGGGGGGACGAGGTCTGACCGGTGGGAACTCTCCAAGCGATCGAGGTACGTATGTAGCCACCACTCCCGGCACCGAG
>NZ_JAEMRD010000255.1 GCF_016463485.1 Brevundimonas sp.
GGGGTAGGGGACGGGTCGTTCAGGATGCGTAACAGATAGACGGCGCGTCCGATCCGCAAGGGGTCAGAGGCGATGATTTCTACGGCCGACCGTCAGAAGAGGCGCCGCCACATTATGCAGCCGACCTCGCCCCAACGTGTCCCATCGGACCTTGCCACCCTGGGGCGAAGCGGGGGAAAAGGACGCAGCCGGGGGATTCATGCGCCAGACGCCGACCAACAACACGCTGTTCTACGGCGACAACCTGACCATACTGCGCGAGCATGTGGGCGATGAGAGCGTGGACCTGATCTATCTGGACCCGCCGTTCAACTCGAACGCCAACTACAATGTCCTGTTTCGGGCGCCGGGCGGGGAGCAGTCGCAGAGCCAGATCGAGGCGTTCGAGGACACCTGGCACTGGAACGTCACGGCCGAGCGCGCCTATGCCGAGGTGCTGCAATCGGGCAATTCGGACGCCGCCAACATGCTGTCGGCCATGCGGTCCTTCCTGGGGACCAATGACATGATGGCCTATCTTTCCATGATGGCGGTGCGTCTGCTGGAACTGCACCGGGTGCTGAAGCCGACGGGGTCGCTGTATCTGCACTGCGACCCCACGGCGAGCCATTATCTGAAGTTGCTGCTGGATGCTGTGTTTGGGCCGAAATTTTATAAAAACGAAATCATTTGGAAAAGAACTAGCTCACATGGAGATGCATCAACCGGATATGGCGATGTAACGGATACTATCCTGTTTTATTCCAAAACAGAAAAACCGACTTGGAACCGGCAATTCATAGAATTATCTCAAAAACATACCGATAGCAAATATACATCGATAGATCAAAGCGGGCGCCGATACACAACGCGCGACTTGAGAAGCCCCAGCCCTCGTCCAAATCTGACCTATGAATACAAGGGATTTCAACCCCACCCTAACGGCTGGTCAATTTCTCGCGAACTAATGGCCGAGTATGACGCCAAAGGCCTTCTTCACTTCCCGAAGTCTGCAGAAGGTCGCATTAGAATGAAAATCTTCCTCGACGAGAGACGAGGAAAGCCGCTGCAGAATCTGTGGGACGACATTTCTCCTATCAACTCGCAAGCCCAGGAACGCCTCGGCTATCCCACCCAAAAACCGGTCGCGTTGCTCGAACGCATCCTCGCGGCCTCGTCTAACGAGGGCGACGTGGTGCTCGACCCCTTCTGCGGCTGCGGCACCACGGTCCATGCGGCGCAGAAGATGAACCGGCGCTGGATCGGCATCGACGTCACTCACCTCGCGGTCGGCCTGATTCAGCGGCGGCTGCGGGACGCCTTTCCCTTGGCGCAGTTCCAGGTTCTGGGCACGCCCCGCGACCTGGACGCCGCCAAGGCCCTGGCCCAGGCCGACAAGCACCAGTTCCAGCTGTGGGCCCTATCGATGATCGACAACGCCGTGCCCTACAAGGGCGGACGCAAGGGCGCCGACGGCGGGGTGGACGGCTATGTCTATTTCCAGGTTCCGTCCGACGACGGGGCGGGCTCCAAGACCGTTACGGGCAAGGCCATCGTCTCGGTCAAGGGCGGCGGGGTCTCGGACCCCCAGGTCAAGGATCTGATCACCACCATCGACCACGAGGGCGCGCAGATGGGTCTGTTCGTCACCCTGCTGCCGCCTACGAAGCCGATGGTGGCGCGGGCGGCGGCGGCGGGCTTCTACGAAGCCGGAGGGCGGACCTATCCGAAGGTGCAGATTCTGACCATCGAACAGTTGTTCGACGGCAAACGGCCCGAAATGCCCTGGCTCGATCCCAGCGTATTCAAGAAGGCAAAGCGCGAGGCCGCCCCGAACACCCAGGGCACACTGCTTTAGAACGCCTCCCAGCCGTCCTCGTC
>NZ_JAEMRD010000027.1 GCF_016463485.1 Brevundimonas sp.
GCTACGAAAAATGCAGGGTCTGAAAGGTCTGAATGGTCTGAAATGCCGCGTCGGGCAGAGGGCTCGTCCTGACGTAACGGCACCGAAGGTTGGCTGGTGGGCGGCATGACAATGACGGCTTGCGACCCGTTGCGGACCTCAGCACCAGAGCCCGCGATAGCAGCAGACGATCAACGCATCAGGTCCATCGACGGTTGATAATCTCGCCAACATGTCCCGAGCGTCAGTTCCATTTCATCTGCCCACGCATGCCAAGGCCCGGCGTAGGCTGAGATTTGAAAGTCCTTGCCGGTACCAACCGCTGGCCCCCAGAACACATATGGTCCCCCTCCGTCCGCAGCGGGGGGCGGATGAATGCCAACCGCCCGGCCTCGCTCCCGCGTGGCGTCATCCAGCGGCAGAACAAGGGTCGGCATCTCTAGCAGATTGGCATTGCGAAGCCTCGTGATGAGGTCTTTGCAAGCCCTGCTGTCGGCCCACTGGATGTATTCCTGCCCGTCGTAGGAATCGAGTGCTCGGCGAACGAAAACCACTGCCTCGGCCTCAGGACCGGCGCGCTGCATGAGATAGCTTTCGGAGATCAATCGCCCGTTGATTTCACGAGAGTAGGCTATCAGCAGGCTGCCGCCGGGCGAGTGCTCGTGGCTTGCAGCCATTCCGTAGCGCGGTGGGCTGACCGGAACCTGAGCTAAAGCCAAACTCGGGACCAGCATTGCAACAAAGAGCAAAACCAATTTACGCATGGTCTATGGTTGCATACCGAGACCTCAAATCCCACTCGTGACCACGATCCAGCACCTCCGCTATTAGGCGCGGTGCCATTGACCGATTCCGACCAATAGCGGTCATCCGGTGCCACGCGTAGGATTGAGAGATGCTGCTTCCCTCAGACGGTGATGATGCCATTCTCGCTGCGTCATCAGGCCGTGGACATCGCTGCATTGGCGCATCCGCCCTTCTCGCGTTCAGCGATCAGTTGAACGCTCACGGAGCATGGATCGACATCGTAGAAACATTTGAAGTCGCCGAAGGTTGGGAAATACCTCGGATTGATCTCAGCATCTATGGTGATCACGGCTCCTATGACCTGCCTGCCGCAGATCGGAAGGCTCTTGCGGCTCGCCGCCTGTCCGAAATGATGGCTACCGTGGCGAAAGAAGTATCAGCGCTAGGCTTTGACGTCTGGCTTGATCGAGACGACTGAACTTCTGCTTCCCACCCATAACCGCCAGTCCGCTTTCGACCCGTTGCGGACATTGGCTGCTTGGTCGAAGGTCGCCCCATGGATGACTTTGTAGCCGTTCCGTCCCGCAAGAAGATTGTGCCGCTCATTCTCGGCTGTGCGGGCTTCGTGGGTCTTGGACTATGGATGACCGGTGCATTTGGCCCCCCTCCGGCATCAGACCGTTACTGGTCTGACCTCATCCTGATGATCGGATGGTCTTCAGTCGTTTTCTTCGGCCTTTGTGGTGTCCTTTGGAGCTTACGGTTGTTCGACAGCCGGGAGCGGCTGCGGATTGGGGCCGACGGCATTCGCTCGAAGTCTTGGTCGGACCAGACCATTCCCTGGGAAGAGATAGTCGATATCACCACCTGGGCTTCCAGGGGACAGAATGTGATCGTTTTGCATCTTCGGGATCCAGCACAGTTCCCCGGACGTGGTTTGGCGGCCATGCTTGCAGACGCCAATCGCAGTCTCACGGGTGGCGACATCTCAATATCGCTCACCGGAACTGACCGCACGTTTGCAGAGGCGGTCCTCGCTCTTGAGCAGTTCCACTCCAGAACAGCCTTGGTCGGTTCAGCGAACGCTGATCCGGACGTTCGCTATCCCCCCATAGCAGACGTTTGAGGCGTCCGCTTGGGAGGCGAGCGCGCCCACCCGCTCCTGACCGGCGGCTTCGTCCGTTCGATCTGACGTCCGGCGGAGAGTCTAGACTCAAAAACAGAGTCCGAAGAGTCCGAAGAGTCCGGACTGAAAAACAGAGTCCGAAGAGTCCGAGGAGTCCGGACAGTTTTTGCCATGTGGGCGATATGGCGATGTCAAAGACCGGTGCGAGACGATCCTGACACCGTCTGGACCCTGGGCGCGTTCGAGGGCCTCGAATCCGGTGCGATCCCTTGTGCGGCAAGGGATCGGGCGGTCGAGTTATGCAACTTCGGCCGTCGAGAGCAGCCGTCCGACCACCTTGATGGCGTCCAGCATGGTGGGGTCACAGGTCACGGCCTTCCTCGCCGCCGCCCGCGTCAACACCTTCGGGCGCATGACCCAGTCCACCTGTCAGACCGAAAGAGGACGCGCGGCATCGGCCTGCGCCGGACTGGACCACCCAAAGCCTTGCGGCGCTTGACCTTTGGGGTGACATGAGCAACTAGGCGACGCCGATGGCGTGCGTTTCGACCGCACCATCGATCGACGAATCAGGGATAGATACCGGCTTCCACCAAGGCTGAGACCACCGAGAGAGGGAGGCCCCCGCGTGAGCGACCAGACCACTCTCGACCCTGACGTCATCATCGAGGACCACGAGGCGCTGGACGAGGACTATGTCCTGACGGCCGCCTTCGTCGAAAAGGTCGTCGACGCCGCCGACGACGGCCAGGGCATGCGGCTGCGGTCGCTGCTGGAGGACCTGCACCCCGCCGACGTCGCCGACCTGATGGGCTTCCTGACGGCCGAGCACCGGGCCGTGGTTGTGCTGTGGCTGCCGCCCGAGCTGCTGGCCGAGACCCTGCCGGAGCTGGACGACAACATCCGCGAGGAGGTGCTGGAACGCGTTCCCAACGCCACCCTGGCCGAGGCGCTTCAGGAACTGGATTCCGACGACGCCGCCGCCGTCGTCGAGGATCTGGAGGACGACCAGCGCGAGAAGGTCCTGTCGGCCATGCCGGCCGGCGACCGGGCCGCGATCGAGAACTCGCTGGGCTATGCGGAGGACTCGGCCGGTCGCCTGATGCAGCGCGAGGTGATGGCCGCGCCCGCCTTCTGGAACGTCGGCGACACCATCGACCATATCCGGCGCCAGGGCGACGACCTGCCCGAGCTGTTCTTCGACATCTATGTGGTCGATCCGCTGAACCGGCCGGTCGGGGGCCTGCCCATCAGCCGCCTGCTGCGCAGCGCGCGCAGCGTCGCCCTGACCGAGATCATGGAGCCGATCAACGACATCGCCGTCGATCAGGACCAGGAGGAGGTCGCCTATATCTTCGAGAAATACCACCTGATCTCGGCGCCGGTCATCGATTCCGCCGGGCGGCTGGTCGGCCAGATCACCGTCGATGACATCGTCAACATCATCCAGGAAGAGAACCGCGAGGACATCCTGCGACTGGCCGGGGTGCGCGACGAGGACCGGGGCTCGTCGGTCACCGAGATCGTGCGCGGTCGGGTGCCATGGCTGGCGATCAACCTGTTCACCGCCGTGATCGGGGCCAGCGTCATCGGCTGGTTCGAGGGCACCATCCAGCAGATCGTCGCCCTGGCCATCCTGATGCCGATCGTCTCGGCCATCGGCGGCAATGCGGGTACCCAGGCCCTGACCGTGACGGTCCGCGCCCTGGCCACACGCGAACTGAACAGCTCCAACGCCCCCCGGACATTCATGCGCGAGCTGGTGGTCGGCGTTGCCAACGGCCTGATCCTGGCCCCTCTGATCGGGGTGGCGACGGCGATCTGGTTCCGGGACGAGAACTGGAAGATCGGCCTGGTCATCGGGGCGGCCATGGTGCTGAACCTGATCGTCGCCGCCACCGTCGGGGTGCTGACGCCGATCACCTTGTCCAAGCTCAAGTTCGACCCCGCCGTGTCGTCGGCGGTGTTCGTCACGGCGACGACGGACTTCTTCGGATTCCTGATCTTCCTGGGGCTGGCGACGATCGTCCTGATCTGAGGTCGGCCGGCCGCCGATGGAATTCGGTTTGCGAACATCGGTGCCTGCGCATAGTGGCGGCGCGGCCCTTGCTGGTTCCCTCCCCGGGCGAGCGCGTCCGTCTCGATTTGGGTCAATCCAGTGTCCGAACCCGTCATGCAGCGACTGAAGATTTCCCGCGAGGGGATCATCCTGATCAAGAGTTTCGAGGGCTTCCGGCCTCACGCCGTGCGCCGCGACGACGGCCGCTGGGTCATCGGATACGGCCATACCCTGTCGGCGCGTGAAGGTGGGGTGGTGTCGGAAGGCGATGCCGAGCTGCTGTTGCAATACGATCTGCTGCCCGTCGCCGCCGCCCTGAACGGCGTTCCCGCCTCGCTGAACCAGCACCAGTTCGACGCCCTGGCCAGCTTCGTCCATTCGATCGGCCTGGACCGGTTCCAGGGCTCGGACGTGCTGTCGCGCCTGACCGACGGAGCCCAGGGCGAGGCCGCCGACGCCATCATCGGCTGGGCCGACCCGTCGCCGGCCGATGCGGGGATGCGTCGCCGCGCCGCCGAACGCGCGCTCTTCGTCGCCGACCCGGACCGGCCGGTCGCCCTGGCCGAACTGCTGTCAGCGCCGCTGCCGCCACCGCTCGTCAGCGTGCCCCAGATCAACGCCTCGGAGGCCACCCCCGGGGCCGGTACCGAGACCGGCCCCGATACGGTGTCCACAGCGGAAGACCCGATCCCGGCACCAGCGTCGCCCGGGCCTGAAATCGAGACCGGACCTTCGGAGGCGGCACCGCTCGATCTGTCCGCAACCGACGATCGTCCGGGTGGTGTCGAGACCTCGCCCGGCGAAGTCGACGTTTCAGCTGCCGTGCTCGAAACGCCGACCGCCATCGTCGGCGACGAAATTGCTGCCGATCCGACCCCGACGCTGGACGCCGGTGAGGGACCGCCCGATGACGTCACCGACGACGCCTCGCCCCTGGAAACCGGGCTCATCGCGATCGATCTGGCCGAGCCGCATCATCCCAGCGTGTTCGATCCGACGGCCCAGGCCTCCGACGATTTCCTGGCCGGGGCCGACACCGAGACCGAAGTCTCGCCTACCAGCCTGTCGCCGACCGGGACCGTTCCGGGAAGCCAGCGCTATTCGGCCTATGCCGGCGACATCGTCGGCCCCCTGCCCGGTCTCACCGCCCCCGTGCCGGGCCTTGAGCTGATCAAACCCGTTCCGATCGAACCGGCCCCGGGCGAAACCGAACTGGCCGACACCGATGGGGCCGCAGAGCCCGCGCCCATCGAGATTCCGACCTTCCAGCCCTCGATCGCGGCCGCCGCGCCTCAGCCGTCGGAAGACCTGCTGGTCCTGACTCCGCTCGACGAGAGTGCGATGGTGACGACGCCGCGCCTCGTCTGGCCGCACGACGAACCGACATCGAGCGACACCCCGCTGTTCGAGGACGACGGTGCCTTGCGGCTCGGCGCGCACCAGATGATCCGGCACGAGATGATCGGCGATGCGCCCCTGAAGCTCGAGTGGCGCGAGACCGGCCTTTACCTGGTCATGGGCGCCTTCGGCCTGCTGTCCTTCGGCATGTCGATGGCGGCGTTCCGCAAGGCGTCACAGGCGGATTCGGGCTCGAGCGACATCACCATCATCGCCTGGGTTCTGGCCGTCATCGGCGCAGCCTGCGTCGGGGTGTCCGCCTATAATCTGTATCGCCGCCTGGGCCGGGCCGACGACTGAAGCCACGCTTGCGATCCTTTTGCAATTTCCCGCACCGATCACGATTGGACGGGTGGCGCGCGGACGCCGCCGATCCTAAATGACGGCACGGGCCGGTTGGGTCCCGCTCCTGACCGTCGTATGCCTTCGCCTCGCGCCCCTTCCACCTCCCGAACCTTTTCCCAGGTGCTCGAAGACCTCGGCGCCGGCGATAACCCGTCGCTGACGCTGGACGAGGTGGTCGAGGCCTTCGGCGACCGGGGGATCGGTGCCCTGATCCTGGTCCTGGCGCTGATGGCGCTGCTGCCGTGGCCCCCCGGGGGCAAGGCGGTGTTCGCGGCCCCGATCATCCTGCTGGCGCTGGAACTGGCCTTTCAGCGCAACGAGGTCTGGTTGCCGCGCTGGCTGCTCAAGGCCTCGGTGAGCCGCGCGGCCTATATCAAGCTGCTGACCACCCCCTTCGCGGCCCCCGCCTGGCTGAGGCGATGGGTTCTGACACGCGAGTTCCGGATCGGTCTGGGCGACACACAGGCGCGCTATCACTTTGCACGCTGGGTGCGGCGACTGGTCCGCAGGCACCCGCGCGGGATGACGGTGATCCGCGCCCTGAGATCAGCCGAGAACCTGACCCGGCCGCGCCTGCCGCTGTTGAACGGGCCGGTCGCCGAGGTGCTGATGGGGACCGCCTGCGTCCTGCTGGCGATGATGATGGCCCTGCCGGTGCCGCTGGGGGACGCCCTGCCCGGTCTGGCGATCGTCTTCTTCGCCCTGGGGGTGATGCAGAAGGACGGGGTCGCGGTGCTGATGGGCGTGGCCGGGACCGTGCTCAGCGCCGGCTATCTTTTTCTGGTGTGGGCGACGGTGTCTGAGATCGTTCACCGTCTGGCCGGTTGGGCCGTGGGGCTGTTCAACTAGGCCTATTCAGTGCGGAGCGACGTCCGCAGGCGGCGTCGTCAGCCACGGAGCGAGCCGGAACCTGCGCGGCGGTGCCCCGACGGTCTTCAGGCGGATGAACTGCCGGGCGAAGGCGACGACACCCTGGATCGTCTGTTCATCGAACGGCTTGGACACGGCGCCCAGGGCCCCGGCGAAACCCTCCGGGATCTGTTCGGGGTTGGCGGTCAGGAAGACCACGGCGGATCCGTATTCCTCGACCAGCCGCTTGGCGATCTGGGGGCCGGTCAGCCCGTCCAGCAGATTGACATCGACCAGAGCCAAATCCGGCCGCTCGCGGTCGGCGACGGCAAAGGCCCCGGCACGATCCATGGCGCATCCCACGACATCGCATCCGGCGTCGGTGAGCACCATCTCCAGCTCCATCGCGAGGATGGCCTGGTCTTCAACGATCATGACCCGCAGGTCGGCTGTACCAGCCAATATTCGCCCCAGTCCAGAAACCCCGGCATACAGCCCCGAAAGCCGGTTAACATTACTCTGTCGGTTACCGAACACTTGAAACGCGCGCTTGGCGATTTGGTTCTCGCCACGCTATGAAATGCGCCGATTTCCCGAACTCCTGGAGAGGTGCATGGCCGCAGAAGCGGAAACTCGTATCGCCGAACTCCAGCGAAGAATGCTGGGCGGCTATCAATTGCTCCAGGCCCTGGTCGGGATTCGCTTGCGCAGCGTCGAGGATCCCGAGAGCCGCCGTCATCTGACCTGGCTCAGCGACGTGACCGCCGCCCTGACCCTGCTCAACCGCAGAATCACCGAGGCCGGGCCGATCGATTTTTCCGGCTATCTGGAAGACGCCGTCGATTTCTGGAGGCGTACCGGCACCGCAGACGCGATCCGCATCGACGTGCGCGCCGCCTCGGCCGCGGTCCCGGAAAGCCACGCCCTGCCCATGGCGATCATCGCCCATGAACTGATCTCCAACGCCGTGCGTCACGCCTTTCCCGACAGCCGGCGGGGTTCGATCGCCGTGGCCTGTTCCCAGTCGGCCGACGGCGTCAGCCTGGTCGTGCGGGATTCGGGCGTCGGGGTGGTGGAGATGGTCCATGGCGACGGGCTCGCGCTGGTCATGGGCCTGGTCCAGCATCTGGGCGGGGTGATGACGGTCGAGACGGCACCCGAGGCCGGGGTCGGCGTCCGCATCCGGCTGCCGCTGGGGCCCCAGCAACGCCACTGACGATCCGTGGAAACTGCGACCCGGGCTCTGGCAGCCCCGACGACGTCGCTTTAGGAAAATGGTCGGAGTGAGAGGATTCGAACCTCCGACCCCTGCGTCCCGAACGCAGTGCTCTACCAGACTGAGCCACACTCCGACTTGAGGCGCGGCTTATAGCGACGGGGTTTGACCCTCGCAAGCAGACTTCGCCCCGAGGCGAAAAATGTCCCGCGCTCAAGCAGGCCGAAGGCAAGTAGCGCAAGGCAAAAAGTGCTGTTGCATCCCCCGCCCCCTTGGCGTATTCGACCGCCTCCCGCGAGCCGAGGCCCGCGGGACGCCGGACCTGCTGGGGAATGGTGTAATGGTAACACTCCGGTTTTTGGTACCGTCATTCAAGGTTCGAGTCCTTGTTCCCCAGCCATCCGCCTTCCTGACAGTCAGGCGTCGTCCGCTGCCGAGGCCACACTGGCCAGGTGTGCGCCGACCGCCTCGATCGTCCTTTCGCCCAGAGCCCGCCGCCGCGCCAGAAGCTCGGGCGAGCCCGCGTCATAGTCGGTCATGAGCCGCTGAACGAAGGCACCCGAACGGACTTCCGAAAGCACCTCGTCCATGGCGGCGCGTGACGGTTCGCCGATGATGCGCGGGCCCGTCAGATAGGCCCCGTATTCGGCGGTGTTGGAGATCTTGGTGAAGGCCCCGGCGATGCCGCGCTCGTACATCAGGTCGGTGACCAGCTTGACCTCATAGAAGCACTCGAACCAGGCGACCTCGGGCGGATAGCCGGCGTGGACCAGCTTCATGAAGGCCGCGTCGATCAGTTCGCCCACCCCCCCGCACAGCACGACCTGTTCGCCGAACAGGTCGCTTTCGCATTCGGCGGCGAAGGTGGTCTCCAGAATGCCCTTCCTCCCGCACCCCAGCGCCGCCGCATAGGACAGGCCGAGCGCATGGGCCCCGCCGCTCGCATCCTGATGCACGCCGAACAGGCAGAAGACCCCCTCCCCGGCCTCGTACAGGTCGCGGATGCGCGGGCCGATGCCCTTTGGCGAATCCAGGATGACGTCGAGGTCGGCGCGCGGCGTGACCAGACCGAACCGAACCGACAGGCCGTGGGCAAAGATCAGGGCTGCGCCGGGCCTCAGGTTCGGCTCCAGCTCGTCGCGATACAGGTCGCGGTGGGCCTCGTCGGAGACCATGACGGCGACGACGTCGGCCCCGGCCGCCGCCTCACCCGCCGTCATGACGGGAAACCCGTCGGCCTGCGCTTTCGCCCGGGTCGCCGAGCCCGGCTTCAGGCCGACGACGATGTCGGTGACGCCGGAATCCCGCAGGTTCAGGGCGTGGGTCCGACCCTGGCTGCCGTATCCGATGACGGCGACACGCCTTCCCCGGATGATCGACAGGTCGCAGTCGCGGTCATGGAAGACGGGCAGCGGATTGGGTAGAGTCTCGGTCATGACCGTCCTCATAACGCCTTCCTCCGTCGTCGCCTTCTGGAAAGAGGCTGGCCCGAGAAAGTGGTACGCCAAGGACGAGGCGTTCGACCGGGAGTTCCGCGACGCCGGCCGGGCCCTGCACTGGGCCGCCGCGCGGCGCGAGCTGGACGACTGGATAGAGACGGCTGAGGGGGCCCTGGCCCTGATGATCCTGCTGGATCAGTATCCCCGGAACAGCTTTCGCGGCACGGCGCACCAGTTCGCCACGGACGGTCTGGGCCTGATGTTCGCCCGACAGGCCTGGGATCGCGGCTGGCCGCAGACCTTCGATCCGGACGTGCGACAGTTCTTCGTGACCCCATTCGAGCATTCCGAAGACCTGGCCGATCAGGACACCGCCGTGGCCCTGTCCGTTGACATGCCCGAGGTGCTGAAGTTCGCTCATATGCACCGCGACATCATCGTCCGGTTTGGCCGCTTCCCGCACCGGAACCGCGCCCTCGGGCGGGAGACGACAGCGGAGGAGCAGGCGTTTCTGGATGGGGGCGGTTTCGGGGGGTGATCGCACACCGACGCCTTCGCAGAAGCAAGGCCCGGACGGTTGCTGTGGGCAACCGAATCGGTCGCGTGCCAAGTCGCCGAATCACGGGCATCCTGCGCTCATGACTGTCGCCTTCGCCCCTGCCGACCTCTTGATTGAAGCCTCCCCGGCTGATCACCCGGAATGGCAGTATCTGAACCTGTTGCGCGACATCCTCGACAACGGGATCGAACGCGGCGACCGGACCGGGACCGGGACCCTGGGGGTGTTCGGGCGGCAGATGCGGTTCGATCTGTCGAAGGGCTTTCCCCTTCTGACCACCAAGAAGCTGCACCTGAAGTCGATCATCGTCGAGCTGCTGTGGTTCCTGCGCGGCGAGACGAATATCGGATGGCTGAAGGACAACGGCTGTTCGATCTGGGACGAATGGGCCGACGAGGCCGGCGAGCTGGGCCCCGTCTACGGCAAGCAGTGGCGGTCGTGGGCGGCCCCGAACGGCGAGAGCATCGACCAGATCGCCCGGCTGATCGAAGGGCTGAAGACCAATCCGAACGGCCGTCGCCACATCGTCTCGGCGTGGAATCCCGCCGACATTGAAGACATGGCCCTGCCGCCCTGCCACTGCCTGTTCCAGTTCTTCGTCGCCGACGGCAAGCTGAGCTGCCAGCTGTACCAGCGATCGGCCGACGTCTTCCTGGGCGTGCCGTTCAACATCGCATCCTATGCCCTGCTGACGATGATGATGGCGCAGGTCACGGGGCTGAAGCCCGGCGAGTTCGTCCACACCCTCGGCGACGCCCATCTGTATCTGAACCACATCGACCAGGCGAAGCTGCAACTGACCCGCGAACCCTTGCCCCTGCCGACCATGACAATCGCGGCGAGGCCCGACCTGTTCGCCTTCGAGGCCGCCGATTTCGTGCTGAGCGACTACGCGCCGTGGCCGCACATCAAGGCCGCGGTCGCGGTCTGAAGCGACAACGATGCATCTGAAATCGCTTACAGCGGACGTCGCCCGCATCTCCGACATCTATGCGGCCGAGCACGGCATCGATCGCGACAAGGCGGGCTCCGGCGACTGGGCCCTGCTGAAGCTGCAGGAGGAACTGGGCGAGCTGACGGCAGAGCATCTGCGGATGTCGGGACGTGCGCGGGGGGCGGCGGATGCCGACGCGCTGGGCAATGAGGCGGCGGATGTGCTGGGGATGCTGCTGATCTATTGCGACCGGGTCGGCATCGATCTGGAGGCCGCGATGGCGCGGAAGTGGCTTCGCTGGCTGGAGCCGGAAAACGTCGTTTCCTGATCTAGCTTGACCATAAGATCGGGCGCATCCTGACGAGCGAGTCCGCACGATCGCGGGCGACATGCCTCGGGAGGGCGTCATGGTGAAGAAGTTTTCGGCCGAGCTGGTCGGGACGATGGTTCTGGTGTTGTTCGGGTGCGGGGCGGCGGTGCTGGGGCCCGCGCCGTTCGATCAGCTGGCGGTGTCGCTGGCTTTCGGGTTCGCCATCGTAGCCATGGCCTACGGCATCGGGCCGGTGTCGGGATGCCACGTCAATCCGGCAGTCAGTTTCGCGGCCTTCATGGCCGGGCGAATGTCGGCCAGGGACATGATCGTCTACTGGGTCGCCCAGTTCATCGGCGCGCTGATCGGAGCCTTCGTCCTGTCGCTGATCGCCAAGACGGGGATGAGCAACCTGGGTCAGAACGGCTGGGGTCCGGGCTATCTGGGCGAATACGGGATGCACGCGGCGCTGATCTTCGAGGTCGTCATGACGGCGATCTTCGTCGTCGTGATCCTGGGCGTCACGGGCGAGAAGGCGCACGGGCCGTTCGCGGGCGTGGCCATCGGCATCACCCTGGCTGTCATCCACATCGTCGGCATCCAGGTGACCGGCGTCTCGGTCAATCCGGCGCGCAGCTTCGGCCCGGCCGTGCTGGCGGGCGGGACGGCGATCGGCCAGTTGTGGCTGTTCATCGTGGCACCGCTGGTCGGCGCGGCGATCGGCGGTTTGCTGTTCCGCTTGAAAGTGCTGGACCCGGACGCCTAAGCAGGAGGGGCGCAGCGGGTGACGCTGCGCCAGTCTACCGGAGTTGCCCCATGATCGTCCCCGCCATCGCCCTGGTCGTCGCGCGTGGGAGGAACGGCGTGATCGGCGCGGACGGCGACCTGCCGTGGCGGCTGCGGTCCGACCTGCAACGGTTCAAGGCCGTCACCCTGGGCAAGCCCTGCATCATGGGGCGATCGACCTGGGAAAGCCTGCCGCTCAAGCCCCTGCCCGGCCGGCTCAATCTCGTGCTGACGCGCGACCTCAGCTATCAGGAAAGCGGCAAGGCCAAGGGGGCCGTCGTCTGTTCCAGCCTGGACGAGGCCATCGACATCGCGCGCGAGACCGCCGTCGACGACGATGTGCACGAGGTCTGCGTGATCGGCGGGACCAAGGTGTTCGAGGCGGTCCTGCCCAAGGCAAAACGGCTGTACATCACCGAGGTGGACGCCTCACCCGAGGGCGACGCGTGGTTCCCGGCCTTTGATGAAAGCCGGTTTGAAGAGACCGAGAACGAGCGGCATGATGCGGGTGAAAAAGACGACCACGGCTTCACTTTCCGCGTTCTCGAAAGGATCTGACCATGCTGACTTCGACGACCAATGACATCGGCGGCTACCGGATCGTGCGCCACATCGGGGTGGTGCGCGGCATCACCGTGCGGTCGCGAAACGCGCTCAGCGACATGGTCGGCGGCCTGCAGTCCATGCTGGGCGGCCGGGTCGGCGCCTATGTGAAGCTGGCCGAGATGGCGCGGCAGGAAGCCTTCTCCGAACTGATCCGGCACGCCGAGGCCGAGGGCGCCAACGCGATCCTGGCCATGCGCTACGACGCCAACGAGATCATGCCCGGGATCACCGAGGTGCTGGCCTATGGCACGGCAGTCGTCGTCGAGCCGGCAACTTAGTCGGCCTACCGCGCAGTCGCGCTACTTGAGGCCGGGCTGATCCCGTTCAGGGGGCATGGCATCGGTCGCGCACAGGCGATCCCAGAGGCGGAAGAACAGGCCGAAGTTGGTCTTCATGTGGGTGTGATGGCGGCTGTGGTGGGTGGCGGTGATGAACTGGCTGCCCGGGCCTGATCGCACCCAACGGTCGGGCCACAGCTCCCAGCCGCAGTGGTTCATGACCGCGCTGGCCGTCATCACGGTCAGCAGTACCGCCAGCATCCAGATGTTCAGCGGGACCACGAATGCCAGAACCGGGAGCAGCCAGGCGGTCAGGACCGCTTCCGCCGGGTCGAAGGCGAAGCTGGCGAAGGGGCTGGGGTCGCGGGCCCGATGATGGGCTGCATGGGCCCAGGGGAACAGGCTACGGTGATGCAGCAGCCGGTGCGTCCAGTAGTAGTGGGTGTCCTGAACGATCAGCAGCAGGACGAAGCTGAGCGGCAACCACCACAGCGGATACGCGCCGGGATCGAGATACAGTTTCGTACCGCCCACCTTCCAGGCCTCCAGGGCAATGGCGGCAGGCAAGGCGTAGATCGGCGTGGACAGCAGCGAGTAGCGGACCTCGTGCAGCATCAGCCTGCGCGACGGCCGATCCCGGTTGAGGCGGCGGCCGAGATCGTTCGCCCGACCCCACAGCAGCCACCAGACCCCGCCGGCGACCAGCAGATAGCGCGCCCCGATGATGAGGCTGAGCCAGGCGGTGGTGATGAGAACGGCAACGAGCATGAGGCGGTGATCGGTGGCTAGGGGCTCGTGATTAGTGGCTGTCGATCGGCTTCAATCATCAACCACCAGCCACTTACCACCTTTAACGCGACGCCTAGTAAAGCACGCCCAAGGCCTCACGCGTGAAGTCCTTGAGGTCTTCGTGGCGGCTGTCGCGGACCTTTTCGACCCACTGCGGATCGGCCAGCAGGGCGCGACCGACGGCGACGAGGTCGAACTCGTCCCGCTCCAGCCGCTCCAGCAGACCGTCGAGGGAGGCGGGCTTGGATCCCTGGCCCGCAAAGGCCGCCAGGAACTCGCCGTCCAGGCCGACCGAGCCGACGGTGATGGTCGGCTTGCCGGTGATTTGCTTGGCCCAGCCGGCGAAGTTCAGCTCGGAGCCCTCGAACTCCGGCTCCCAGAAGCGGCGCTGCGAACAGTGGAAGACATCGACCCCGGCCTCGGACAGGGGATTGAGCCATTCGCCCATCTCGTCCGGCGTGCCGGCGATGCGGGCGTCGTAGTCCTGCTGTTTCCATTGCGACAGGCGCAGGATCAGGGCCATGTCCTCGCCGACGCCCTCTCGTACGGCCTTGACCACCTCGACGCCGAAGCGGTTGCGGTCGGCGATGGTCGATCCGCCCCAGGCGTCGTCACGCCCGTTCAGCCCGTTCCAGAAGAACTGGTCGATCAGATAGCCGTGGGCCCCATGGATCTCGACGGCGTCGAAGCCCAGCTCCTTCGCGGCCCGCGCCGACTTGCCGAACGCGGAGATGGTGTCGGCGATGTCTTCCTCGGTCATCGGCTCGTACTTGAACTTGCCGGGGGCGGTCATGCCCGACGGACTGTCGACCTGACCCTCGGGGGCCCAGTCCGGGGCCTGGCCTCGGGCCGAGCCGACGTGCCAGATCTGGGGTGCGATCTTTCCGCCGGCGGCGTGGACCTCCGCCACCACCTTCTTCCATTCGGGCAGGGCCGCACCGTGGAAGAAGGGTATCTGGACATCGTTGCGGGCGGCAGGACGCTCGACCACCGTGCCCTCGGTCACGATCAGTCCGACCCCGCCCTCGGCCCGCCGACGATAGTAGGCCGCGACGTCCTCGGTCGGCACTCCGTTCGGCGAGAAGGACCGCGTCATCGGGGCCATGACGATGCGGTTGGGCAAGGTCAGGGACTTGACGGTGAAGGGGCGGAACAGGGCGTCGAGTGACATGGGCAAGCCTTGCAGTGATCTGGGACCGCCAAGGTGGCTACGGTCGTTGCGTTTGAAAACCCTTCTCGTGACGAATTGTTCAGAGCCCCAAGGATCTCGCCACGGCCATGGCTATCCGGGCGAACCTCAAGGCCGCCTCCCCGTCCGGTTCCACGACCGCCACCGGCCTTCCCGCGTCCCCGCCTTCGCGCACGGAAGCCTCCAGAGGCAGGTCGCCGAGGTAGGGGATGCCGAGCCTGACACCCTCGGCCTCGACACCGCCACGACCGAAGACGTCGCCGGACATGTTCTCGATCAGGCCCAGCGTCGGGACCCCGACCTTGGCGAACATGGTGTGGGCGCGGCGGGCATCGGCGAGGGCGACCTCTTGCGGGCTGGAGACGATGACGACGCCGTCCAGCGGGGTCTTCTGGATCAGGGTCAGCTGGATGTCGCCCGTGCCGGGCGGCATGTCGACGACCAGAATGTCCAGCGGCGCCCCGGCCGTGCCCCAGCGGGTCTGGGTCAGCATCTGGGTCAAGGCCTGGGAGGCCATGGGGCCGCGCCAGATCATGGCGTCGTCCGCCTTGGTCAGGAAACCGACCGACATAGCCTTCAGTCCGAAAGCTTCGTGCGGCTGGATCATGCCGTCGACGTAATCGGGTTTTCCCGACAGACCGAGCATGGTCGGGATGGATGGACCATGGACGTCGGCGTCGAGGATGCCGACGCGGAAGCCCTGCGCGGCCAGGGCGCAGGCCAGGTTGACCGCGACGGTGGACTTGCCGACGCCGCCCTTGCCGCTGGCCACGGCGATGACGCGGCCGACATGGGCGGGGCGGTCGGTGGCGACCGGAGCCCTTGGCCGGCCCTGTTCGACGGCGGCGGGCGACAGGCTTGCGCCGCGTCGGGGCGGCGCGGCTGGCGCGGCCTCGGCGGTCAGGATGACCGAGACCTTGACCATGCCGGGCATGGCCCTGAGCGCGGCCTCAGCGGCGTCGCGGACGGGGGCGTAGAGAGCGGTGTCAGAGGGCGCGACCTCGATCACGAAACCGGCGCGGTCGGCGGCGACGGTCAGGCCCTGAGCCACGCCTGAGGCGACCAGACCCTGGCCGGACTTCGGATCGAGAATGGCGTCGAGGACGGCGACAACGGCCTCTTTGGTCAGGGGGGCGAGATGGGTCATGCGTACTCAGGCTTGCAGGCGGGGTCCGGGACTTCTATCGCCCGCACAGACCGCCTGCGAGTACGCATTTGCCCGATCGCCAGATCACATTGATCGCCGGCCCGACCGCCTCGGGCAAGTCGCGGCTGGCGCTCGACATGGCCGCCCGCACGGATGCGGTCATCATCAACGCCGACAGCCAGCAGCTTTACGCCGATCTGAGGGTGCTGAGCGCCCGGCCCTCGGTCGAGGATGAGGCGGCGGTGGAGCATCGATTGTACGGCGTGGCGGACGCGGCCGACGCCTGGTCGGTCGGACGGTGGTCGCGAGCGGTGCTGGAGATCCTGGCCGAGCTGAAAACAGACAGGCGGCCGGCGCTGATCGTGGGCGGGACGGGGCTGTATTTCACGGCCCTGACCAAGGGGCTGGCCGATATTCCCGAGGTGCCGCCCGCCGCCCGCGAGGAGGCGATGGCGCTTTACGACACCGAGGGCGAGGCGGCGTTCCGGCTGAGGCTTACGGCGCTGGATCCGCCCGCCGAGGCCGCGATCGCGCCGGGGGATCGGCAACGGTTGACGCGGGCCTGGGCCGTGGGACGGGCGACGACGCGGTCGCTGTCGGACTGGCAGGCGTCAACCCATCCGCTGCTGGCGCGCGAGACCTATCATCCGCTGGTTGTCGAGCCGGATCGGGTGGACCTCTATGCCCGGTGCGACGCGCGGGTCGGGGACATGGTCGAACAGGGCGCGCTTGACGAGGTTCGGGCGCTGACGGCACGTGGGCTGGACCCCGCCCTGCCCGCGATGAAGGCGGTCGGGGTGCGGGAGTTCGGCGGACATCTGAGGGGCGAGACGACGCTCAATCAGGCCATGACTGCCGCGCGCCAGGCGACGCGGAACTACGCCAAGCGGCAGTTGACCTGGTTCAGGAACCAGACGCCGGACTGGCCGCGCGTATGAGTTCGGCCTCGATCTGGGCCAGCCGTTCCTTGCCGAAGAACATCTCGTCGCCGACGAAGATCGTAGGAACGCCGAACACACCGCGCGCGACGGCGGCCGCGGTCAGGTCTGCGAGTTCGGCCTTGACGTCGGCCTGACCTGCGGCTGCGATCAGGGCTTCCGCATCGAGACCGGCTGAGGTCAGCACTCCGGCGACCACAGCCGGATCGCTCATCAACAGACCCTCTTCCCACAGGGCACGCGACACCGCCTCGGCAAAGGCATCGCCCCGGCCATCGCGTCGGGCGGCGATCCACGCGCGCATCACCAGCAGACTGTTGACGGGGAAATGCGGATTGAACCGGAAACGATCGAGACCCTGGTCGCGGACGAAGCGGCGGATTTCCAGCATCTCATAGGCCAGTTTGCCGGTCACGCCGCCGAAGGCCACGAAGGGGGCCTGGTTGTTCGTGGCCTTGAAGACGCCGCCCAGCAGGGCCGGGACCAGTTCGATCCGGGCACCGGTACGTGCGGCGATCGGGGTCAACCCCTGCCAGGCCAGATAGCCGTTGGGGCTGGCGAAATCGAAGATCAGTTCGATGCTTGAGGTCATGGGGCTCACCAGGTCTCGGTCCAGGGGCGGAGGTCCAGTTCGTGGCTCCAGGCCGAGCGCGGCTGGCGGTGCAGGGCCACGAAGCTGGCAGCGATGTCGGCGGGCTTGAGGATGGCGTCGGCCTCCAGCATCTGATCGACGTCGTCACGCAGGGACCGCATGAAGACCCCGTCCACAGGTCCGTCGATCACGACGTGGGCGACATGGATGCCCTGGGGCCCGAGTTCTCGTGCCATGCTCTGAGCCACGGCACGCAGGCCGGCTTTCGCCGACGCGAAGGCGGAGAATCCCTCGCGACCGCGCAGGCTGGCCGAGGCGCCGGTGAACAGGATCGTGCCCCTGCCCCGCGGGACCATCACCTTCGCCGCCTCGCGACCGGTCAGGAAGCCCGCGAAACAGGCCATCTCCCAGACCTTGTGAAAGACCCGCGCGGTGGTCTCGCGGATGGGGAAATAGACGTTCGCGCCGATGTTGAATATGACGACGCCGATCGGACCGACATCACGCTCGACCGTCTCGAACAAGGCGATCATCTCGTCCTCGGATCGGGCGTCGACGCCGTGAGCGACGGCACGGCCGCCGGTGGATTCGATCGTGGCGACCAGGGCGTTGAGGGCCTCCAGGCTTTTGGCGCGGCGGGTGACGCAGACCGTCAGACCCTCGGCGGCGAACGCCCGGGCCAGCGCCCCGCCGAGGCCGTCACCGGCCCCGACGACGAGGCAGACTTCTGGACGTTCCGGCATCGCGGGCTTCTCCCTGTCATTGGAATTGAGAGTACGTTGCCAAAACGAACTGAGTCAACCGACGGCAGTGAACGAAGGGATTGAACCGTCTGTGACCACGCTCGTTCTGTTCACATGAACGAACACGACATCGACGATCACGGCCTGACGCCCGACGATCCGGCCTCGGCCCTGAGCCACGACGCCACCCTGTGTCCCGAATGCGAGGGTGTGGGCACCTTGCCGGACGGCGAGACCTGCCCCGTCTGCGAAGGCACGGGCAAGGCGACGGGGCGGACCGGCGGGGGCTGATCGCGGCACCCCTTGGAACCTGGGACCGATGCGCCTATATTGAATTTGCCGGGGCTTGCTCCGGATATGGCGATAAACGCGCTTATAATAAGCGGACCGGACCCGGGTGCGATTCCCGGCGGCTCCACCAATCGCTCCTCGTTTTCGGGGGAGATGCGGGGCCGACTAGCATCGACGGACGTGTAAAGAAGACTGCTTTCGCTCGTCCTGGCCCACCGTATCGGGCCATTTTCTAACTGCGAACGATAACTTCGCTGGAGAAGTCCGCCTCGCCGCGTAATGCGGTTCGGTTGATTTCGAATCTTAAGTCCTGAGGGTTCAGATCCTCAGGCGGGGCCGCCGGAGAGCCTGCCAACAGAATCTCCGGCACTTATCCGACAACCTGTCTTCCGTGCGCGGCGCTGCGCCGCTATCAGTCACGCTCGCAGACCTTGAGGATCAGATGGCGGAACAGACCCCGGTCGACGAGATGAACTATGATGCCCTGGCGCAGGATGCGCTGCGCGGCGTGATCCGTCTGGCGCTGGAGCGGGCGCAGAGCCCGAGCGGCATCCCGGGCGAGCACCATTTCTACATCACCTTCAAGACCCGGGCGAAGGGCGTCAGCGTGCCGCCCGACGTCATCGCCAAATACCCTGACGAGATGACCATCGTCCTGCAACACCAGTACTGGGACCTGGCGGTCGAGCCGGACCTGTTCTCGGTCATGCTGAAGTTTGGCGGCATGCCCAAGGTGCTGACCGTGCCCTATACGGCGGTCACGCGGTTCTATGATCCCAGCGTCAAGTTCCTGCTGCAGTTCGAGCCGCCCGAAATGCCGGCCGAGCCGGTCGTGACCCTGGCCGAGGCTCCCAAGCCGACCGAGCCCCGGCCGTCAGGCGACGATGATGGCCCCAAGGTCGTGTCGCTGGACCAGTTCCGCAAGAAATAGAGGTCGCGACGGTCTTTTCCGATGCGCCGATCCGGATAAGCTGGCCCGCGCAATGGCGCGGGGGCGGTTGGTGACGAGATCGATCTGGCGAGCGTGGACGGCCTTGCTGGCCTTCGTCGTCGTGATGGCGACAGGTGCCCCTGCCCTCGCGCAGAGCCGATTGTCGGACTGGTCCGGTGCGGTGATCGCGGCGGACTGGCGGACCAGTGGCGGCGAGCCGATCCAGGCCTTCGACAATGCGCGACGCGACCTGACGGCCGGACTGCTGGCGGCGGGTTTCCAGCGCGACCGGCTCTATGACGCGACCCTGAGACCGGATGTTCTAGAGCCGGTGACGGCGGCGCAGGCGACCCAGGGCATGGTACAGGTCGCGGCCGGGGCGACGGGCGGATGCCTGCTGTATTTCACCTCGCACGGCGGCCCGGAGGGGATGGTGTTCGGCCCAGACCGGACGCTGAACCCGACGGCGATGGCGACACTGGTGCGACAGATGTGTCAGGTGCGGCCGACGGTGGTGGTTGTGTCGGCCTGCTTTTCCGGCATCTTCGTGGACGCCCTGGCCGGGCCAAACCGGATGGTGATGACGGCGGCGCGGCGGGACCGGGCCTCGTTCGGGTGCAGCGAGGACGCGACCTATCCCTATTTCGACGGCTGCGTGATCGAGGGGCTGATGACGGCGTCGGACTTCATCGCCCTGGCCAATGCGGCGCGGGGATGCGTCAAGCGGCGCGAGGAGGCGGAAGGGCTTTCGCCCGGCTCCGAGCCCCAGGTCTCGATCGGGGCGAACATGCAGTTCCTGCTGCCGACGGTGCGGTTCGAGCATTCGCCGGGATAACAAAAGACCCCGCCGGGTTGGCGGGGCCTTTGGTCGTCAGGGCCTGACCGCGATCAATGCGGCTTTTCCGTCCAGCGGGCCTTGGCGTCTTCCTGGGTGATGTTCAGATGGACGTGTTCGTCGACGTGATCGACCCAGCTGACGGGGATCATGTGGTGTTTGAAACCGCCGGCGAAGTCGAGCTTGGCCAGTTCGATGGTGTCGCCGTGAACGTGATCGACGCGACCGACGTGGCCGCCGTCGGAGCCGACGACTTCGAGGTGTTCCTTGATGAGCGAGGCGTCTACCATGGGGTGTCTCCTGTCCTGATGGCGTGAACTTTCAACGCGGTGGCGGGATCGGGGTTCACGGCGGAGCTTGAACAATGGGCGAGATCGTCAATCTGAACCGGGCCAGGAAGGCGCGCGAAAAGGCCGCGGACAAGGCCGTCGCCGTGGCCAACCGGGCCGCACACGGCCGGACCAAGTCCCAGCGCGAGGCGGCGGACAAGGAACGCGATCGGGAGGCACGGCTGCTCGACGGCGCCAAGCGAGAGGACTGAGGGTGGGCGGCTGGTCTCGAAATCAGAAGATGAACCTGGGGCTGATCGCCCTGCTCGCCTTTCGCCGGGCCAGGGCCGAGCAGGCGCGCCGGGTCGCCAAGGACGGGGTCGCGAAGGGCGAGGCCGTCGCGCCCGTCACGCCGCCGAAGAAGAAGCGCGGCTGGTTCGGCTGAGGCTCAGGACACCTTTGGCGCGCGGATGACCAGCACCTGACCCGCGATGACGAGGATAAGACCGGCCAGCGCCGTCCACTGAAACCGCGCGCCCTCGAACACCAGCGAGATGACCGTGGCGATGACGGGGGTCAGGGCACCGATGTAGCTGGCCAATGTATAGCCGTGCGACCGGCCGAGGTTCAGGTACAGACCGAACGCCACGACCGAGCCGAAGATCGACAGGTACAGCAGCGAGCCGACATAGGCGGGGCTGAGGTCGATGGTCCACTGCACACCGGTCAGTAGTCCGACGACGGCAAGTCCCGCGACCCCGTAGGCCATGGCCCAGGCCGTGCCCGGCAGGACGTTCATCCCCGCCCCCTGCCCCTTCCAGGCGAAATAGTTGCCGGCCGTGGAGGCGACCGAGGCCCCCAGAGCCAGGACGATGCCGATCATGCCGGAGGTGCCGAGGTCGGCCCCGAGAAGTTCGCCGCCCGAAATCACCACGACGCCGAGCGCACCAAGGCCGGCACCGATCCAGACGGTCCGTGCGGCGGTCTGGCGCTCGACGACGCGGAACATGATGAGGTTCATCAGGGCCATGCTGGCGAAGGCGACGGCGACGATGGCCGAGGCGACGCGGCCCTCGGCCTCATAGACCAGGGCATAGCTGGCCCCGAAGGCCAGGATGCCCTGGGCCGCCGCGCACAGGTGCTGGAACCGCGACAGGCGGATCGACTGGCCGGTGGCCTTGGCCATTGCGAACAGGACGATCGAGGCCAGGCCGAAGCGCCAGACGATCGAGGCGATCGGATCGACGACGCCAAGTTGGAAGGTGATCGCATACCAGGTCGTGCCCCAGATCAGGGCGCAGACGACGACGCTGGCCACGGCGACGGCCATGGGAGAGGGCTTGAAGATCAGGGACACGGGGGAGGTCTCGGGACGGCTGGACCCAGCCGATGAACGGCGCGAGCCGGTGATGCAACCGTCAATGTCGGCGGGCCGACATCAGCACGGCTTATGTCAGCTCAGGCGGCACGCAGCCTGAGGCCCAGCAAGGTTTCCTGTGGCACGGCGGCATAGACGCTTGCGGGGCGCAGGCCGAGGCGGGACCGCGCAGTCGCAAGCGGTTCGGCGAACAGGGCCTCGTAGTCCAGGGCCGGAAGCCAGCGCGCGGCACGGCCGTGCCGCCAGGCCTGAAGCACCGCCTTGCGGGCGGGGATGGAGGCGTTCTCGCGGTGGATTTCGCGTGCGGCACCCCAGCCTATGAATCCGAAGCCGAGATTTTGCGTCTGGCCGTAGGAAAAGGAGACCACACAGGCCTCGCCCAACGCATCGGTGCCGTAGCCCGTCAGCACGTGCCAGATGTCATGCACATCGCGCAGCCGGCGCGAGTACCAAAGGTGCGGATGCGGCGCGTCGGTGAAGGGAATGACCTCGCGCTCGACCTCGGCCAGGCCGTCGGCGGTGAATCCCCTCGCCTCGCGGAACTCACGATAGGCGGCGCCGACCGTGCCGGACGCGAAGGTCGACAGCCAGGTCGGATCGTCGAGTTTCAGCGCCAGCTCGTCGCGCAGGAAGGCCTGGCGACCGCCTTCGATCGAAGACAGCATCCGGCCATAGCCCCGGGCGATCGAGCGACCGCTGAGGGCACGCATGATCTCGAACACCTGGGCGGTGTCCTCCTTGTCGCGGATCAGGCGGCGAAACGCGGCCAGGGCCTTGAGCGGGCGCAGCTTCTGTGGCCGCACCCGACCGAAATCATCCGAGAATTCGACAGTGGTCATGAGATCGTCCCCGTGGGATCAAACACATCATACATGAGACTGATCGGCGTTAATATGGGTTCAAGTCGTCGCAAGCGGAGGCACGGATGCTGAAGAAGCGGTCGGTTTCGCTGTCCGGCCACGCGACGTCCGTTGCGCTGGAACCCGAGTTCTGGGCGGTGCTGGACGCCATCGCGGCGGAGCGCGAGCTGAGCCAGGCGGGGCTGCTGGCCTGGATCGACCAGACGCGCGGACGCCGGCCCCTGGCCTCGGCCTGCCGGGTGCTGGCCCTGGGCTGGACGGCGGGAAAAAACACCGTTTGACAATCGCTGGGCGCGGCGCAATGTCCGCGCGATCGGGGTCCGGCAATCGGGCTAGCCCGTTCAAGTTTCGGGGGAAACGTCATGAGCTTTCTGGAAAAATCCTGGGCGCCGGCCGCCATCTTCGGCGGGCTGATCGCCGTAGGCCTGCTGGGGGCCGGGGCCTTCATCGGCAATGGGGTGGTCAACGCCCAGGTCGGCGATCGTCAGGTGACTGTTCGGGGCCTGGCCGAGCGCGGCGTCACGGCCGACCTGGCCATCCTGTCGCTGCGCTTCACCGGCGCAGGCGAGGAACTGACGGAGACCCAGGCCAAGATCGACGGCGACCTCGCCAGGGTGCGCGCCTTCCTGAAAGCGCAGGGCTATCCGGATGACGTGGTCACCATCGGCCGGCTGGAGGTCACCGACACCAAGGCCCGTGAATATGTGTCGTCAGAGAACGCGCCCCACTACATCCTGGCCCAGACCGTGACGGTGCGTACCAACGACGTACGTCGGGTGGCCCAGACCGAGCGGGCGCTGAACGATCTGGTTCGCGAAGGCGTGGTGCTGGACTTCACGGCCCCCACCTATGTCTTCACCAAGCTGAACGAAGTGCGCCCGGCCATGATCGCCGAGGCCACCGCATCCGCCCGCACCGGCGCGGAGCAGTTTGCAAAGGACGCCAAGACGAGTCTGGGCGGCATCTCCCAGGCCACCCAGGGGTCGTTCGAAATCCTGGCCCGCGAGGACGTGGATTCCGAATCGACCTCGCTGGACAAGCGGGTGCGGGTTGTGGCGACGGTCAGCTATCGCCTGAAATAGGCGATCAGGTCGAAGGCGGCGTCGGCACCGACGGCGCCTCGACCTTGGGCAGGTTGACGTCGACGTCGATGTCCCTGGACTCGCCCGGCATCATGCCGCGTCCGAAGACGAAGAAGGCGATGATCACCACGACGACCAGCAGGCCGCCGACGATGAAGGCCAGGCCGGTGTTGCCGCCGCCCGAGGTGTTCGTGTTGCCTTCAGCCATTGTGGTGTCTCCCAAAGCCCGTTGAACGATGGGCTGTGAACGGGACCGTATGGCCACGGTTCCCTGCGAGCGGGTCTCAAGACGTTCAGGCCGATGAACGCGCCCGGTAAATGCCGATGCGAACGGCGCCGCTGGCGTTCGGCGGTGTGCTACATATGTTCTCCCGATTCCGCCGGTGAGTTCCGGCCCGAGAGCGTTGCCGACCTTGACCGATTCCGTGCCCGCCCCCCGCATCTCCGACCTGGCCCGTTCACGCGGACCCGGCGGCGTGGCCGAACTGCCCGACTATCTGGCCGGACTGAACCCCGAACAGCGGCTGGCGGTCGAGACGACCGAGGGGCCGGTGCTGGTGCTGGCGGGCGCGGGGACGGGCAAGACGCGGGTGCTGACGACGCGGCTGGCGCACATTCTGGCGACGGGCCGGGCCCGCCCGTGGGAACTGCTGGTCGTCACCTTCACCAACAAGGCCGCACGCGAGATGCGCGAGCGGATCACCCATCTGATCGGGCCGTCGGCCGAAGGGTTGCGGTGGCTTGGGACGTTTCACTCGGTCGCGGCGCAGATCCTGAGGCGGCATGCCGAATTGGTCGGGCTGAAGTCCAGCTTCACCATTCTGGACACGGACGATCAGGAGCGGCTTCTGAAACAGCTGCTGGAAGCCGCCAACATCGACACCAAGCGCTGGACACCCAAGTCGCTCAGCGGCCTGATCGATCACTGGAAGAACCGGGGTTGGACACCCGAGAAACTGCCCAGCACCGAGGATTTCGCCAACGGCAAGGGGCATTTGCTGTATGCCGCCTATCAGTCGCGGCTGGCCACGCTGAACGCCTGCGATTTCGGCGATCTGTTGCTGCACAACCTGACGATCCTGTCGAAACACGCGGATATCGCAGAGGAATACCGGAGGCGGTTCCGATACATCCTGGTCGACGAGTATCAGGACACGAACGTCGCCCAGTATCTGTGGCTGCGGTTGCTGACGGCCTCGACCGGCAACGTCTGTTGCGTCGGCGACGACGACCAGTCCATCTATGGCTGGCGGGGGGCCGAGGTGGACAACATCCTGCGCTTCGAGCGGGATTTTCCGGGCGCGAAGATCGTCAAGCTGGAACGCAACTATCGCTCGACCTCACACATCCTGGGGGCCGCATCGGGGCTGATCGCTGCCAACCGCGACCGGCTGGGCAAGACCCTGTGGACCGAGGATCAGTCGGGCGACAAGGTCAGGGTGCGCGGCGTCTGGGACGGCGAGGCCGAAAGCCGGCTGATCGCCGATGAGATCGAGACGGCGCGGCGACCCCACGCGGGCGAACCGGGCATGAAATACAAGGACATGGCCGTCCTTGTTCGCGCGTCATTCCAGATGCGGGCGTTCGAGGAACGGTTCGTCATGCTGGCCATCCCCTATGTGGTGATCGGAGGGCCCCGCTTCTTCGAACGGGCCGAAATCCGCGATGCACACGCGTACTTGCGGCTGATCCAGTCCGAGGACGACGACCTGGCCTTCGAGCGGATCGTCAACGTGCCCAAGCGCGGCATCGGCGATACCTCGGTGCAGAAGATCCTGTCGATCGCCCGCCACCAGCAGGTCTCGGCCATGACGGCGGTGCGCGAGCTGATCACCTCCGACGAGCTGCAGGCGCGGACGCGGACGGCCCTGTCGACCTTCGTGCGCGACATGGACCGCTGGCGGGCGCTGGCCGCCGACACCCGCCACTGGGAGCTGACCGAGACCATCCTGGAGGAGAGCGGTTACACCGACATGCAGAAGGCCGACCGGACGACGGGTCCGGGGCGTCTGGATAACCTGAAGGAACTCACCCAGGCGATGCAGCAGTACGAGACGCTGCAGGCCTATCTGGAGCACGTCTCGCTGGTCATGGACCTGGATCGCGGGGCAGGCGACGACGCGGTCCAGATCATGACCCTGCATGGTGCCAAGGGTCTGGAGTTCCCGCTGGTCTTCCTACCCGGCTGGGAAGAAGGGGTGTTTCCGAGCCAGCGCAGCATCGACGAGAAGGGCGAGAAGGGGCTCGAGGAGGAGCGTCGGCTGGCCTATGTCGGGGTGACGCGGGCCAAGCGTGATGCGCGGATATCATTCGCGGCCAACCGGCTGGTCTATGGCCGCTGGACCTCGCAACTGCCCAGCCGCTTCGTCGACGAACTGCCCATCGCCAATGTCGAGGCGCAGAGCGACACCGGATATTACGGGGCCTCGACCGGCATGAAGGAGGCCAAGAGCCGCTGGGACGACGCACCCTCGTTCGGCGCGGGCTATTCCTCACCGGGCTGGAAACGGGCCCAGTCATTCACCGCCACGCAGACCCCGCGCGCCGCCCACGCCCGACACACCGTCATCGAAGGCGAAGGCCGCCTGGTCGCCACCGCCGATCCCAAGGCGGGTGCCGGCTGGGCCAAGGGGGAGCGGGTGTTTCACCAGAAGTTCGGCTACGGCGCGGTGCGGGTCATCGAGGGCAACAAGCTGCTGATCGACTTCGAGAAGGCGGGGGAAAAGCGGGTGATCGACACGTTCGTGGAGAAGGCGGATAGCTAGGCTCGGAAGAGTCGCAGGAGCTCGCATTTTGCGCTAGGTTTGCCCCATGGCCGACGGCGCTCTGAACCTCACGCTCGACGACTACACCTCGGCCAAGCTGGCCGAGAAGGCGAAGGCTTTGGGAATCTCGCGGGAGGAACTCGCGCTGTCGGTCCTTGGGGATCAATTTTTCGACTACGACGACTTCACGTGGATCAACGGCGACCCGCGCGAGGACACAGGCGAGGTTTCCGAAGAGGGCGCTCGGGATTGGGAGGAGGTCCAACCTGAAATGGAGGCCTATCTTGCCGCTCGCTTGGGACCAGCTGATTGAGAGTTCGCCTTTCGAAAGCTGCGCAGTCGGACTTGAAGGCCCAGATCAATTGGCTGGTTGAACGATCTCCGAAAGCCGCCGAGACGGCGTCACGCAGACTATTCGACGCGATTGGGCTGCTGACTGATTTTCCCAGGCTGGGCTTTAAAGCGGACAACAGCGTCAGGGAAAGTCCCGTCCGGTTTGGCCGAGACGGTTTTGTAATCCGCTACCAGATCAGGCCGAAAGAGATTTTCGTCAGCCGCATCTTCCATAGTCGCCAAGATCGGCGGTAACGGCGGTGCCCCTTCCCTGCCCGACGAATCCGGCCCACACATCCCATATAAAATCGCTTGGGGGAGCGTCTGAGATGAACCGTCCTATCCTGATCGCCCTATCCCTTCTGGCCGTTACCGCGTGCACGCCCGCCGATGCGCCGAAGTCGGAGGCGTTGCGGCCGGAGGCTCCGTCTGCGGCGGCTGAGGCCGCAGAGGCGGCCAGCCAGCAGGCTTATGACGAGGTGGCGAACACGCCGCCGACCGAGCCGGTGGCGAACCTGGCCTGGCGCGCCGAACTCTGCTCCCACTTGGGCGGCGAGATCGGGGGCGACGGGTCCGAGCGGGACCGCGAGGTCCAGGCGCAGATGGAGACCATGCGGTGCGGCGATGGCCTGATCGCCGAAGGCGCGGCGCTGAAGGTTGCGAATGCCTCTGACCCGGCGGTGGTGGCGCGGATCGATGCGGCCCTGAAGGTCGCCAGCGGCGAATAGGCCAACGCTTCCTTAAGCACGATCGCCGACCCTGACGGGCGTGAACCTCGCCCGTCCTGACCCCGTGTTCGACGAACCCGAACCGCCCCTGTGGGAACAGGCGGCGGCGATCGGGGTGATCGTGATGCTGACCGGGGCCCTGATCGGGCCGGTGTTCGCGCCGTTACAGCAGGAAACGCCGATCCTGAGGCTGATCTGGTTGCCGGTCTATGCGGTGACCCTGGGCCTGTGCTGCTGGCGGGCCGAGCGAATGGTCAAGGCATGGCCGGCGCTGCTGATCCTGGTCCTGCTGTGCCTGCACGCCTATGCGTCGAAATACTGGTCGATCGATCCGGGGGTGACGTCCAGGCGGACCCTGGCGCTGTTCTTTTCCAGCCTGTTCGCCATCTATCTGGGGGCCGTCTTCCGGGGTCCACATCTGCCGCGCGTGCTGATGTTGTCGGGCCTTCTGATGGGGCTGGGCAGTCTGGTGATGGTGTTCGCCTTCCCCGCCATCGGTATCCACCAGTACGACAACGCCGGCCTGTGGCGCGGGCTGTGGTATGAGAAGAACCAGATGGGTGTGGTCATGGTCGCCGGGGCGATCGCTGCCGCAGCCTGTCTGGCGTCGATGGATCGACGGCGCTTGCTGCCGGCCCTGGCCCTGGTGGTGACGACGGTGCTGGTGCTTGCCACCCAGTCCAAGACATCGCTGCTGTGCCTGTTGATCGGGGTCGGGGTGGTCGGGGCGCTGTGGGCGATGCGCCAGGGCGGACCGGCCCTGACGGTCGTGGCCCTGTGGTTCGGCGTCGTTCTGACGGGCATCGTGGGTTACGTCTTCATCACTGAACCGGCCGTGGTCCTGAAGGCCCTGGGCAAGGATCCGTCCCTGACCGGACGCACCGACATCTGGGTCGCCCTGATGCGCGAGGTCGGCGAGCGGCCCTGGACCGGGTTCGGCTATCAGGCCTTCTGGGGGCGGGATTCGGTTCCTGCCGCCTTCATCCGTGCGGAGACCCAGTGGCCCGTGCCGTCGGCGCACAACGGCTGGATCGACCTGCTGATCCAGCTGGGCTGGCCGGGGGCGTTCTCGGTGGGGTTCGCGGTGGCGTTGGCGTTCCTGACGTCGCTGTTCCGCATCCCGGTCGCCGGGGCGCGAGAGGGCTATTTCGGCATCGCCTATTTCGCGGTCTTCCTGTTGCTCAGCCTGTCCGAAAGCGTGCTGCTGACCAACGCCAACCTGCCGTGGGCGCTGCTGCTGGCGATCATGACGCGGGGGCTGCTGGCGGATCCTGAGGTTCTGAGATCGCCGCTTCCCCAAGGTCGCCTTGCTCATGGCGGCGGCGCGGCCTACCTGACGCGATCCCGAATCGCAGCACACTCCCCGCATGGCCGCCGCCCCCTCCCTGTTCGATGACATCCCCGAGCCCGAGCCGAAGAAGGCCGAGGTCGCGCCGGAGCTGAAGCCGCAGGCCGCTGCGCCCGTGCCGGCGCTCGCAGTCGCACCCGCCGCAGCCCCCTCC
>NZ_JAEMRD010000156.1 GCF_016463485.1 Brevundimonas sp.
GCCAGTTGCTTGATGTTCAGCACGATGTCGACGACGTCTTCGCGCACGCCTTCCAGCGACGAGAATTCATGGACGACGCCGTCGATCTGGATGGCGGTGACCGCCGCGCCTTGCAGCGACGACAGAAGCACGCGACGCAGCGCGTTGCCGAGCGTGACGCCGAAACCGCGTTCGAGGGGCTCGGCGACCAGGCGCGCCTTGCGCTGGGCGTCGGAGCCGAGTTCGATCTGCGGCTTCTCGGGACGGATCAGCTCTTGCCAGTTACGTTCGATCATGGGTGTCCCTTGGGTACGGAGGTCGCCGGCCCCTCGCTCCTCGTCAGGTGCGTCCAGGGCCGGCGGAAGATGGGTCGGCGTAGGCGGGTGTCTTAGACGCGACGGCGCTTGGGCGGACGGCAACCGTTGTGCGGCATCGGCGTGACGTCGCGGATCGTGGTGATGGTCAGGCCGACCGACTGCAGGGCGCGGAGCGCGGACTCACGGCCGGAACCCGGACCCGAGACGTTGACTTCCAGCGTCTTGACGCCGTGTTCCTGGGCCTTCTTGCCGGCGTCTTCGGCGGCCATCTGGGCGGCGTAAGGGGTCGACTTGCGCGAACCCTTGAAGCCCATGTGGCCCGACGACGACCACGAGATCGCGTTGCCCTGGGCATCGGTGATCGTGATCATGGTGTTGTTGAAAGACGCATTCACGTGGGCGACGCCCGAGGTGATGTTCTTGCGCTCGCGCTTCTTTACGCGACCCGGTTCCTTGGCCATGTGTCTGTCTTACTTCTTCTTGCCGGCGATCGGCTTGGCGGGACCCTTGCGGGTGCGGGCGTTGGTGTGGGTGCGCTGGCCGCGGACCGGCAGGCCCTTGCGGTGACGCAGGCCGCGGTAGCAGGCCAGGTCCATCAGACGCTTGATGTTCATCGACGTCTCACGGCGCAGGTCGCCCTCGACCGTGTGATCCTTGTCGATCGTCTCGCGGATCTGCAGGACTTCGGCGTCGGTCAGTTGGTTCACGCGGCGGGCGGACTCGATGCCCACCTTGCCCACGATGTCCTTGGCGGCGGCGGGGCCGATGCCATGGATATACTGCAGCGCGATTTCGACGCGCTTGTTGGTCGGAATATTGACGCCAGCGATACGGGCCACGAAGCTCTCCAGATACGCGCAAACCGGACGCAAACAACGCTCCGGTCAACAGACCAGGAGCGTGGCGCCCTTCGCGGGAAGCGCGCCTTATACCGATGATTCAGATTAGGTCAACGGGTGACGGCGTCTTCAGGCAAAACACCCTGGGTCCAGGTGAAGGGAACGGTGATCCGCTCACGCGCACCGTCCTGAACCACGCCGTTCACGACCCGGGGCCGGATGCGCATATATCGCGCTGCTCTCACCGCCGCACGGCCGAAACCCCAGCCCGTGGGCCGCTCTGATTCGTCGCGGCAGTTCGTGACCGTGGTGTCGCGGTTGATCCGGCACAGAATGACCGCCTGCCCGCTGATCCGGCGTCTGGCCGCCCTGCTGGGATAGACCTCGTTCTTCTCTTCTGCGTTGAGCTGGCGAATCCAGCGTACTCCCGACGATCCCGCACCGACGCCGGCACCAGCGCCCGTTCCGGTTCCCGTACCACCCAGACCACTGCCCGCCCCTTGGCTGCGGCCGGTCGCAGCGCCGGCACCTTCGCCCGCGCCGGAGGCTGCGCCCGTGCTGGCACCCGGCTGGACCGATACGCTGTCGGTAAGGATCGGCGTAGCAATCGAGGCCGGACCCACGATCAGCGGCTGTGGAATCGGCGTCGGTTCCGGCGGGGCCTGAAAGGCGTCGGGGAAGGGCTTCAGGACGACAGGCGGACTGTGGACGATTGAGGGTGCGGGCGGGGCCTCACCGCCGGACCCGCTTGAGCCCGCAGGCGGAGAGCCGGGGAAGAGCGTCACGTCGATAGGCGGGCTCGCCTCGAAGAGCTGCGCGTCTCGGGTCAGGGCCAGCCACCACAGGATCAGAATGTGGGCGAAGAGCACCACGACAAAGGCCGTCGTCCGTCTCGACCGCTCGTCCCGTGTCCGCATGACCCTGCCCTTCTCAGACGCGAACGATCCCCCCGAAGCGAGACAATTGCAACCGGGACGTCAGCCGACGGCCGGGCTGGTGTCAGGACGTCGGCCGCCGAGGTTGAACTGGATACCCAGCGGCATTTCGGCACCCGAGACCGGCCGTCCCTGACGGGTCGGCGGCGCAAAGCGGAAGCGGTCGATGGCGATACGCACCGCCGCCTCGCCGAAACCCATCCCTGACGGTGTCTCGTTGACGACGCGGCAGTTCTCCAGGCGGGAGTCCAGCCGGATGACGCACCGCAGCGCCACCATCCCGTCGATCCGTCCCCGACGTGCGGCGGCCGGCGCGGCATCGGCGATCTGGCGCGACGTCGGCCCGGCGATGAAACGAGGCGGCGTGCCCCCCGAACCCGGTCCATCGCCGTCACCGCTACCTGTACCGCTGCCCGCTCCCTGCCCGCCCTGCCCAAAGCCGGGCGTCGGTGTGGCCAAGGGCGCGACGCCGACGACCAGCGCGGGCGCGGGTGCCTGGACCACGGGTGCCGGCAGTTCGGGCTCGACAGGACGTGGCCGGGGCGGCGTGTGGATGCGAGACGGTGCCGCCGGGGCCCCGCCCCCCGAGACCGGCGCGGGAGGTTCAGGCGTCAGGGGTGGCGGAGGCGGAGGCGGGGGATCGAGTGGCCGAAACAGTTCGACGTCAATGGCGGGCAGCGACGCCATGGGCGGCACCTCCGTGCTGGTCGACAGCGCCAGGAACAGTCCGCCGTGCAAGACGGCGACGCCCACAGCCACAGCCAGCCTCTGTCCCTGTTTGCGGGAGACATGGGGACGGATCGTCGTCAACGTTCTTCAGGTCGCCTCGCCGGACCGTCACGGTCCTTTCAAGCGCACTCTAACGCACGATGCGGATGAACGTGGCGTGACGGGCAGCGCTCACCCGTGCCAGTCGGCCTCCGCACCTATCGGGCTTCCCGGGGGTGTCGGCGGGGCGTGGTGGCGATCCTCCAGCATCTGGTCCAGACGGTCGCGGTCGCCGATCAGGGCGCCCAGCCAGCGATCGTGGGCCCGCTGGACCGGATCTGCGGCGCGCGACGCCTTCAGCCGCGTCGCCAGGGCCGTCAGCCGATCGTCGATCACAGCCGCCGAAGTGCTCGACAGGTCGTCACCGCGCAACAACCCTGCCAGGGTCAGCACATATTGCGCCTGAACTCGCCGCGCCGGTTCGGCCAGCCTCCCTGTTGCAGGGGCGAAGGCAGCGGCGGTGACGGCGTCGATCGTCTCGGTCAGGCTGAGTTGGGTCGGATCGCGGCGCGCGGCGTCGCTCAGCCGGTTGACCCGCGCCGGGGCGAACAGGGCGGTCAGGGTGACGTCGGCCGCCACATCGGCCGCCACGCCCGGATCGAAGACTCGCCCTTCAAGCCCCTTGAACACCTCGATGTCGTTCTGGGGGTCGCCGTCGCCGGATTGCTGGGCGTTCAACAAGGCGATCAAGGGCTCGGGCAGGTCAAGTTCGGCAGGGCTCAGGGTCGCGGTCAGGGCCGCCAGGGCCGCGCGCTGGGTCGCGGCCGGGACAGGCGCCGCCGCCTCTCGCCCGTCACCCGAGACCGGACAGCCATAGTCGATCCCGCCGACCAGCTTGGACACGGCGTCCACCTGATAGCGATGGTACAGATAGATCGGCACCAGCCGCCGCCTCAGATCATTGACCGCCGAACCGTCCGGCAGGTTGCCCAGCCCGAACCGGTCCAGAGCGATTCGCCGGATCCGCATCAGGTGACCCAGTTCCTCGACCGGGTCCGCGCCGTTGTCCCACAGACTGCCCCAGGGCTGGGCGTCGCCGCCGATCCGGGCATCGGGGTCCGACACGAACCGCAGCCGCGCCACCCCGGCCTCAAGCGCTGCCGCCCGGACATCGGGAGCCGCGTCGCTGTACAGTTGGTCGATGGCGAAGCGGTCCCAGTCGCCCATCCCGACGCCATAGGCATCCGAGAAATCCAGTTGATCCTCCGGCCCGATGCCGATCACCGGCACCGGATAGTCCATCACCGAGGTCCGTCCCTGGGTGCTGCCGGCGAAATTGTGCAACAGGCCGATGGCGTGGCCGACCTCATGCGCCGACAACTGGCGGATGCGGGCCAGGCCGATCTGGACCGGGTCGTTGGGCCCGCCGTCGCCGGTGCCCGCCGCGCCCAGCAGTCCCTCGAAGATCAGTATGTCCTGCCGGATACGGAGCGACCCCAGCAGCACCGATCCCTTGACGATCTCGCCGGTGCGCGGATCGACCACGCTCTGGCCATAGGACCAGCTGCGGGTGGCCCGATTGACCCAGTTGATGACGTTGTAGCGGGCGTCCAGAGGATCGATCCCTTCGGGCAGGACCTCGACACGGTAGGCGTCGATGAAGCCCGCGCGGTCAAACGCGTCGGCCCACCACTGCGCGCCCTCGACAAGGGCCGTGCGCACGGGCTCGGGCGCGGCGCGATCGACGTAGAAGACGATGGGTGCCTTGACCGTCGAACGAGCCGCTGCGGGATCGGTCTTCTCCAGCCGGAACCGGTTGGCGAACCGCCTGACCATCGCCTCATCCAGCGGCGCGGAATAGTCGGTGACGAGGGTCGAGATCGCGCCGGTCCGGGGATCGAATGGCCGGGGCGTGAAGCCCGGCTCGGGCAGTTTGATGAAGCTGTGGCGTACCGTGAACGTCACCAGCCGCGCGTCCGGTGCGATCTGGCGAAGATCGGTCCCCGGCGCATCGACCGCAAAGGTCAGACGCGCCTCCATTTCCACGTTCTCGGGAAAGGCCCGCGCCTGGGACGCATCGACCAGGGTCAGGTCGGCGACCGGCTTCAGCGTCCCCTGCCCCGCCGCTTTCAATTGCTCGGCGATCCCCATGGCGTCGCGGGTCAGGAAGCCGGCGATGTCGATCAACACCGACCCGTCGTCATTCTCCGCCACGATCTCGCCCGCCCAGACGGTGGAGCCGACGAAGGCGTCGCGTGCCGCCGCCTGCTCGTCGACGCTGCCGGCCGGGGCCGTGTATTTCGGGTTCTCGAACTCGGCGACGACCCGGGGCCCGATCCTCCGGAAGGCCAGGATGTTGGTCGCGCCGATCTGGGCCCGATCCAGCCCGGTATTGGCCGACCCGACCCCGGTCCGCAACGCCGTGTGGTGGATGACCCGCAGCATCACCCCGTCCGCTGCGGCGGCGGGCATTTGCACCAGCACCTTGCCCTTGTCCGCGTCGATGAAGATCGGAGCCAGGCCGTTCTGGCGCGTCAGACCCTCGATCGTCTCGGCATAGGTCGCGGGATCGTCTGCGGCGTGAACAAAGGACGCGGGTGCCGAAAGAGCCAGCACCAGAGCGATCGCCGTCGCTGCTTTACCGACCCTGAACGCCATGCCTGATCCCTCTACGCTGCGGTGCGATAGGAGGGTGATTGGAGGGAGTGAGTCAACGCCCTCCTCCCTCTCCTCCCCATCGCTGCGCGACAGGGAGAAAAACCTAGGCCAACGCCTTGTCGATCTCGGCGGCGACGGCGTCGATCGCGCCCATGCCGTCGATCTCGGTCAGCAGACCCTTGTCGCCATAGTAGGGCAGCAGGGGCGCGGTGTTGCGGTTGTAGGCGTCCAGCCGGACCTTGAAGCTGTCGGGATTGTCGTCCGGACGGCCCTGGTCGGCGAAGCGGCTGGCGACGCGGGTCAGCAAAGCCTGGTCATCGACCTTCAGACGGATGACGTGGTCGATCTGCTTGCCCAGTTTGGCCAGCATGGCGTCCAGCGCCTCGGCCTGGGCCAGGGTGCGGGGAAAGCCGTCGAAGATGGCACCGCCGGCGTCCTCGGCGTCTTTCAGCCTGGCCTCGATCAGGGCGATGACGATGTCGTCGGCGATCAGACCGCCCTCCGACATGATGGCCTGGCACTGCTTGCCCAGGTCCGAGCCCGAGGCGATGGCCTCGCGCAGCATGTCGCCGGTCGACAGCTGGACCATGCCCCGCCCATCGACAAGGCGCTTGGCCTGGGTGCCTTTGCCCGCGGCAGGCGGTCCGAACAGGATCAGGTTCAAGGCCGCCCTCCCAAAGCGATCGCAACCGGGCTCAAGTAGCGCGAAGCGCTGTAGCCCAACAAGCCGGACTTAAGTCGCGCAAAGCGCTCCGGGCCCACTCATCACCGCCGTACGGGAGCGGGCGCACCGCGTCCACCCCGACCACGCAGCTTGGCCTTCTTGATCAGGCCTTCGTACTGGTGGGCCAGCAGCTGGGACTGGATCTGGGCGACCGTATCCATGGTCACCGAAACGACGATCAGGATCGAGGTACCGCCGAACAACAGGCTCGGCCCCATCTGCGCCGCGATGAACTCGGGGATCAGACAGACGGCGGTGATATAGGCCGCGCCGATCACCGTCAGACGGGTCAGGACGTAATCCAGGTATTCCGCTGTTCGCTTGCCCGGACGGATGCCCGGCAAAAAGCCCCCGTATTTCCGCAGGTTCTCGGCCGTGTCCTCGGGGTTGAAGGTGATCGAGGTGTAGAAGAAGCAGAAGAAGACGATCAGCAGGCCGTACAGCAGCATGAACAGCGGCTGGCCATGCGTCAGCTGGCCGGTCACCATCGGCAGCCAGCTCAGCCAGGTCGGCAGGTCGGCGTTGGCGGTCATGGTGGCGACGGTCGACGGCAGCATCAGCAGCGACGACGCAAAGATCGGAGGGATCACCCCGGCGGTATTGACCTTGAGCGGCAGGAACGAACGTTCCCCCCCCGCCATCCGGTTGCCTTCCTGACGCTTCGGATACTGGATCAGCAGCCGGCGCTGGGCCCGCTCCATGAAGACGATGAAGACGACCGTGAAGATGCCCAGGGCAGCGATGAACAGCAGGGCGAAGGCCGACAGCTGACCTTGCTGGGCCAGACCGAACAGGCGCGCGATCGTGCCTGGCAGCACCGCCACGATACCCGCGAAGATGATCAGCGAGATGCCGTTGCCGATGCCGCGCGCCGTCACCTGCTCGCCCAGCCACATCAGGAACATGGTGCCCCCGGTCAGGGCGACGACGGTGGTGGCGATAAAGAACAGGCCCGGCTGATCGACCAGGTTCGGCTGGGCATTCAGGCCCGCGGCGATACCCAGCGACTGGGCCAGCGCCAGAAACACCGTCAGATAGCGGGTGTACTGGTTCAGCTGCTTGCGGCCGCTTTCGCCGCCTTCCTTCTTCAGCT
>NZ_JAEMRD010000028.1 GCF_016463485.1 Brevundimonas sp.
CCGCAGGTGTTGGGGTTGGTCACCATGATGGCGGCCACGTCGTCACCCAGCTTGGAGGCCAGATCGGCGACGTCGACGCGGCCGTCATTCGTCTGGGCGACCTCCACGACCGTATAGCCGACGAAGGCGGCGGTGGCCGGGTTGGTGCCGTGGGCGGAGGTCGGCACCAGCACCTTGCGGCGCTTGACGTGCTCGTCGGAGGCCTCGTGGGCCGCGCGGATGGCCATCAGGCCGCACAGTTCGCCGTGGGCCCCGGCCTTGGGCGACAGGGCGACGGCGGGCATGCCGGTCAGGGTCTTCAGCCAATGCGACAGGGTGTCCATCAACTCCAGCGCGCCCTGCACCGTCGAGATCGGCTGCAGCGGGTGGATGTCGGAAAAGCCCGGCAGGCGCGCCATCTTCTCGTTCAGCCGCGGATTGTGCTTCATCGTGCACGACCCCAGCGGATAGATGGCCAGGTCGATGGCGTGGTTCTTCTGCGACAGGCGGACGTAGTGGCGCATCGTCTCCGGCTCGGACAGGCCCGGCAGGCCGATCGGATCCCGCCGAACGAGGTCGCCCAGGTCGGAGCCGTCCGTCGTCGGTTCCGGCAGATCGACGCCGGTCTTGCCCCAGCCATCGCTCTCGAAGATCAGATGCTCATCCTGCAACAGACCGCGCGCGCCGGTCAGGGTGGCGGGTTTCGAGGTCACGGCGTTCGGGGCGGTCGGACGGCCGACAGTGTTCATGGTGCTCATGGTCAGGCTCCCAGGACCTTGGTCAGCGATTTGGCTAGGATCTGGATATCGATATCCATCGTCGTCTCGGTGGCGGCGACCAGCAGGACGTCGTCCATGCCCGCGTCGGGGGCGAGGCGGCTGTAGGGCACGCCGGCCAGCACATGATGGTCGGCCAGGGTGGAGACCACCTCGGCCGCGTTCTTCGGCAGACGCACCGCGAACTCGTTGAAGAAGCGCGGGGTCAGGATCTCGACGCCGGGAATGGCGGCGAGGGCATCGCGGGTGGCCAACGCCTTTTCGTGGTTCAGGAGGGCCAGTTTCCTCAGGCCCGTCTCGCCCAGCAGGCTCATGTGGATGGTGAAGGCCAGGGTGCACAGGCCGGAGTTCGTACAGATGTTCGACGTCGCCTTGTCGCGGCGGATATGCTGTTCGCGGGTCGAAAGGGTCAGGACGAAGCCGCGTTCCCCATCGGCGTCCACCGTCTCGCCCGTCAGGCGGCCCGGCATCTGGCGCACCAGTTTGTCGCGCGTGGCGAACAGGCCGACGTAGGGTCCGCCATAGTTCAGCGCATTGCCGATCGACTGGCCCTCGGCGGCGACGATGTCGGCCCCCATCTCGCCGGGCGACTTCAGCAGGCCCATCGATACGGCCTCGGTGACCACGACGATCAACAGGGCCCCGGCGGCATGGGCGGCCTCGGCGATCTTCGTCACGTCGGTCGCCGTACCGAAGACATTGGGGGTCTGGACGACGACGCAGGCCGTGTCCTTGTCGATGGCGTCGATGACGGCGGCCTCGGCGTCGATCGCGGGGGCAAGCGCCTCGGTCTCGACCCCGACGGCGTGGACGACGGTTTCGGTCGCCCGGACATAGTGGGGATGGACCCCGCCCGAGATGATGGCCTTGTTCCGCCGCGTGACGCGCGTGGCCATCAGCACGCCCTCGGCCATGGCGGTCGAGCCGTCATAGAGGCTGGCATTGGCGACCGGCATCCCGGTCAGGTTCGCGACCTGGGTCTGGAACTCGTATAGATACTGCAGGGTGCCTTGCGCGATTTCCGGCTGGTACGGGGTGTAGCTGGTCAGAAACTCCGAGCGCTGGATCACATGATCCACGGTCGCCGGGACATGATGCTTGTAGGCCCCGGCCCCGCAGAAGAACGGAACCGATCCGGCCGAGACGTTACGGTTTGCCATCTTGGACATGGCCCGCTCAACCTCCAGCTCGCCCGCCACGCGCGGCAGGTCGACGAAGCCGTCGCGCTGGGCCGGGCCGGGCACGTCAACGAACAGGTCGTCGATCGAGCTCACGCCGATGGCGGACAGCATCGCCGTGCGGTCGTCGGGGGTCAGGGGGAGGTAGCGCATATTCTTTTCCGCTCATCCCGGCGAAAGCCGGGACCCAGTGCTTTGGGCGATGTCTTTCGCCGGGGAGGACGAACCGCTGATCCCAGACCTGTCGCGTGAAAGGACTGGGTCCCGGCTTTCGCCGGGATGAGCGGGTGAAACTAAAGCGTGGTCAGGAACTCGTCATAGGCGGCCTGATCCATCAGAGCGTCGAGGGCGGAAGCATCCGACACCTTGATCTTGGCGAACCAGCCGGCGCCGATCGGATCGGCATTGACGGTTTCAGGGGCCGTGCCCAGGGCGTCATTGGCCTCGACCACCTCGCCGGAGACGGGGGCGTAAACGTCGGACGCCGCCTTCACGCTCTCGACCACGGCGAAGCTGTCGCCCCTGGTCACGGTCTTGCCGACCTCGGGCACCTCGACGAAGACCACGTCGCCGAGCGCATCGGCGGCGTGTTTGGAGATGCCGACGGTGGCGATGTCACCGTCCAGGCTGACCCACTCGTGATCCTTGGTGAACTTCATGGCTGATCTCTAGGCTTTGGGTTTGCGGTGATAGCGGGTGGCGACGAAGGGCATGGCGACGACCTCGGCGGCGGCGGCCCTGCCGCGCACGATGACCTTCAGGTCCGTGCCCAGGTCGGCGTATTTCGGCGGGACATAGCCCATGGCAATGTTGCGACCCAGGGTCGGCGACGGGCCGCCCGATGTGACCTTGCCGATGACGGTTCCGTCCGCATCGGCGATCTCGGCGCCTTCGCGGGCGGGTGCCCCTTCCTTGACGATTAGGGCGATACGGACGCGGCTCGGACCGTCGGCCAGTTCCTTCAGGATGCGATCGGCGCCGTTGAAGTTGGCGGCTTCCTTGCGCGACTTCGACAGGGCGAAGGTCAGAGCCCCCTCGACCGGAGACGTCGTCGGGTCGATGTCGTGGCCGTGCAGCGGCAGGCCGGCCTCCAGCCGCAGGCTGTCGCGGGCACCCAGGCCGATCGGCTTGACGCGGGCGTCTTGCAGAATGGTGTTCCAGATGCGTTCGGCGTCAGCGTTCGGCACCGAGATCTCATAGCCATCCTCGCCCGTATAGCCCGAGCGCGAGACGTAGCAGTCGACGCCGAACAGCATCAGCCGCGCCGAGTCCATGAAGGCCATCTCGGCCAGGACCGGCTCATGGGCGACCATGACCTCGGCCGCTTCCGGGCCCTGGATGGCGATCAGGCTGCGATCGGACAGCACGGTCAGGGTGGCGTCACCGGTCAGGTGTTCAGACCAGAAGGCGAAATCCTCGTCCTTGTTGCCGGCGTTGACGACGACGAACAGGCCGTCGTGGTCGGGCTTGCCCGCCATCAGGTCGTCCAGGATGCCGCCCTGGGCATCCAGCAGCAGGCTGTATTTCTGGCGGCCCTCTTTCAGCACCGCATAGTCGCCGGGCACGAACCGCTCGAACTGGGCGATGGCGTCGGCACCAGTGATCTTGCACTGGCCCATGTGGGACACGTCGAACAGCCCGGCATGCTCGCGCGTCCAGCGGTGCTCGGCCAGCACGCCCTCATACTGCACCGGCATGTCATAGCCGCCGAAGCCTACCATCCGGGCTCCCAGCGCGCGGTGGGCCGCGTTCAGGGGCGTGGTCTTCAGCATCGCTTCGGTCAGAGTATCGGCCATTCAGACTCTCGCGGTCGCGTGTTGATGCGGAAAGCTCCGCCGTCCTCGCGCCCCCGCTGTCTGTGAAGCCTGAGAGATTCCGGCGCCAAAAGCCTTTTTGCAAAGGTCTGGGCGTCTTGCTCCGTCGGCGCGATCCGGGGATCGACTTTCCAGCGTCCGAATGTCCTCGCGGTCCGTTTGCCTGAGCGTTTCCGGGGCGGTTGCGCCTTCGGCTCCGACGGCTGTCTTAAGCCGCCGATCTCTCCCGCGAGAGCGAGCCGACCTAGGCAGCGACTCCGGCGGCAAGTCAAGCTTGGGCGGAGGAACAAATGACGCAGGCGCGGGATTACGCCAACACCCCTCCCCTCAGGAACTATGAGAAGCCCATGTCTATCCTCGATAAAATCCTCGGTCACGACGACACGCCGCGCGACACGCCGGCAAAGCCCGACATGGCCATGGGCAAGGTCCTCGACACCCTGGCCGGGCTGGGCGGCAAGCCGATCGAGACCCTGACGGCACAGGAGGCGCGGCTGCAGCCGACGCCCACCGATGCGGTGAAGAAGATCCTGCATGACACCGTCAAGGACGAGAACCCGACGATGGGCGTCCACACCCGCGACATCATGATCGACGGGGCGGCGGGCCCCCTGAAGGCGCGGGTGTACAGCCCCGATCACGACAGCGACGAACTGAAGCCCCTGGTCGTCTACTTCCATGGCGGCGGGTTCGTGATCGCCGACCTCGACGTCTATGATGGTGGACCGCGCGGGGTGTCGCGCTTTGCCGACGTGGTGGTTCTGTCGGTCCACTATCGCCAGGCACCCGAGAACAAGTTCCCGGCGGCGCATGAGGACGCGGTCGCGGCGTGGAAATGGGCCGTGGCCAATGCCCAATCGATCGGCGGCGATCCCCGTCGGATCGCGGTGATGGGCGAAAGCGCGGGCGGTAACCTCGCCATCAATGTGTCGATCGCGGCGCGGGATCAGGGGCTGCAGGCACCGATGCACCAGGTTCTCGTCTATCCGCTGGTGGGCACAGACCTGGACAACGAAAGCTACCGCGAGAACGCGACGGCCAAGCCGCTGAACAAGCCGATGATCGAATGGTTCGTGAAGCAGACCTTCGCCAATGAGTCCGACCTGATCGACCCCCGCGTCAATGTCGTAGGCAACGCGGACCTGCGAGGATTGCCGTCGTCCACGGTCATCATGGCCGAGATCGACCCACTTCGTACCGAGGGCGAGAAACTGGCCGAACTGCTGGAGGCCGCCGGTGTCGATACCCGGTCCAAGACCTTCCACGGCTCGACCCACGAGTTCTTCGGCATGGGGCTGGTGGTGCCCGACGCGGCCGTGGCCCAGCAGTTCGCGGCGCACGAGCTGAAGCGGGCTTTCGGCACGGCCATCCTGCCGATCTGACGATCAGAGGGCGGCGTAGGCCTCGACCTCGTCGACATACGCCGCCTTCTCCGCCGAGGTCAGGAAAGAGCCCTCGAAACTGTTGCGCGCGAGCAGCGTCAGTTGCTCGCGCGTCAGGCCGACGGCATGGGTTAGCTGGCGGTAGTTCTCATTCACATAGCCGCCGAAGTAGGCCGGGTCGTCCGAGTTGATCGTGACATGCAGACCCTGACGCAGCATCTCCGGGACCGGGTGATCCTTGAGGTCATCGACGACGCAGAGCTTGTGGTTCGACAGCGGGCAGACTGTCAGGGTCATCCCTGATTTCTTCAGCCGATCGACCAGGGCCGGGTCTTCCATCGAGCGATTGCCGTGGTCCATCCGGTCGATCTTCAACAGGTCCAGCGCCTCCCAGACATAGGCCGGCGGCCCCTCTTCCCCCGCATGGGCGACGCGTTTCAGCCCCATGGAGCCGGCGGCGGCGAAGACCTTCTGGAACTTGGACGGTGGGTGGCCGACCTCGGACGAGTCGAGACCCACACCGCGAATTCGGTCCAGCCAGGGCTCGGCCTTGCGCAGGGTGGCGAAGGCGGCGTCCTCATCGAGGTGACGCAGGAAGCACAGGATCAGCTGCGAACTGACGCCCAAATCGGTCTCTGCGGCTTTCATGCCGGACAGCAGTCCGTCGGCGACGACCTGGAACGGAATGCCCCGGTCGGTGTGGGTCTGGGGATCGAAGAAGATTTCGGCGTGGCGCACGGTGTCGGCCGCAGCGCGCTGGAAATAGGCATAGGCCAGATCGTGAAAATCCTGCTCGGTCAGCAGGACATTCGCCCCGGCGTAATAGATGTCCAGAAAGTCCTGCAGGTTCGAGAAGTCATAGGCGGCACGCACCGCCTCGACGCTATCGAACGGGATTGAGACCTTGTTGCGCCGCGCGAGTTCGAACATGAGTTCGGGTTCCAGCGAACCCTCGATATGCAGATGCAGCTCGGCCTTGGGCAGGCCGGCGATGAAGGCGTCGAGGGACATGGCAGCTCCGAGTTGACGGACAACATAGCCCAACGTCGGGCCGTCTTACATCCGCTCCGGCGTCTCGATCCCCAGGACGTCCAGCGCCAGCACCAGTTGGTCCAGCGCCGCCTTCGACAACGCCAGCCGCGAGCCGCGCGTGGCCTCATCGGGCGCGACCAACACCGGGCAGGCGGCATAGAATTTCGAGAAACTCTGCGCCAACCGGTAGGCGTGTTCGGCGATCAGGTGCGGCATCCGCTTGTCGTAGGCGTCGGACACGGCCTGGTCGAAGGCGTCCAGCGTCAGGGCCAGGTCGCGCTCGGCCGGTTCGACGATGTCGATCGGCGACCGTCCCGCGCCCTGTTCGGCCGCGCGGCGCAGCAGGGAGCGGATGCGGACGACCTGGTACAGCAGATAGGGCCCCGTCTTGCCCTCGAAGCTCATGAACCGGTCGAGGTCGAAGACGTAACTGGTCGTGCGGCTGTTCGACAGGTCGGCGAATTTCAGGGCGGCGATGGCGACCTTGTGGGCCGTGGCCTCGAACTCGGCGGACGACAGGTCGGCACCCAGGTTGGCTTCGGTCAGGCGGGCGCGGGCCTTGTCCTGGGCTTGCGTGATCAGGTCGTGGAGCTTCAGCACGCCGCCGGCGCGGGTCTTGAACGGCTTGCCGTCCGTGCCGTTCATGGTGCCGAAGCCGAGATGCTCCAGCGCACCCTTGTCGGCGTATCCGGCCAGCCAGGCGGCGCGGAAGACCTGTTCGAAATGTTCGGCCTGACGCTCGTCGACGACGTACAGAATCAGGTCGGGATCGATGGTCTCGCGGCGGTCCACGATGGTGGCCAGGTCGGTCGTGCCATACATGGCCGAGCCTTCGGAACTGATCACCAGCAGCGGCGGCGGGCTGGGGGCCTCAACGACCGAGCCGTCGGCCAGCTTTTTCTTGCGGGTCTCGCCGGGGCCGGCGACGTGGACGACGCGGGCACCGTCGTCCTCCACCAGCAGGCCCTGGGCCTCCAGATGGGCGATCATCTCGGCCATGCGCGGATCGGCATCGCTCTCGCCGTTCCACAGATCGAAGGTGACGCCGAGCGCGCCGAACTCGCGTTCGAGGGCGGTGCGGCTGACCGCGACGAAATGCTGCCACAGGGCGCGATAGCCGGGCCGGCCGGCCTGTAGCTCGGCCGTGGCCTTGCGAGCCCGGTCGCGGAAGGCGGGGTCTTCCTTGGCCTGGGCGGCGGCGGCCGGATAGAGGCGTTCCAGATCTTCAAGACTGATCGGACTGACGTCCGGGAACGGGCCGTCACCGTCAGCCAGAAACGCGTCGGCCTTGCCCTCGTCGCCGACAGCAACGATCAGCAGCCCCATCTGGAAGCCCCAGTCGCCGAAATGGGCGTCGCCCCAGACGGTGTCGCCGCGCAGGCGGAACAGACGCTTCAGGCTCTCGCCGATGATGGATGAGCGCAGGTGCCCGACGTGCATCGGCTTGGCCACATTAGGCCCGGCGTAGTCGATGACGACCTTGCGCGGCGCGACGACCGGCGAAGCACCGGCCAGCGCGGTGTCCCCGGCGACGGCGTCGGCACGCGTCGCCAATGTCGCGTCGGCGACCTTGAAATTGATGAAGCCGGGCCCCGCCACCTCGACGCCCGACAGGCGCGGATCGCCGGACAGGCGCGCGGCGACACGGGTGGCCAGCTCGCGCGGATTGGCCTTCAGCGCCTTGGCGGCGGCGAGCGCGCCGTTGGACTGGAAATCGGCAAGGTCGGGCCGGTCAGAGGTCGTGACCCGGGCCAGCGACGCGTCCACGCCTTCGGCGGCGAAGGCGGCGGCCACCGCTTCGCCCAGTTCGGTCTTGAGGTCGGCCATTACTGAGCGGGGGGCTGGGCGACCGGCGCGGTGCCGGCGTTGACGCGGAACCGGCTGCCGTCGCGGTTGAATGCGGCCATTTCGGGCGTGACGTCAAAGCCCACCAGAACCTCGAAATTGGAACCCGAGGTCTCGGCGTTGGCGCGCGGGATGACGATGGTCTTTTCCTGTGTCACCGAGGCGGTGCGGGCACCCTCGAAATCCACCGGCAGATCGAAGTATTCCTTGGCCAGGACCGCCTCGTTGCGGGCGGTGACGGCGATCCAGTAGCGATAGGTGCGCTGGCCGGCGGTAGCCTGGGCACCGCGGCCCAGGTTGAACAGCAGGTCCATCTGGACGGTGATCGGCTCATCGCCACGATAGCTGCATCCTGCGGTGACACCCTCGATCTCACCGGTATAGCCGACATTGGCGACGGCCGGACGGTTATCGGCCAGCTCGACGTAGCGCGCCGCGTCGTAAAGAATCTTCACATAGGGACAGGGGCCGGCGTTGGCGCGCTGGTTCAGCGGCGCGATCCGCGCAGGCCGGCGGCTGCCCTCTTCCTCCTGCTGGCCCTGACCCTGCTGACGGTCGCGCTGGCCCTGTTGTTGTCCCGGCATCGACTGGGCATGGGCCAGCATCGGAACCGAGCCGGCGAACAGGGCGACGGCAGCCACGGCGGCGGCCTGAACGGGGATAACGCGACGCATCAAGGGAAGTATCCGACAGCCGAAAGGAGGCGCTGGCCATGGGTCGGCGCCGACCCTGCCACGCTGGGTGCTGATAGCGGCTAAAGCGAGGCGCGGCAAACGCTCGCGGTGGCGATCAGCGGCCGGAACCGCTACCTAGAGGGCATGAACGCGATTTCCCCGATCCGCCGACCGATGAATGTTCGTCTGGCCACGCCGCGCGGCTTCTGCGCCGGGGTGGACCGCGCCATCCAGATCGTCGAGCGCGCGATCGAGAAGTTCGGCGCACCGGTCTATGTGCGCCACGAGATCGTCCACAACAAACATGTCGTGGAGCGGCTGAAGTCCATGGGCGCGGTCTTCGTCAAGGAGCTGGACGAATGCCCCGACGACCGACCGGTGGTGTTCTCGGCCCACGGTGTGCCCAAGTCGGTCCCGGCGGCGGCGGGGGCGCGCCAGATGCTGTACCTCGACGCCACCTGCCCCCTGGTCTCCAAGGTCCATGTCGAGGCCGAGCGTCACCACGCCGTCGGCCGTCACATCCTGCTCATCGGCCACGCCGGTCACCCCGAGGTGGTCGGCACCATGGGGCAGCTACCGCCCGGCGCGATAACCCTGGTCGAGACGGTCGAGGATGCGCAGACGGTCCAGCGACCCGGCGACGCCCCCCTCGCCTATGCGACCCAGACCACGCTCTCGATGGACGACACCGCCGAAATCCTGAGCGTGCTGAAGGCGCGGTTCCCCGAACTGCCCGACCCACACAAGGAAGACATCTGCTACGCCACCACCAACCGTCAGGAGGCCGTGAAGGGTCTGGCGGACGGGTCGGACCTGGTGCTGGTGGTGGGCTCGCCGAACTCTTCGAACTCGGTACGGCTGGTGGAAGTGGCTCTCAGGGCCGGGGCGGCTGATGCGCGGCTGGTCGACGACGCGTCCCAGGTTGACTGGTCCTGGTTCGACGGCGTCTCGACGGTCGGCATCACCGCCGGCGCCTCGGCCCCCGAACCGCTGATCCAGGCCCTGATCGCGGCGATCCGCGAGCGATTCGACGTGACGATGATCGACGATCCCGGCGAACGGGAAACGGTGACGTTCAAACTGCCTCGCGTTCTCGCCTGACCCGGATGCGACCGACGATCCTTTCAAACAGCTTGCTTTGAGACACCGGTGTCATAACCTGAACACAAGCGGTCGATCGAGCCGCACAGGGACGACGCCGAGGTACAGTCATGCTTGCTCTTCGCTCCACCGCCTGCGTGGCCGCGCTTCTGGCTGGGCTCGCCCTGCCGTCCCTGGCCCAGGCACAGAGCCCCTCCCCTTCCGGCGACGGACTGCTGTTCCGGATGTCGGCCGATACGGGGCCGACGGCGGACGTGGCGGCGGGTCAGGCCGAGCCCACCTTCGCCGACAAGATCACCCTGAAACCCACCGGTGGTGCCGACGGCGGCTATCTCGAGGGCAGCGACGACCAGCAGCTCGCCTGGTCCGCGCCCGGCAACATCTACGCCCAGAGAGGCACAATCGCCTTCGACTGGCGGGCCCGGTACGCGACCGGGCCGACGCCCTTCGTCCTGTTCCGGGTCGGGTACGCCAACCATTCCAGCTGGGACATGACGTTCCTGCGGATTGACTGGAACGGCGAAGGGTTCGACGCCTTCGTCACCGACAACAATCTGGCCCGCGTCCGGGTGTCGTGGAAGATGCCTCAGGTGCCCGCACCCGACGCCTGGATGCATCTGGCCTTCAGCTGGGACGAGGCGGAGGGCGTCGTCCTCTATGTCGACGGCGAGCGGGTCGCGGCGACGCGGACCCCGGCGGTGCTGGACGCCGCGCTGGATCAGTTCGGCACGGCGGGACGGATCGTGTCGCCGATCCAGGTCCACAGCCGCTACAGCTTCACGCGCGGCTCCGACTATGACGACCTGCGCATCTATGACCACGCGCTGGATCAGGGCGAGGTTCAGGCTCTGGTGAGCCCGGCCGCCAACCCGGTTCAGGCAGCGACACCGGCCGACTGGCGGCCCGCCTGGGATCGCCGCTTCGGCTTCGATCAGGGTCCGGCGCCCTATCTGGCCGATCCGGTGACGCGCATCCGACGGGTCGAGTTCACCGACCAACGCGACGTCGCCCAGCGGCTGATGTTCGGCAACGATGGGATCCGCGAGACGACCTGGCCCGGCGTCTACAACCGGTCGCGCCTGCCCGGACGCGACGACTATTTCATCCTGCCTGACTGGGACGTCTATTCCATGGGCGGCAAGTCGGCGACCTGGTTCCTGCCTGACGAGCCTTGGAACCAGGTGGAGATCCAGGGCGCGGCCTTCGGCACCCTGTCGGCCGTCGATGCCACCATCGCATCCAGCAAGATCGTGGACGCCGGCACCCCCCAGCCCCTGGCTAGCCGCGCGCGCGGAGCCGAGCGCACGACGACGCGCGTCGAGGGCCGCGACGGCGGGGCCATCCGCTTCGTCAACATCGAGCAGGAGACTCCGATCCAGGAGATCGGCGTCTACAACGTCGCGCCCGGGGGCGTGCCCGACAGCATCGGCGACTATCGCTATGTGGTGCGCACGGGGGTCGAGCCGTCCTATGTCGCCACCGACGACCTCTCGGCCTTCATCGCCGGCCGCTATCCGGCCGAGGAGCGCGACACCGTCGCCGCCTTGCCCGCCAGCGCCCCGACCGCGCCGCGCACGACGGCGCTCGGCGGCGCTCGCCCCATCGCCCATGTCGTCATCCCGATCGAGTTCCGTCGCGGACGCGCTGGTGGCCCCCTGATCCGCAACGTGCCGACGCTCAGCTATCAGGAGGCCGGCGGCCTGGACGGGCTGGTGCTGGAGATCCCGGCGCTGACCGCGACGCCGGGCCCGGACGGGCTGATCTCACTGAACATCCGGATCAAGGACCCGACCTGGGCCCTGCGCGACCTGCTGGACATCAATGTTTCGGTCAAGCCGGGCGAGGCGCGGACGGTGTTTCTGGACACGCGCGACCGGGTGCTGGACAACGACAACAGCCTCTACCTGACCGTGGCGTCGTCGGCCGCCGACTTCAGCGCCCAGAGCCTGGACGGGATGGCCGTGCGGCTGATCTTCAAGGACCGCGACGCCGCCCGGCCCGAGCATGTCGCCGACCGGCTGATGCAGATCAAGGACAGCTATGGCTTCCTGGTCGAGGAACGCCAGATCACGCGCGACCTGGCCCTGTTCGACCAATTCTATCTGGACCTGACCGACCTGCTGCGGGTCGATCCCGACAATGTCGAAGGCCGGGCCTACTGGAGCGAGTGGAACGCATCACAGCCCCTGCCCGCCTTCACCCAGGCCACGCCGCCGGCGGGCGTGCCGCTGTGGGCCTTCCGCCAGGTCGAGGACCTGAAACAGGTGCGGACCTTCATCAACTGGTGGATCGACAACCGCCAGGTCGAGGGCGAGTTCGGCGGAGGCATTTCCGACGACACCGACTTGACCAACCAGTGGGTCGGTCCGGCCCTGATGGGCGTCGACCCGGACAAGCTGAACGCCTCGCTGCTGGCCCTGATCGAGGCCAGCTATCGCAACGGGATGTGGGACAACGGCCTGGGCACGATCCAGACCGACGAGCTCCACGTCTACGAAGAAGGGGTCAACGCCATCAGTCAGGCGGCGATGCTGAACCGGGGCGATCCGAAGACGATCGAGCGGCTGATGGCGACCGCGCGGCGCTACAGCGACCTGACCCAGGTCAATGCGGCGGGGCACCGGCACATCATCTCGTCCAACTTTTCCGGTTCGCTGTTCGCGCGGGACACGCCATGGGACTGGTCCAAGTCCCAATCCAACCTGATCCTGCATCCCGGGTTCGCGCTGGTCGACTACAACGGGTCGCCGCGCCTGAGGGCCCTCATGCTGGAACTGGCCGACGGCTATCTGGCCCATGGAAAGCCCGGCGCGGACGGCGTGGTGACCTGGCCCGCCGACATCAACTGGACCACGGACGCCCAGCGCGGAACCGGGCTGGTTCCCACCAACATGCTGCTCTGGGCCTCGTATCGTTGGACCGGCGACGCCAAATATCTGACGCCGATGGGCGAGCCCGGCACGCCTGGCTGGTCCGGCATCACCGCCGATGTCGCGCGCGAGCTCAAACGTCCCGAGATCAGCCAGGGATGGGTTGCCGCCGCCGCCAGACCGGGCGCGTCGCCGGACGCCCTGACCTTCGCCGCTGCCGAGACCGGCGACCGCTCGCTGCTGGAGCGGCTGTACGCCGACGAGATCCGCTTCGCCTCGGTGCGGATGACGATGCAGACCGAGGATCACTGGTGGTCCGACCGGGTCGATGTGCCCTCGGATCAACTGCAGCGCGCGCGGCTGGGCGGGGTCGCTCACGTTCGCAACCGGATCGTGCCGGGCAACCGCATCAGCTGGCGCTTCGACGACGCCGAGGATGCGCTGAAGACGGCTATCCTCGTGCGCGAACCGGCGGCCGACGGCTTCCGCGTCGTGGTCTGGAACCTGGCCGACCGGCCGGTCGCGGCCACGATCTCGGGCGCTCAGGTCACGCCGGGCCAATGGACGGTGACGCAGGGTGCCGACGCGGACGGCGACGACCGGCCGGACGCGGGGGCTGCATCGACCGTGTCGTTCGGCCCCGGCGAGGGCCTGCCGGTCACCCTGCCGCCGGGAGCCAACGTCATCACCTTCGCCCTGATCGAGGCGGGTCCGGCCATGGCCACCCGGCCCGACGTCGGGATCGGCACGGACGACGTCGTGCGGCGCGGCGAGCGACTGTCGGTCACGGTTCACGGCCTGGGCGGCGTTGCCTCTCCGGCCGGTCGCGTTGTCCTTGAGGGACCGGATGGGGCCGTGCTGGCCAGCACCCGGTTCGGCACCCTGCCGGCACCCGATGACCTTCAGCCCAAGGTCCAGACGGTGATGCTGTCGGCACCACGATCGGTCCCCGTGGGATCGAAGGTGCGGCTGTTGCTGGACGGTGACCCCCTGGAGATCAGCGCCGCGAACAACGTCACCCCCCTGCCCTGACGCCCGGCGAGCGGGCCCCGGTCAACCCGGAAGAAGGCCCGCCAGCACCGCAGGCACCATCTCGGGCAGGTCCTCGGCAATCAGGCCGGGACCGAACCGGGCTGCGGCATCCGCATGCAGCCAGACCGCCGCCCGCGCCGCCTCGAAACTGTCCATCCGCTGGGCGATCAGGCCGCCGATCATCCCGGCCAGAACGTCGCCGCTGCCCGCCGTGGCCAGCCAGGGCACACCGTTGTCGTTGACCGCGATCCGGCCGTCCGGCGCCGCGATCACCGTCTGCGGTCCCTTGAGCACCACCACGGCCCCCGCCTGTCCGGCCGCGAGCCTCGCCGCCGCCTCCCGGCCCTGGGACAGCAATCCCGGGAATATCCGCTCGAACTCGCCCTCATGCGGCGTCAGCACGTCATCCCGGTCCAGACAGGCGAACAGCAGGGCCGGCCGGTCGCGGAAGATCGTCAGGGCATCGGCGTCCACCACCAGCGCCGCCCCCGTCCGGGCCAGGGCCTGGAGATTGTGCACCGTCCCCTCTGCCAGCCCCGCCGCCGGCCCGATGACGACGGCGTCCAGCGGCTCGGCCAGTTTCATGAGGGCTTCGGACGAGACGAACTCGTCGACCATGACGGCCTCGACCGCCGCCGCGACAATCAGGGCCGCGTCCGGTGGGCAGAGGATTCGCACCAGCCCGGCCCCGATCCGCAGACCTCCGCGCGCCGCCAGCCGCGCGGCGCCTGTGCGCAGGGCCGGTCCCGACACCACCCCCAACCTGCCCCGCTCATGCTTGTGGGTTAGCGGACTCGGCCAGGGAAACAGTGCGCGCCACGATCCGGGTGTGGAATATTCTTGCGTCATGACGTTTCCGGCGCCGCACAATGAGGAAAATTCGAAGGCAGCCCTTGCCTTATACCGCAATGCGATGTCCCTTTCGTCCCCGAGCGACCGGCTGTTCGAAACGCCGGTCACGGGGTGCCCATGAAGAAGATCGAAGCCGTCATCAAGCCGTTCAAGCTGGACGATGTGAAGGAGGCGCTCCAGGACATCGGAGTGCAGGGGATGACTGTGCTGGAGGCCAAGGGATATGGCCGCCAGAAGGGCCATTCCGAGCTCTATCGCGGGGCGGAGTACGTCATCGACTTCCTGCCCAAGATCAAGATCGAGGTCGTGGTCTCCGACGACCTCTACCCCGCCGTGGTCGAGGCCATCCAGACCGCCGCGCGCACCGGAAAGATCGGCGACGGAAAGATCTTCGTCACCGATGTGATCGACGTCATCCGCATTCGCACCGGCGAAACCGGGGCCCAGGCGGTCTGACGACTACAGTACCCGGCCGCGTCCGCGCGGTCGTTCGCGTTCCCTCTCTCCCCAGAAGAAACAGGACCACCCGAGAATGAGCACCGCCGACAAGATCCTGAAAGAGATCAAGGACAAGGACGTCAAATACGTCGACGTCCGCTTCACCGACACCAAGGGCAAGCTGCAACACGTCACCTTCGACATCGACCTGGTCGACGAGGATTTCCTCAATGAAGGCACGATGTTCGACGGCTCCTCGATCGCCGGCTGGAAGGCGATCAACGAGTCGGACATGCTGCTCAAGCCCGACCTGACGACGGCCTATATCGACCCGTTCTATCAGGCCACGACGATGTTCCTGTTCTGCGACGTCATGAACCCGGACACCGGCGAACCCTACAACCGCGACAGCCGCTCCATGGCCAAGAAGGCCCTGCAGTACATCCAGGCGGCCGGCGTGGGCGACGTGGTCTATTTCGGGCCTGAGGCCGAGTTCTTCATCTTCGACGACGTGCGCTGGACGACCCAGCCGGGCAACACCGGCTATTCCTACGACTCGATCGAACTGCCGGCCAACACGGGTTCGGAATACACCGAGGGCAATATGGGCCATCGCCCTGGGCCCAAGGGCGGCTATTTCCCCGTCAACCCCGTCGATAGCGGTCAGGACCTGCGCGCCGAGATGCTGGGCGTGATGCGCGACATGGGCATGCAGCCCGAGAAGCACCACCACGAGGTGGCCCCGGCCCAGCACGAGCTCGGCCTGAAGTTCTCGGACATGCTGACCATGGCCGACCGACTGCAGCTCTATAAGTACATCATCCACAACGTCGCCGCTGCTTACGGCAAGTCGGCGACGTTCATGGCCAAGCCGATGTTCGCCGACAACGGCTCGGGCATGCACGTCCACATGTCGATCTGGAAGGACGGCAAGCCCCAGTTCGCCGGCGACAAGTACGCGGGCCTGAGCCAGGAGTGTCTGTGGTACATCGGCGGCATCATCAAGCACGCCAAGGCCATCAACGCCTTCGCCAACTCGACCACCAACTCCTACAAGCGCCTGGTCCCCGGCTATGAAGCGCCGGTCAAGCTGGCCTATTCGGCCCGCAACCGCTCGGCCTCGATCCGTATCCCCTGGGTGTCGTCGCCCAAGGGCAAGCGTCTGGAAGCCCGCTTCCCCGATCCGATGGGCAACCCCTATCTGACCTTCACCGCCCTGCTGATGGCCGGTCTGGACGGGATCGAGAACCAGATCGATCCGGGCGCGCCCGCCGACAAGAACCTGTACGACCTGCCGCCCGAAGAACGCGGCTCGATCCCCGAGGTCTGCGGTTCGCTGAAGGAAGCCCTCGAGAACCTCGACAAGGACCGCGCCTTCCTCAAGAAGGGCGGCGTCATGGATGACGACTTCATCGACAGCTACATCGAGCTCAAGATGGAAGAGGTCATGCGCCTGGCCCTGCACCCCCACCCGGTCGAGTTCGACATGTACTACAGCTGCTGATCGATCGACCGATCGGCCACAAGAGGCGCCGGGTCGAAAGGCCCGGCGCTTTTTCATTGCATTGGTTCGCCGCTGGTCTCTAGATCGCGCCGTCCAACCTAGGGTTTCAATGTCCAAGATCGGCAAGATCGTTCGCAAGCGGTGGCGAAAGCTCACAGAGCCACTGCGAAACTTGAGGTATGAGGTCCTCAGGATCCTCGTCATTCACAGGCGGGTGGACGCTGTCATCCGTCGGATCGACGACATCGAAGGTCGGTTCGAAATGCACGAACGCGAGACCCGGAGTCTTCACAGGGCGATACAGCAGCCGTCGTCCGACCTATGGCTTCGCAAGCCACCGGTAATTGTCGGTGGACCTGCTGACATGGCCTTCAACAACTCGACGTTTTGCAGAGAGAACGACTTTCGTCAGCCTTACTTCTCCTATTGGAGCCTCCGCATCGGGACTATTCCCAGATTCCACCGCAAGCTCTGCGAGTTCGTTTTCGTCTGCCAGGGGCTTTGGGAGAGAGGTGTTCTCGCGCCCGGCCATCGGGGCCTGGGGTTCGGCGTCGGCGAGGAGGCTCTTCCGGCATTGTTTGCAGCCCACGGCTGCGATGTCGTCGCAACCGACCTGGCACCGGAAGGCGCGACCGCGATTGGCTGGATCGAAACGGCTCAGCACGCCCGCGAACGCGACGGTCTGCGTCGCCCGGACATCTGTCCGGATGAGATATTCGATCAGCGAGTGTCGTTCGAACCATGCGACATGAACGCCATCCCAGAGCATTTGCGTGATTTCGACTTCTGCTGGTCGTCATGCGCTTTCGAACATCTGGGCTCGATTGAACGGGGGTTGGAGTTCGTCGAAAACTCGCTTGCATGCCTGAAACCCGGCGGATGGGCCCTGCACACGACCGAGTACAACATCCTATCGGACAGGGAGACTGTCGATCAGGGCGGCACCGTTCTGTTCCGACGCCGCGACTTTGAAGCTCTGGCGCGCAGATTGACTGCGAAGGGTCACACGGTCGCGCCCTTGTGCTTCGAACCCGGGGACGGGCTGATCGACGGATACATTGATGTTGCCCCATTCAGCGACGATATCAGTCTCAATATCGCGATGTTCGGTTACGCGACGACGTCGTTTGGGTTCGCCGTTCAGAGAGGCCCTGCCGAACGGAACGTGACGCAGTTCGCGGAAACACTGCGGGACGACCGGACACAGGTTACGGCTTGGCTCCTCAGCCACAACCCGGACGAACGTCGACACGCCGCGCTGGTTATCGGTGCTTGGCTCCGCATGATCGACGTCGATGTTCAGAGTTTGCAGCAAGCGCTCATGGACGCGATCCTTGTCGAAAACGAACCAGAATTGCTTGAGCTTGAACTCAGAAGCTTGTTGGAGGCCCCCTCCCTTCTCGGCTCAATACACGGCTGGCAAGCCTTACTTCATCGCTTGCCGATGCTCGGCTTTGATGCCGCTTGCCATGCCCTCGATTTGCTAAAGCGGAACAACGATCCGAGCCATGCCGCACTGCTTTATGCAGTCGATTGCCCGCCCGGCTTCCCGAATGAGCGAAGGGCGCGAACGATTGCGAGCCTCCGTAGACAATACTTGAGGGGTACCCACATCATAGCCTGAGTTCCCCAACTCAGAAAATGGACGTGCCGTCACCCGCTCAGGCGATCGCCTGATCCTCGACCACCTCACCCTTGCCCCGCCGCCACTCGATCGCGCGGACGCACCAGATCGAGATCTCGTAGAGCAGCACAAGCGGAACGGCGAGCATCAGCTGGCTGATGGGGTCGGGCGGGGTGACGACGGCGGCGACGACGACCACCGCGACGATCGCATAGCGGCGCACCTCGGCCATCATCTTGGACGACACGATGCCGGCGATGCCCAGCAGGGTGGTAATGACCGGTAGCTGGAAGCACAGGCCGAACGCCAGGATGAGGGACGTCACCAGGCTGAGGTATTCGCTGATCTTGGTCATCAGGGCGACGGAGATGCCGTCCGAAACGATCTGCTGGCTCAGCGAGAACCACATGACCAGCGGCAGCATGACGAAATAGACCAGCCCTCCCCCCAGGCAGAAAAGCACGGGTGCCGCGATCAGGAACGGCAGGAAGGCCCCGCGCTCGTTGCGATACAGCCCCGGCGCCACGAACCGGTACAGCTGCCAGGCGACGATCGGAAAGGCCAGGACGATGGCCCCGAACCCGGCGATCTTCATCTTGGAGAACAGCTGTTCCAGCGGTGCCGTGGCGATCAGGGTCACCGCCGCCTGGCCGCCCTCGGGGATCGGCTTCAGCCCTGCGGTGACCATCAGCAGGTCGATCATGCTGCCATGGCCCCCGGTCGCGGCGGCGGCCGCATGGACCGCCGACGCCGCCTGGAACGGCTTGATCAGCACGATCTGGATCTGGGCCGCGAAGAAGAAGCACAGGAAGAAGGCCAGGACGAAGGCGATCACGCAGACGACCAGCCGCCCGCGCAGCTCGATCAGATGATCCATCAGGGGGGCACGCGACGCCTCGATCTCACTCTCGTCGCGGGTCATAGGTCGAGTTTCGAGTTACGCGGGGCGCGGGGTTTGGCCTTGGCCGGGGCCTTGGCCGGAGACTTGGTCGACGCGGCCTTGGCCTTTGCAGGTGCGGCGGGAGCCGCCGTCTTGGGCCTCGGCTTGCGGGCCGGCCTGGCGGCAACAGGCACGACCGGGGCCTGTTCCGGCAATGCGACCAGCGGCGGGTCGGCAAGCGGAAGCATCACGGGATCCCCGTCGGGCCATTCCGAAGCCTGGGGCGTCATGGCCGGGTCGGCAGCCACGGCCTCGTCGGTCAGTGGCTTTTCGAGCTCGTTCCGGATGTCCTTGAAGGCGGCGTCGGCCTCTGCCCCCAGGTGGACGGGCGAATAGGGTGACTGGCCGGTGCGCAGGGCCTCGACCTCCTTGCGCAGGTCATCCAGCTCGGACTGGCGAGCCATCTCGTCGAAGCTGGCGCGGAACTCGTTGGCCATTCCGCGCGCCTTGGCCACCCATTTGCCGAGCTGGCGCAACAGACCGGGCAGCCGTTCGGGCCCGACGACCACCAGGGCCACCAGTCCGATCACCACCCATTCCAGGCCCCCGATCCCCGGGGTCAGACCGCCCATGCGCGGCGTCTTCCGTCGCGGCCAACTAGCGCTTCAGCTCTTCCTTCTCGGCCTCGGTGCGCGGCAGGGAGGAGACGCCGTCGGTCGGGCCGTTCTTCTTGTCCTCGTCCTTGAGGCCCTCGCGGAACGCCTTGATGCCCTTGGCCGCGTCGCCCATCAGGCCCGACAGCTTGCCGCGCCCGCCGAACAGCAGCAGCACGATCACGGCGACGATGGCCCAATGCCAGATGCTGAAGCTGCCCACGGTGAAATCTCCTCAAACGGGTCCGACCTCGGCCCGCTGCAAATCATAGCCGCCATATAGGCCAAGGCGTGACGCTGCGCCAAGGGATTGCAGGATCAGCGCGCGATCGTGTTCTCGCGTATCCAGGCGGGCCCAGTTTGGTAGGCCGTCACGGCACAGATACGTCAGGCGCAGGGCCTATCCAGGCGCGGAAGGTATGCCCTCCGCCATCCGCCGACCGGACGTGGACTAGAAGGCCACCCTCGGTCTCCTCGATCTGCAGTTCGTCTCCGACAGCGATGCCGAGAACCTCGATCGCGTGATCATCGAAAATGATTCCGACCTTGTCGCCTATCTCTTCAATCTTCAGATGGATCACGACCACCCTCCTAGCCTAGAAGGGGTAGCTCCAATGGCCCCGCTGCGCAAATCTCAAGGCTGTACGCGGATTCTATAGGTTGCAGCTTGACACCGCCCTCCCCCAGCCACGTCATCATCCACACCGACGGGGCCTGCAAGGGCAACCCGGGGCCCGGGGGCTGGGGCGCGATCCTGCAAGCGGCGGGCAAGACCAAGGAAATGTCGGGGGGCGAGCCCCTGACCACCAACAACCGAATGGAGCTGACGGCCGCCATCATGGCGCTGGAGGCGCTTACACGACCGTGCCGGATCGACCTGCACACCGACAGCAAATACGTCATGGACGGGATCACCAAATGGATCCACGGCTGGAAGGCGCGGGGCTGGCGGACGGCGGACAAGTCCCCGGTCAAGAACGACGACCTGTGGAAACGCCTCGATGCCGCCCGGACGCGTCACGAGGTCAAGTGGCACTGGGTCAAGGGCCACGCCGGTCACGAACTGAACGAACGCGCCGACCAACTGGCCAATCGCGGCATCGCCGAGATGCGGGCTGCGCGGGCCGGCTAGGGCGTCAGGCCGCCTTCACCGTCAATCGGCCGGTGCCAACCCCGGTCACAATGACCGGAGCGCTGGCCAGAGGCGCATCACCGTCCAGCTCCGCCGACCATTCCGCGCCCGACACGAAGACCCGGCCACGGCCATCGACGAACGGCTCGACCACCGTCGCCTTCTGCCCGATCAGGCGGCGGTCGCGGTCGTTGATGTCGGGCTGGTCGTCGGGATTGACGCGCTGGACCAGCCGACGCGACAGCAGGGTCGAGGCCAGGGTCAGGGCCGCGAACAGCCCCACCTCTCCGGCCAGACCCAGCGACAGGCCCAGGGCGGTGACGACCGCCACGATACCGGCCGAAACCGCCGGCCACAGCAGCCATTCGGTCGAGGCCGCCGCCTCGACCGCCAGCAACAGGGCACCGATGGCGAGCCAGAGCCAGAAGGGCTGGGCCGAATAGAGGTCGATCAGGGTGTCCATGGCCTCACGCGGTCGGGGGCACGGCACCGCCGCGGGGTGCGCGCGGTGCGGGCGGCGGTGCGGAGGGCGTCCGCTGCTGATCGCGGGCCAGACCGACCAGTTCGCCGATACCGGCGATGGTCCCGACCAGACCGCTCATCTCCGCGGGGACGATGACGGTCTTGGCGGTGGGGTTGCGGGCCAGTTCGGCGAAGGCCTCCACATACTTCTGGGCGACGAAATAGTTGATGGCATTGACGTCGCCACGGGCGATCGCCTCCGAGACCATGGCGGTCGCCTTGGCCTCGGCCTCGGCCTCGCGTTCGCGGGCCTCGGCGTCGCGGAAGGCGGCTTCCTTGCGGCCTTCGGATTGCAGGATGGCGGACTGTTTGGCGCCCTCGGCGCGCGCGATGGCGGCCTGTTTCTCACCCTCGGCCTCGGTGATGACGGCGCGCTTCTCGCGCTCAGCTTTCATCTGGCGCGCCATGGCATTGGTGATGTCGGCGGGCGGCGTCAGGTCCTTGATCTCGATGCGGTTGACCTTGACGCCCCAAGGCTCGGTCGCGGCGTCGATCACGGTCAGCAGGCGCGAGTTTATGGAGTCGCGCTGGAACAGGACCTCATCCAGATCCATCGAGCCCACCACCGTGCGCAGATTGGTCGAGCACAGCTGGGTGATCGCATAGGGCAGGTTCTCGACGCGATAGGCGGCGGCCGAGGCCTCCATCACCTGGATGAAGACGATGGCATCGACCTTCACCATGGCGTTGTCCTTGGTGATAACCTCCTGCTGGGGCACGTCCAGGACCTGCTCCATCATGTTCATGCGCCGACCGACCCGTTCGACGAAGGGGGTCAGGATGCTGATGCCGGGCTTGAGGGTCTTGGTGTATTTCCCGAACCGTTCGACCGTGAACTCACGGCCCTGAGGCACGATCTTCACCACGCTGAACAGCAGGATGAAGGCCAGAATGACCAGGGCGAGGACGAAGACGAGGCTCATGCGGCAATCCTTCGGCTGTTTGAGCCAGATTACGCCCGCCGCGCCCGCCGCGCCATCGAATCCGGACGGTCGTCACAAACGAAAAGAGCGGCTCCCTTTCGGAAGCCGCCCTCGACGTCTGACCTGTCGCGACGCTTAGTCGCTGACGGTGATGTCGCCGCCGTCGAGTTCGCAGAAGTCTTCCGAGCCGACGGTCACTTCGGAACCGTCCGAGAACTCGGCCTTCAGGTCGTATTCGCAGTCTTCCAGATCGTCGTCGATCGTGACTTCGACGCTGTCGCCGGCTTCCAGGATGCCGTCGCCGAAGATGTCCTCTTCCCACTCATTGGTCGAAACGACCGAGATATAGAGCGAGATCAGGTCGTGCTCGGTCTCGTTGTGCAGGGTGAAGGTGACCGGCTCGGTCACCTGGGCCGAGGCGACGACAGGCGCGCCGGCGAGCATCAGGGCGGCGACAGCCGCCAGAGTGGTCTTGATCATTGTAGTCCCCCATTTCGGCGAAACGCCGAGGTAAGCCCCCCCGAGCCGACACGATATCGACCCGTTGGGCGCGGATGTTACATAGACGATGTCCGCTGTCACGTCGGAATTTGCGGTCGGGCGAGCGCCGTTTTGACGTCCGGCAGCGCCGGTCAGGCGGTCACGTCCTGATCGCGAATCTTGACCGCCGCAGCGATGATCCGCCGCGTCTCCTCCCACGCCACAAGGCCAAGAGCCTCATCGATCGGAAGGAACCGGGCCTCGGCGGCATCATCGCCCGCGACCGGATCTCCAGACACCCAGACCCCAGCATAGTCGATCAGCACATAATGAAAGCCGGGAAACAGACCGTCGACGACGTCGATCAACCCCAGAATCCGGGCCGAAACGCCGGTCTCTTCATGCAATTCGCGCAACGCCGCCGTGTGCAGCTTCTCGCCCGGTTCGATCCGACCACCGGGCAGGCTCCACTCCCCTTCTCGCGGGGCGCGGCCGCGCCGGATCAGCAGGACCTCGTCGCCCTTCAGGCAGACGACACCCACGGCGGGGACCGGACCGGCCGGGGGAATCGAGATCATCGCGCGCTTTCCATGGCCCACCATAGCTTTCCGCTTTCGTCCCGCGACCGATTTTGACAGAAGGCGGCCATGACCCCGCCCTCCCCCGCCGTGCTCGACGAACTGAAGGCCGCGCTCGGCCCGTCCGGCTGGAGCCAGGACCCGTTCACCCTGGCCCCCTATCTGACGGAATGGCGCAATCGCTGGACCGGCGAGACACCCATCCTGCTGACGCCCGGCACGACCGAGCAGGTCCAGCGCGCGGTGGCGATCTGTGCCGCGCACGGCGTGGCGATCATCCCGCAAGGCGGCAACAGCGGTCTCGTGGGCGGCCAGATTCCTTATGGCGAGGTGCTGCTGTCCACGCGACGGCTGCGCGCCGTGCGCGACGTGACCCCGCTGGACGACGCCATGACGCTGGAGGCCGGGATCACCCTGCTGGAGGCCCAGCACCACGCCAGGGACGCCGGCCGGTTCTTCCCGCTGAGTCTGGCTGCAGAAGGTTCGGCGACGATCGGCGGGGTGATCTCCACCAATGCCGGCGGGACCCAGGTGCTGCGCTACGGCATGATGCGCGATCTGGTGCTGGGGATCGAGGCGGTCATGCCCAATGGCGAGGTCTTCAACGGCCTGAAGCGCCTGCGCAAGGACAACACCGGCTATGACCTGAAGCAGTTGCTGATCGGGGCCGAGGGCACGCTGGGCGTCGTCACCGCCGCGACGCTGAAGCTGTTCCCAATCATGCGATCACGAGCCGTGGCCATGGTGGCGCTGGAAACGGCCGGAGCCTCGATCGAACTCCTGGCCCGCGCCAAACAGGAGACCGGAGGCGGGGTCGAGGCGTTCGAGCTGATGAAGCAACTCGGCGCCGAACTGGTGGTCAAGAACATCCCCGACAGCCGCTGGCCGCTCGATCCCATCCCCGTCTGGTCGGTGCTGATCGAGATCGCCTCCGGCACGCCGGGCGGCGCCGAGACACAGCTTGAGCGGCTGCTGGAGGTCGCTTTCGAGGAAGGCCTGATCACCGACGCCGCCATCGCCCAGAACGACGCCCAGCGCGCCGCCTTCTGGCGACTTCGCGAAGAGCATTCCGCCGCGCTCAAGCCCGAGGGTGGCGGCTGGAAGCACGACGTCTCGGTGCCCATCTCGCGCATCGCCGACTTCATCGACGAGGCGACGGCGGCGGTAGAGCGGTTCCATCCGAGTGCCCGCGTCTCGGTCTTCGGCCATATCGGCGACGGCAACCTGCACTACGACATCCTGCCGGGCGTCGGAGAGGATGTGCCCGCCTTCCTCGCGCGCTGGAAGAATGGCTCGCAGGTGGTCCACGACATCGTGGCCCGCTACGACGGCTCCATCTCTGCCGAACACGGCCTTGGCCGGCTCAAGACCGATGAGGTCAAACGCTACAAATCGCCGCTGGAAGTCGCGACCATGGCCGCGATCCGGGGCGCGATCGACCCGAAGGGCATCATGAACCCGGCCGTCCTTTTCAGCCCGGAACGGCCGTCATGCTGATCGTCCTGTCCCCGGCCAAACGGCTCGACTTCTCCGAGCCCGACCCCGCCCTGCCCGCGACGACCCGCCGGTTCGTCGAGGACACCGCGTCCCTGGCCGTCACGGCGCGGCGTCAGACCAGGGCCGATCTGCGTCGGCTGATGGGGATTTCGGAGGACCTGGCCCGCCTCAATCAGGAGCGGTTCAAGGCCTTCGACGCCGAGGCGCTCGACACCGGCGTCCAGGCCGCCTTCGCCTTCGCGGGCGATGTCTATCAGGGGCTGGAGGCGCGTTCGCTCGACACGTCGGGCCTGGCCTTCGCCCAGGACCATCTGCGCATCCTGTCCGGCTTCTACGGCTTGCTTCGACCGCTGGACCGCATCCAGCCCTATCGGCTCGAGATGGGCACTCGCCTGCGTACGCGCCGGGGCCAGAGCCTGTACGACTTCTGGGGCGACCGGATCTCGAAACAGCTGAACACCGACCTCGACGGCCATGCCCACCCGGTCGTGGTCAACCTGGCCAGCCAGGAATACTTCGGCGCAGTCGATGCCAAGGCGCTCAAGGTCCCGGTGGTGACACCCCATTTCCGCGAGCAGAAGGACGGCGAAAGCCGGATCATCTCCTTCTTCGCCAAGAAGGCGCGCGGCACGATGGCCCGGTTCGCCATCGACGAACGCATCGACGATCCGGAATCGCTCAAGGCTTTCGATCGCGACGGCTATCGGTTCGACAAGGCCACCTCGACCGACACCGACTGGATATTCACCAGGTAGAGAATACTTGAACCAGCCTGTCGCCTTCCGCCTGCTCAGCCGCTAGAGTCGGGCGCAAATCAGAAACGACCTCAAGACACGATCCGGGAAACGCCTTCATGTTTCAACGCACAAAGAAAGACGCGATGGACAACCAGCGTCCGGTCTTCAAGGACCCCAACGACCTGTCCGGCCAGGTGGCGGTCATTTCCGGCTCGACCTCGGGCATCGGCCTGGCCCTGGCGCGCGCGGTTGCGGCGCGGCGATGCGACGTCGTCCTGAACGGCCTCGGCGACCCTTCCGAGATCGAACGCACCCGCGCCGAACTCGAGGCCTCCTGCGGTGTCCGCGTCCGCTACCACGCCGCCAATATGCTGAAGGGCGACGAAGTCGCCGACATGGTCGCCTATGCCAGGCACCAGCTGGGCCGGCTCGACATCCTGGTCAACAACGCCGGCATCCAGCATGTCGAAGCGGTCGAGAAATTCCCCTCGGACCAGTGGGAAAAGATCATCGCGATCAACCTGTCGTCGACCTTCTATGCGACCCGCGCCGCCATTCCGATCATGAAGGCGCAGGGACGAGGCCGGATCGTCAACATCGCCTCGGTCCACGGTCTGGTCGCCAGCCCGTTCAAGTCGGCCTATGTCGCGGCCAAGCACGGCGTCGTCGGCTTCACCAAGACCGTGGCCCTGGAACTGGCCCAGGACAACATCACCTGCAACGCCATCTGCCCCGGCTTCGTCGAGACGCCCCTGGTCGCCGCCCAGGTCGCCGATCTGGCCCGCACGCGCGGCACGTCCAAGGACAAGGTCCTGTCGGAGGTGATCCTGGAATCCCAGCCGACCAAGCGGTTCGTCACCACAGACGAACTGACTGGTGCCTTCCTGTATCTGGTCAGCGATCTGGGGGCTTCCACCACCGGGATCAGCATGCCCATCGACGGCGGCTGGACCGCCCGATAGCCGAGGGCGGTCTCGGCTGGGAGAGCGCGACTGATGCTTTCAGGGCCGCAGCGTGATAGGGTTCGGCATGGCCCAGCCCGCGCTTCAGCTTCCGCCGACGCTCGACGCCTTCGTCGATGAACAGGTGCGCTCGGGAGCCTACCCCGACCGGGACGCTGTGATCGCCGATGCCGTGGACATGTTGCGCGAACACACGGTTGCCGATGAGGAGAGTGATGAAGTCAAGCTGGCCCGGCTGAACGCCAAGCTCCAGCAGGGCATCGACAGCCTCGACCGGGGTGAAGGAATCAGGGTCGATGAAACAACGGCCTATGTGAACAGCGTCATGGACCGGGTCAGGGCGAGACTGGCTTGAGGGTTCTGGATGTCTCCATCGAGGCCGATCAAGACTTCGACGACATCCTGACCTTCAGCGCCGTTCAGTTCGGCTTCGCAGCCTCGACAAGATACGCCGCCCTGATCGGCCAGGCCTTCAACGATTTGACCGAGAATCCGGCGCGACCCGGCACCGTCGCTTCGGACGATCTTCCGCAGGGTATTCACATCTATCCGATCCGCTATAGCCGCGATCGCGTGCCGCCGCCCGATCGCGTGGGCCACCCGCGCCATGTGATCGTCTTTCGGTTCGACGACTTTGCCGTCCAGATCGTGCGAATCCTGCACGACGCCATGGATTTTCCACGACATCTGAATTGAGAGCGGACCATGGCGCTTTTCAAACGCAAGGCCCCGGCGGCGAAACCCGCCAAACCCGAACCCGCTACGCCCGACGACGGCCGGCGCAAGGTCTGTCTCGCGCTCCAGGGCGGCGGGGCGCACGGGGCGTTTCAGTGGGGGGTGCTGGACCGGCTGCTCGAGGACGGGCGCCTAGATATCCGGGCGGTGACGGCGGCCTCGGCCGGAGCGATGAACGGCGCGGCCCTCGTCTCGGGGCTCGCGACCGGTGGTGCCGACGGTGCCCGCGCAACCCTCGACAAGCTATGGCGAGAGACCAATCAGTCGGGCGGCAAGAACGTGTTCGGCGACACCTCGATCTGGTCCAACGCCCTGACGCCCGGCTGGCTCAAGGACACGACCCTGTGGCGAGCGTCGGAGACCCTGGCCATGTCGATGTCCCCCTATGAATTCAATCCCCTGAACCTCAACCCTCTCAAACGGGTTCTGGACGCAACGATCGATTTCGAGGCCGTGCGGGTCTCCGATATCAAGCTGCACGTCGCCGCAACCGCCGTCCGCCACGCCAGGTCCCGCGTCTTCACCAACCTCGAGATCACCGATCAGGTCCTGCTGGCCTCGGCCTGTCTGCCGCAGTTGTTCCAGGCGGTGGAGATCGACGGCGAGCCCTACTGGGACGGCGGCTACCTCGCCAATCCCCCGCTGTGGCCGCTGTTCTACGAGGACACGCCCGACGACGTCCTGCTGATCACCTTGAATGCCTTCGAGCGCGCCGATACGCCCAAGGCGCCCGGCGACATCATGGACCGGCTGAACGAAGTCGTCTTCAACGCCCCCCTCGTCGCCGAACTGCGCGCCGTCGCCTTCGTCCAGGACCTGATTGAACAGGGCCGCCTGACCCCCTCGGCCAAGGACCGCTATCGCAACATCCTGATGCACGCGATCGAGGCCGACAGCTGGCTCGGCGACCTGTCGCTGGGCTCCAAGTTCAACACTGAATGGACCTTCCTCAACGACCTGAAGGCGCGTGGTCGGGCGGCGGCGGACGAGTGGCTGGAAAGTTGTTTCGCGGAGGTCGGCGTGAGGTCGAGCGTCGATCTTCAGGCGCGTTTCGGGTAGAATTATCCTCCCCGTCGCGGAGCGATGGGGAGGTGGATCGGCGCTCCTTCGCGCCGAGACGGAGGGGGCGACACACTGGTTCGAGTGAGGGCTGGCGGGGCTGATCGGACAGACCGAGTCGCCCCCTCCGTCAGCTCGCAAGCGGCTCGCTGCCACCTTCCCATTCGCCAAGCGGCGAACCGGGAGGAGAAATCTAACCCACAAACCCCGCCGCCCGCCTCAGACGATCATTGATCGCCTCACCGAGCCCGGCCATCGGCACCGGTGCCACCGCGATCCCCACGGGCCGTTCCCGGTCCGCCTCCCGCAGCAGCCGGAACAGGTTCGCCGCTGCCTCGCGCGGGTCGCCGGCCACGCTCAGGCTCCAGCGCACCTCCCCCACCCCCGGCCCGAAGCCGAGCAGGATTTCGCCGGCCCGCGCCGCTTCCGCGTCGATCCGCACCGGCGCGTCCGGCGCATAGTGGGTGG
>NZ_JAEMRD010000029.1 GCF_016463485.1 Brevundimonas sp.
GGATCGATACCGCCTCTGACTTTGCGGAATATGTCCACCGGTGGCAAAGACGTGCGATGAGCCGTGTCCTGATCCTCAATCCCTTCGACGACATCGCCGTGGCGCTCGACGACATCATGGCGGGTGAGACGCCGGAAGGGCTGGATGTCACGGCGACGGCCGACATCGCCCAGGGGCACAAGGTCGCCCGCCGTGCGGTGGCTGAGGGCGGGCTGGTGCGGCGGTATGGGCAGGTGATCGGGCGGGCGAGGGTTCCCATCGCGGCGGGGGATCATGTCCACGTCCACAACCTGGCCATGGCCGACGACGGGCGCGAGGCCGAGGTGGGGGCGGATGTGCGGGCGCCGGTACCGCTTGACGGCGCGACCTTCCAGGGCATCGTGCGCAGGGACGGCCGGGTCGGGACGCGCAACTATATCGGTGTCCTGACCAGCGTGAACTGTTCGGCGACGGTGGCGCGGCGGATCGCCGATGCGTTTCCGGATGCGGGCCTGCCCGAGGGCGTGGACGGGGTGGTGGCCTTCACCCATCAGGGCGGATGCGGGGGATCGTCGCTGTCGACCGATGTCGAGCTGTTGCAGCGGACCCTGGCCGGCTATGCGCGGCATCCCAATTTCGCTGCCATCCTGATCGTCGGCCTGGGGTGCGAGGCGAACCAGATCCCGGACTGGCTGTCGAAGACGGGGCTGGAGACGGGGACGACCCTGCGGGCCATGACCATCCAGGAGGCCGGCGGCACCGCCCGCGCCATCGAGGCGGGGATCGGGATCGTGCGCGACCTCGTGGACGAGGCCTCCAAGGTCCGGCGCCAGACGGTGTCGGCCTCGCACCTGACCGTGGGTCTGCAATGCGGCGGGTCGGACGGCTGGTCCGGCGTGACGGCCAATCCGGCCCTGGGGGCGGCGGTCGATCTGCTGGTCGCGCACGGCGGCTCGGCCATGCTGTCGGAGACGCCCGAGATCTGGGGGGCCGAACACCTGTTGCTGCGCCGTGCGGTGTCGCAAGGGGTGGCGGACAAGCTGAATGCCCGTCTGGAATGGTGGCGCGCCTATGCCGACCGGCACGGGATGGAGCTGAACAACAACCCTTCGCCGGGCAATCTGAAGGGGGGTCTGACCACCATCCTGGAGAAGTCCCTGGGGGCCGTGGCCAAGTCGGGATCGACGCCGCTGAACGACGTGATCGGATACGCCGAGCCTCTGGCCACGCCGGGCCTGACCTTCATGGACAGCCCGGGCTACGACCCCTGTTCGGCGACGGGCCAGATCGCCTCCGGAGCCAATCTGATCGTCTTCACAACCGGCCGGGGCTCGGTGTTCGGGGCCAAGCCCGCGCCCTCGATCAAGGTCGCATCCAACGCCAAACTGGCGTCGTGGATGGACGAGGACATGGACATCGACGCCTCCCCCGTCCTGACCGGCACCCCGATCGCCGATGTCGGTGCCGAAATCTTCGCGCGGATGCTGGCGGTGGCTTCGGGCGAGCCGTCCAAGTCCGAGGCGCTGGGCATCGGGGACAACGAGTTCGTCCCCTGGGCGGTCGGGGCCTATCTGTAGGAAAAAGTGGCGCACCCGAGAGGATTCGAACCTCTGACCCCTGCCTTCGGAGGGCGATTGTGACGTGAAGCTCTAGGTTCCTCTGTGACTATGTGAAGATAGAAGTCTCATGAAAATCAATGCGGGGCAAGATACCTAGCGCCTTTTGGATATCCGCGTGTTACTTGGCCGTGATGACCATGTGATGACCAGTGGGGCTCAAATGCGTGATGACCAGCGGGTGGCAAGGCTGACGAAATCGCTTGTCGATGCCTTCCAGAGCGACGGCGAGCGGTACACTGTTTGGGATGTCGATCAGAAGGGTTTCGGCGTCCGTATCGGTCCGAATGCGAAGACCTACCTGGTTCGTTATCGGGTGGGCGGCGGGCGCACTGGCACCCTGAAACAGTTGACCATCGGCCGTCATGGCACTCTGACCCCCGACGAAGCGCGCAAGATTGCGAAGGCGAAGCTTGCGGAGGTCGCCGCCGGCGGAGATCCTCAGAGCGCCAGAGAGAAGAAACGGCAGGAGATGACGGTTGCCGAGCTTTGCGACGACTACCTCCTGCGGGGCATTGCTACCAAGAAGGCCTCAACGCTCGCGATCGACAAGGGGCGGATTGAACGACACATCAAGCCGCTGCTGGGGCGCATCAAGGTCAACGCAGTCACTCGATCGACGATCGAGGCTTTCCGGGACGACATAGCGGACGGCAAGACCGCTGTAGCACCCAAACCCAAAGGCGAACGCAAGCGGACTGACGGACCTGTCGCCGGCGGCAAGGGAACATCGACCCGGACCGTGGGCCTGTTGGGCGGCATATTCTCGTACGCCGTGGCCCGCGGGATCATGGACACAAACCCGGTTCGTGGTGTCACGCGCTTTGCAGATAATTCGTCGACGCGCTTTCTGTCTGTCGAGGAGTATGGACGCCTGGGCGAGGCGTTGAACACATGCACCAGCGACGGCTACAACGAGCAGGCTCTTGCCATCATCCGGCTGCTTGTCCTGACTGGTGCGCGTAAGGGCGAGATCGAAAAACTGCGATGGTCCGAAGTTGATTTGTCAGCGGGCTGGCTACGCCTTGGGGACAGCAAGACAGGAGCGAAAGCCGTCCCTGTAGGAAGCGCGGTTATCGACATTCTATCGGCGCGAAAGGGATCATCTGCACGAGAGGGCTGGGTGTTTCCGGCAGAAACCGGCGAAGGGTATTTCGTTGGCACACCGAGGATCTGGAACATTGTCCGGAAGCGCGCCGGGCTTCCGGACGTTCGTCTTCACGACGCGCGGCATAGCCATGCTTCGCTGGCTGCGGCCGACGGTCAATCGCTCCAAGTCATCGGAGCAATCCTTGGCCACAAGGACGTCAAGACAACGAGCCGCTATGCTCACCTTGCAGATTCACCGCTGCGTCGAGCAGCAGATCGTGTGTCAGAGTTGGCGGATGCGGCAATGAGGGGCGGGAAGGGATGAGCGAGATGGTTCGCCTAGTTCCAGTTGGTTGGGTCTCTGCGCCGGATATGTTGTGCAAGTTGGCAAATGTCTTTCACGAGGCCGCTGAAATGGGCGGCCGGGGCACAAGCTTTGCGGAATGTGAAAAACTATCCGCGGCATTTGCAGCGGAGATTATGCAGCGGATAAGACCTCCGCTCGGCGGCTTTGTTTCGGTCGGCGGCAGAGAGTTTATGGTGCCATCGATCGTCTGGGGCACACTATTCGACGCTCATATGAAGGAGTCGGAGGGATCTGACCTGATGAGTTCCTTCACGACGGGTTTGGCCGTCGGCTCCGCCTTCGGTGAATATCGAGATCGTCAACTTCTTTTCGGGTTTGAAAACGTCACGGCGATCCTTGATCAGATCAGCACCGCCCTTAGGCTCGGCCATGAACCGTCATCTCTCGGGGCCCCATGGGAATGGTTTGGCAATCCGACCGCGTGGCTGGCTAGAGATGAATCCACTCGCTTTGCTAATGAACGTCTCCGAGCATCGGGCAGGAGCGAGACCGAGAAGAACCGACGGGCTGAATTCGCCAAAATCATTATCGACGAACATCACTACATCTTCACGGAAAAGAGCATCGAGGGCATTCGGAACCGGTCCGGGAACACCATCAGGGGCTGACCACACTGTTTGTATGGTGCCGTGTGGGTTCGTGCGTCGCGCGGCTCCGCGATGTGGCTAGATATCTCGCTCCTAGACACACGAGGTGTCCTGGAGCGAACCGATGCCAACAACCGACCCCGATCAATTTCTGAATACTGACCAAGCTGCAACCCTGCTCGGGATGTCAGCTTCGTACGTCCGGAAGCTCCGCCTTGTCGGCGGTGGTCCGGCCTTCTCGACATTGGGCAGCGGGGGGCGTGCCGATGGCGTCCGTTACCGGCGCGGGGCGCTTCTCGCTTGGGCGGAAAGCCGTTCCGCACGAAGCACCACCGAACGCGATGCGATGGTCTCCGCCTGATGGCCCGCCCCAACGTCGGCCTGACGCCTCTCGAACTCACTGTCTTGCAAGGTCTGGTCTGGCCCATTTTCCAAGATCTGCGGGGCCAGGGCGGCGGGTCCATGGTCACGATCAAGATGCCCGTCGCACGGGTTCGCAAGATCCGCCGCGCGATCTATCCGCCGTCGCCTGAACTGGCAGCGGCGATGGATACACTCACACGTACGAAGGACTCCGAGGCGGTGCGCAGAAGCCTTCGCGCCATCGAGTATTCGGAAAAGACGGGCCAGGTGCAGTCATGACCCGCCCACTCACCGCTGCAGAGATGAAGGCCGTCGCCCAAGACGCTGACGCCCGGTGCACCGCATGGATGGACGCGAACCGCCGTCTAGGTGAAAGTTCTGAAGCCGCCCGCGATCGATATCGCGCCGTGCTTGCGGTCGAAAGGCGTGCCGAACTCGCCGGCGTCATGCCTACCATCCGCAGAACGCGCACGGCCAAAGGGGACGGGGCAACGCTCCTACCGTCGGAGTCGCCCCTTCGCCAATGGCTCGCCGTGCGTGGTTTCGTCGATCCGCTACGCGTTCCCTCGTCCGCCGAGCACGCGCTGGACCACAGCGCCGCACATCTGATCCGAGACGCTGAATGACTGCCGCCGCCTCCCCGTTCGCACAAGCCGCTCCGACGCTGATCGATCTCGGGTTCAGCCCGGTCGGAATCCTTCCCGTATCGGCCAACCACGCCGGGCGCGGCCTCGCACCGGGGGTCTATCGAGGCGCATGGTCCGGCCGGCCAGACTGGCAGAAGCTGCGCGACGAGAGTCTCAATAGCTTCGAGTTCGGCCTTGCGATGAAGGCTCCGGATTCTGGTGTGGGGATCGTGCTGGGTTCACGAGCGGGCAGCGCGCCGGACGGAACGCCGCTCTATGCGATCGCAGTGGATCTCGACGCGACCGACATCGATGCCCTTGACACCCTCATGCGCGCCACGCCTGCCAGCCCTATGATCAAGCGGGGATCGAAGGGCGAAACCAGAATACTCAGGGCGCCCAAGTCCATCGTGAGCAAGTCGTACGACGGGCCCGACGGCAGATTGCTTGATTTGCTCACAGGGTTTTCAGCACGCCAGACTGTCTGCCCGCCTTCAATCTCTCCGCGCACCGGACATCCCTACGTGTGGCTCAAGGGCCCGGTGCGCGCGGACGAACTGCCCGTGTTCGACGAAGATGACCTGCAGGCGCTTGAGGAGGCGCTGGAGACGTGCGGCTGGGTGCGGGGAGGGCGTGCGGCTTCCGGCCGCGATGGCGAACGAAAGCCCTACGTCCCTGCTGAGCACGGTTCTGACGACGTTTTCGACCGGGTGAAGGCCGCAGCCTTGGCCAACCTCCCTGCGTGGGTGCCTGACCTGCCCGGCCTATACGGACTGCGTCCCGCCCGCGGCGGATATGAGGCGGTCAACACGCTTCGGGACTCAAGTTCGGGCCAGCCTCTGGAGCGTAGAAAACGCAACTTGTCGATTCAGGCGTCGGGGGTGAAAGACTTCGGAACCGGCGAGACGTGGTCCGCGATCGACTTGGTTTCGGACTTTGCGGACCTGTCGATCTCGGAATCAGTTTCGTGGTTGGAGCAACGGTTAGGCCTCGCCGACGACGGCTCCGTGACCATAGACCTGGTCCCCGGGCGCGACGACGAATCTGATCTGCCCGCACCGCTGCGCAACCTCGGACCACCGCTCGAAACGAGAACGCCGCCGCTCCTGGGAAGGAACGACGGCGCCGGGGAGAGGCTTGGAGGCAACACGGAGGATGCGGCGTTCGTGGTCGAAGCGCCAACGCACGGTCCCGCTCGGTCAGCCGGCCGAGTCATCGATTTCGCAGAGTGGCGGTCATCGCGCTTTGTCGGTGATCCTCCGGAAATCGACTGGCTCATTCGAGACGTCGTGCCAATGGCGATCCCTCTCATGGTCGCTGCGCCAGGGGACTGCGGAAAGTCGATGTCGATCCTCGATGCGGCGCGTCGGATCGCCTTCGGTGCCAGCCCGCTGGAGGGGCCTTGCTTCGGAGGGATGATCGCCCGCGAGGGAACCTGCGTCATCATCACAGCCGAAGACGACGCCGGCTCGATCCATCGGCGGCTTGCAAACCTCGACCCCGCCAATGCCCGTTTCACGGCCAAGGGCGAGCGGTTGATCGTGGTGCCACTGCCGGACGCCGGCGGGCCGCTCCCTATCGTGAGGGAGGGTCGGAAGGGCTTGGAAGTCACCGACGCCTACAAGCGGCTCGCCGACGATTTGGCGGCCATCGATGACTTGGCAATGGTTGTGCTGGATCCGCTGCAAGCGTTCGTCCACGCCCCGATCAATGAAGACCCTGCGGCCGGACAGTTCGTTTGCAGCACCTTGGCCGTGCTCGCGGCCCGAACGCAGGCCGCTGTCATGGTCAGCCACCACACCCGAAAGAATGCGGGTGATCGGGGCAAGGGGATCACCACCCTGCAGGAGGCGCGGGAGGCAGTGCGAGGGACCACGGCTCTCGTAGACGGACTTCGTCTGGTCTACTCGCTGTGGCCGGAAACCGACTCGGAAGGTCGCAAGATCTGTGACCGTCTCGGCGTTCCGTACCAGGCCAACAAGGTCGTTCGCGGTGGGATCGTCAAAGCCAACGGTCCCGGAATCCGGCGGATTTCGACATATGTCCGCAATGAAACCGGCCTACTTGTCGATCAGACCATGTTGCTCTCTGAAGCACCCGGCGAGCGGCGTGAGCAAATGGACGCCCTTGCGAGCGCCGTGGCCGCCGCAGCGATTAGCGGGCAGCCCTTTACTCGCACCGGGCTGAGCGGGCTCAAGGAGCAGAGCTACCGCCTGCCGCCCATCCTCCGCGACCTCGGCCGCCCTCGACTGCTCCGCATCTGCGAGGATGCCCTCGAGCGCGGCATCATCATCGGAGCACTCGCGAAGGGGTCGACCACCACAAAGTGGCTCGATGTCCCCGGCGGACCCTTCGCGACAGGAACGGGGGAGTTCATGGTCGGCCAGCCCACTGACGGCAGGATCGCGGCGTGAAGGGCCGTTGCACCTGCGGACCTGCAATGGCTGCAACGGCTTCCCAATTGCAGCGGTCAGAACGCCCCTCAAACGCTGTGGTGGTGGCATTTCGGCGGTTTCGTTGCAGGCGTTGCACCCCCGTTGCAGGCCCCAAAACTGCAATGACTTTTGTTTAACGAATTCAATCGTTTCACCATTTCACCCCATTTCCCTCCCTTCGGGAGGTGATGTGGGCGTGCGCGTGCAACGCCACACCACCTCCGCTGAGGAAGAGGTGATGACGTCCGACCCCATCACATGCCCCCCGCGCTCAAGCCGCCGGCATTCTCTGTCCCGTCCGCGACCAGCCTTGCGTCGCCGATCGGTGCGCTGTCTTCCGCTGGACCCCGATGACCGACCGCGAGATGAAAGACCCTGTCGGGCAGTGCGGTCTGAGCCAAGGCCATCGGTCGTGAGCGTGCGTCGCGAGGCCCCTCCGCCTAACGCACAGTGGGCGTATGGAAACGCCCCCCCGCACCGAAATTAAGGGCCGAAAACCCCAAGTTCGGCCCCGCGTAATGCAGGCTTTGACGCTCATGGTGGAGCGCGGGATGAAGATTCCCGAAGCGGCTGAAACGGCGGGAATGCAGTACGAGAGCCTGCGCCTCGCTCTCAAGCGCCCCCATGTTCAGGAGGCGTTTTCGGATGTCAGGCGCGCATGGCTCGCGTCCGAAACCTTGGTGGCGTGGAATCAGGTCGCTCATCTCCAGCGAAACGCCGCCTCTGAAGATATCCAACTTAAGGCGGCAAGGACTGTTATCGGCGCGGCCGGTGAACTCGAGCCGGCCGATACGCGCGGCCCCACCTCTGGCGCGATGATGGTTCAAATCATCATGGCACCAGGCCAGGCCACGCCACTCATCGCGAACGACCGGGGCGTGATCGAGGCCGAGCCCTGGCACTCAGGCCTCTCCCGATGACCACCGCCCCGGCCTGGACGCCTCTCGTCGTTAACTGCCGGGGCAGTGTGGCTGACGCCCTTCAGGCCCGGCGCATCGCACGGGGCCTGACCATGGCCGACCTGGACCACCGCTCCGGACTGCAAGAGGGATATTCGGCCAAGCTGATGAGGCCGAACATGCCGCAAGGCCGCGCCGGCATCCATTTTAAGGATGTGCGCGACCGCACTCCCGCCGGCGACATCGAGGTCAGCGGTGCGTCGGAGTTCATCACCCACGCTCTCGGCTTGCGCCTTGTCGTCGTCGACGAAGCACAAGCGGAGGCACTTGGGGCCGTACCAGCTCCGCGGCGATCGGTGGCCTGCGCGTCCCTTCACCACCAACAGGCTCGAATCGGAAAGGTCAGGCGCATGACCAACGGTCAACACGAGGCGATGCACGGTGCCAAAGTCGCGGCTGACCTGCTCAAGGTCTCGGTTCAGGAGCACCCGTTCGTGTCCGAGGATCCGGTGTTGAAATCAGAGGCCGACGCCATCGCGGCGTTGCTGGGCGATCTGTATCGCCGGATCGCAGCGGCCGATTAATGGTCTGGCGAGCGTCGTTTTCGTCGGGCGATGTCACGGCGTTGATACTCGGTGATCCCGCCATAGACCGCCTCGAGAGAGCCGAGGCATTGCGGGCGATCCTGCCCCCGCCGCGTGACGACGAGCGCGGCGACCTGGGCGACATGGAGCCAGACCACCTGGCCGACGCGCTTAAGTCCGGAGCCGCAGCCACTGCCCGGCATTTCGGGTTGCAGATGGTCGATGGCGAGTGGCAATCGAACACGGCCTGACGCGCGACCGCTGTCACGACTCGGAACGCTGCACGCTACATTCGAGTTGTTCGTACGCGGCCGTCACTTGGCCGCGTTGGCATCTGCACGCACATTGGGCACTTGGCGCAAAACCTCTGCAAACGTGCGTCCGATCGCCGAGCTTCTAGACGCCAGGGCGGACGTCGAAGAAGCTATGGCTCGATTGGAAACGTTCCGCACTCTGGCCGGTGAAACGACAAGCGGTCTCGAGCAGGATGTCTTGGATGCGCAGCAAAGGGTTGAGCGCACGCAGCTCTGGCTCCCAAGATAGATCCGAGAACGATTGACCGTTGCGTCCTTCCTCCTAGTCCGCAGTCTGACGCCCGATAACGTTTGATTATCGGGCGTCAGAACTGGTGGGTATGGCATCGCTTGGAGTCGGCTCACTGCGGTCCATATTGGCCGTATGAAACTCTTCACCATCGGATACGAAGGCGCGCCCCAAGCCGACGTGATCGCGCGCCTGAGGGCGGCCGGCGTCGAGACTTTGGTCGATGTCCGTGCAGTAGCGTCCTCACGGCGTGCTGGCTTCTCCAAGACCATCCTCGGAAACAGCCTCAAGGCCGAAGGCGTCGATTACCTTCACTTCCGAGCGCTCGGCACACCGAAATCCGGGCGCGACGCCGCAAGAAAGGGGCACGTCGCGGAGATGCGGGCCATCTTCGCGGACCACTTGGCCGAACCGGCAGCGCAAGTGCAGCTTGCCGAACTCCGGGCCGTGGCCAGCGAGAAACCAGTCGCCCTCCTATGTTTCGAGGCAGACCATGCCGGGTGCCACCGCGCCGTTCTGGCGGAACGACTGGCGGCAGAGGACGGGTTCGAGATCATCAATCTCTGAAGGGCAGGCCGTAACCGTACCCACCCTGTAACTCGGCCTCTGTTTGCAGGGCCGTGTTGGCAGACGGCATCTGGGGGCGGGTGTGTGTTCCGGGGCGATATTCGCGCGGCCAGAGCATTGGTCGGCAGGGGGGTAAATCCGCGGGGCCCAACGGTACGACCGAGGTGCCGCACGAGTTTTTCAGCCCTCAGACCTCGAACGCGAAAATTTTCTGGGAAGCCTGAAAGTCGCAACTAGGACCGCAGAAAGCCCCTACGCCGTAATGCGTCCGCAGCGAGTTGCCGCACCGCTTCCGGCCGCGAGAGAGTCTGCGGCGCAGCAACGATGAACGCATCCAGAGCGGTCGACAGGTCAGGCTGGAGGCGAACCATCACGGGCACCCCCTGCCCGGTCGGCGCAGGTCCGCGCCGCTTCTTTGGTATCAAGGTTTGTTGCTTCATCTCAAAAACCTTGGTATCAGAGATTCAGGCCGAGAGGAAGTTGCAGCTTCCGTCTCAGCCCTGACCGCAATCGATCCCAAGGAGATCTGATCATGGCTTCCTCGACGTCTAGCACGATCGCGCATCTGCCCACCAACGCAAGGAAATCGTTCACCACCGACGGCTGGAGCCGGCGGAAGCTGAAGCGGGTCCAAATGGACGGCGTGTCCAGCATGCACGATGCGCGGCCTGAGCGAAACAGGACCGAAACGATGGTGTATGTCGCGGTCCGAAAGTCAGTCGCTGATCTTTATGGCCTCCGGTATGAAGAGTAGGCGGAATCTTGAGCGAGCGGGGCCCTTGGACCCTGGTCTGATAGGCCCGCCGCCGCCTTGCCGGTAAGGGCGATCTTCACGCGACTGGGCAATGGTGGGCTGATGCCAGAGAAACTATCGCAAGGCGAAGAAGCAGAGACGGTCGATGCCGCCGAGGCCGTCCGTGCCGCGCTCGTCGATTTGACCGCCAATCTTCTTAGGGTCGCCCGAGGGGCGGGACGACCTGAGGACATCGAGCGGCAAGCGTCATGGCTGGTCGCGCATCTGGTCCGTCATCGCGAGCTGGCCGGCGGCTACGACACGTTTGATTTCTCCGCGGCGCTCGATGTCGGTAGCTATGGCGGAGAACCGGATGAGCGCGGGTCGATGGTTGAACAAGCCATCCAGGGCTCCTTACAGATTCTAGCGTCACGGCTCTTGGGCCAACCGATGCAGGTCAAGGCCGGAAGCGACGAACTGCACTCCGCCTTCAAGCGGTATGCTGCTTCGAGTGCTGTAGCGTTGAAAACTTCTACACAGCACGAACCAGGCCCACCTTGGCCTTAACAGCTGTATCTGACACCCTCGGGGTCGGGTTCTTCGCAGCCATGATATTGGTCGCCCCGGACCCGCCCGCAATCATTGGCCGCGCCTCCGTGATCGACGGCGACACCTTGGACATGCAGGGCCAGCGGATCCGACTGTGGGCGGTCGACGCTCCAGAGGGCCGGCAGACCTGCGATCGTGCAGGCGTCACCTATCGCTGCGGTCAGGAAGCGGCGAACGCCCTCGATCGATACATTGGCGGGCGTCCGGTCAGATGCGCCGAGCGGGACCGCGATCGCTACCGGCGCATCGTCGCACGGTGCAGCGTCGGAGGCCGTGACCTGGGTGGATGGCTCGTGCGCGAGGGCTTAGCGGTCCGATACCCAGAGTATGCTGGACGGTCCTACATGGTCGAGGAAGCCGCTGCACGGGTCGCGCGCCGTGGCATATGGGCCGGGACGTTCGTTCGGCCGTGGGATTGGCGACGGGGTGAGCGGTAGGGCAGCAAAACGCCGGCCCTGTGAGGAGCCGGCGTCTGTCGTTGGGGTTGTCGGGCTTATTGGGTCTTCGTCACGTCCCAATGGAAAACGTGCATGTCGCCGTTCCATGACACCGAAAGCATGGCGTCCAGGGAGCCCTCGGCCGGAACCTTGACCCGGTCCGTCGTGACCTGGCCACCGAAAGCTTCATCAGGGTCGACGGTCGTCGTCTGGAGGACCGTCGCGCTCAGCCCTTGCAGGGTAGCGTCCAGGGTACTGGCTATCCCGGCAGTCGTTGCCGCCGTGCTGACCGCAGCAACCGAAGTTCCGATCTGGGCAGCAACGGGGTTATAGTGGCGGTAAGAATAAGTTCCGCGCGGCGTGTAGTAGGTGCTGGTTGTGGTCGCGTTCTGCTGTGCAGCATAGGCCGAGGCTGCGCCGACAAGCACAGCGGCGACCATGGCGGCCGTGGCCGCGTTCTTGGCCTGACGCTCCATTTCAGCGTGAGTGAAGACTCTCAGGGGCACGCCATCCGCCCCTGCGACGACGTTCTCGATCCCGAAGTTGGAAGGCTTGTCCGTCTCGTTGAACGCGGCGACACCGAAGACCAGGCGGCCCTGCTCATTGACACCCAGAGGCGTCACCTGGACCGCGCCGTTGCCCATGTCGGAATAGGTCGTCGCCTGGCCGTTCAGGTATCGGATTTCTTGATCTGCGCTTGCGCGCGGAGCGACCGTGTAGCTTGTCGCGCACGCGCTGACGGCCATCGAGGCCGCCACGATGGCGGCGATCGGTTTGAAGTTCATGCTTAGCCCCTGCTGCGCCCTCCCGGCGCGAGCGCGACGCTAGACGACAATCATCGCGTGAGTCTAGGCAGCCTCACTGGGGAACCCGCCGAGCCGGTCAATCAACTGTGGATCGCTGTCCCAAGGGTCTGAGGCTGGCTAGTCAATCTGGCGCGCGGCGGGCGCTACTTCGCCGACGACGGTCAATACTTAAGAAATCACTCGATTTCGTTTTGGCCTTCCGTCGGCGCGAGTGACCGCCGATCGCCATCCACAGCAATAAGAACGAAAGAGGAACATTCTCTTTGCCGCTCGCCCCGCTCGGCGTCTAGATCGCACCCGGTCGGCAACCTGGAGAGCGAAATGAACGATCGTGACCTGGCCGATATGCTGGCCGAACTGGACGCCGAGCTGGCCCGGCGGAGTGATCCCGACGCTGCCCGTCAGGTTCTGGCCGGTGTAGAGGCGCGCGTGCCGGGATCTGTGCAGCGCCTCGCCGCCGGGCTGCAGCTTCGCCAGCTAGGCTGCGCTACCACTGCCCGTTGGTGATCTGATGCCAGAGGCGAACCGCTCAGCGCCGCGGGAGATCGCGGGGCCGGCGCACGGCCGCCGCCTGATCGTACAATGCGACTGGCCGGGCTGTGACCACGCCACGCTGCTCGACCCTCGCCCCCTTTTCGGGGGACGGCACAACTGGCCGGCGGAGGGCAGGACGGGCCGCTTCCGCTGCCGGTTCGGCCACCGGGAGGCGGTGGTCAGCTATACCCGCAACGCCAGTTCAGCCGACGGGCCGATTTCACTGGCCGCGATTGCGCTCTGGTATTGAAGTGGGGCAGCGGGCTTACCGGAAGGGGATGGTCTTCAGCCACACCCGGACAGTCACAGACCTGAAGGCTTGGGGCGGCGACGTCTTCGCCCGCTGCTCTCGGTGCGACACGCGAGAGCGCGTGGACCTGAACGCCGTCATCGAGAAGATGGGGCCGCTGTACAGCTTCTGGAACAAGCACCCTCCATGCCCCGTCGAGGGCTGCGACGACCGCCTGTTTTTCCTCGCCATCCGCGACGGCGACAACGTCTGGCCGCTGCACATGAGAGACGGCGAGCCTGGGCAGGTCGCCTTCCTCGATGCTGCATGGCGGTCAGACCGGCTAAACGGCGAGCTTGGCGGCCGGCTCGCGCTTCAAGTGATGGTCGGCATCATCCGGACTCTGAACCGCTACGGCATGTTCACGGCTCCAGAGCGTGACGCGATCATTCGGGATGCCGTGGCGACTCTCCCGACCGATTGCCGGGAAGACGCGGCGTGGCTGCTCGACCACTACTGGACAGTCGGTCAAGAGCGACCGGGCTGGGGGTAGACGGTAAAGACAACAGTCCCCTCCTGACCGAATAACGCTCTCGGTCTAAAAGATGACCGCTTGCGCTTGCGGCTAATAGTGGTCGGTACCCAGATCGCTAACGTTTTTCCTACTTAGGCAGCTTGCGATCTTTCAACCTGCCAGCACGGGCACCAACTCCTTGGCCGTAACGACGCCAAGCTTGACTGCAGACTTCACTATGAAAAGCGTCACACGCCGCCTCGATTTCGGCACAGCGCGCTTGCCGCTCAGCCTTGCCCGTCAGGCCGATGTTCTCGTCGTTGGCGACCGCCTCACGGTAGCGCATGCGCATGCCCATCAGGGAGCTCGACGCCCCTCCGACAGTTGTAAGCTCGAACAAACTCGCAACTTTCTGCCCAACCAAGATCGACGTTTCGACAGCTGCTTCATTAGCCGCCAAGGCGGACGGCTCGTTGGATGAGCCAAGCACTGCAACCTGAGCTTTGCTGGAACTGACTTCGATCAAGTCCAAGAGCGTATTAAGTCGCTCATTTAGTTTCTGAAGTTCGGCATCTGCGAGCTTTCTCGGTCTCGCTTCCAAGAGCGTCTTTGCCTTCGTCACTGCCGACACAGTCGAGGGGAGCAACTTCGCGAGCCCGAACCATTCAAACGCCACGGCTTACCGAAGCTGCTTGTGTGCGCGAATGACGAAGGTACGAACCTCTTCGATGACGGCGGGATCCCGAGTCGCGATAATCTTTACTCGGTCGAAGAACTCATCCTTGGTCAGCGTGCGATCTCTGACCAAGCCCGCGAACGACTCATCGAGAAAGCCCGTCGATAAACCTGATGCCCCGTCAACATCGATTCGAACGATAGAAGCACGCTTCAGCGCAGGACGTAACTTGTCTTCACGGAACGCTTCCCCGGAGAACCGCCCTTGCGTGCGTGTTCGTCCGAGGGGGGATCTGTGGAAGTCACGTGCAAGGTCAATCGTCTCCATCGCCATCAAAAACTTGCTCATGTGATTGGCTCTTGGCCGAGGTGCCACATTACGTAGGTACCGTAGAAGGGCTGCGCCAGACGCCGGATCGTCATCTTTCCACCAGGCTCGATTAAGGCTTTTGCACCGCCGCTCCAAAGGATCAAACGCCCATCTGGGAACTCATCGATCAGGGTTTTCATCTTGCCTAGACCTCTCCCCCCTTTACCATCCGCCCGCCTAGTCACTCCGTCTTGAAAAGCGGCCCCTAAAAGCTTCTCATCCTCGGTTCTGCCGATGTTAGCTGCCACGTACCGGGCCAGTTCCGCAACGTTGGACGGACCACGCTTTGCGGCCGTCTCCTTGATGGTTGCCGGTATCGTCATGCCGAGATCGCAAGCAAGCATGAATGCACCTTTTCGCTCGATCGATGTCACACAACAAATCCACCACCGCCCTTGCTCGGCCGGCCAAGCAATCCGTGCTTTATCGTAGTAGGCGTGCTCAGAAATGTTTTCCAACGCCTCTTTGAATGCTTTTTCAATCAGCCGGCGCTGATCGACACTCAACCCAAGGGCTATCGAGAATTCTTCGGCTAACTCATCCGGAACTTCTCCATCAAGAGCGATCCCGGTCTTTATCTCAAACTGCTCGTTGGCTTTTTCGACTTCTTCGGTTGACGCAACCTCGTGGATGCCCAGCGCCTTGAAGAGACCAAGCGCTTGAAGACGACGCCTCGCCTCTGCGTCATTCGGGCTGTATCCGGTGACCGCGTTGCCATCGCGCATAGCCTTAATGCGAGCGATTTCGGCGGCCAGAAGTGGCGCCAGCTCTGTCGAAATGAGCTCTGTTTTTCGGAAATCCAGAATAACGTGGGCCCGCCTGACGAACGCCACTTTTCTCACTGCCTGCAGAAATCTCATTGTGTCTGCGTAGTGCGCGGTCCGCAGAGACATTTGGCGCGGAGCCCGAACTAGGTAGCTTCCTGTCGGCACCGGCGGCTCAAAGTCGCGCTGGCCTGCTGACCGTCGATGCGCCCGTAGGGACCGCCACCGTCTAGCGTTTTCGCTACGTTTCTGGCGTCTGGCGGCTGTTCGCAGCCATCGCACCTTATTTGGCTCACTCAACCGTCGCATTATCGTCCCCAGTCAGGGCTGTGATAATGGATTTATCCTTCGATGTAAGCCGAAGCTGGATAGTGCATCAGCGCTGACGAAGCACTCGAGTGATCCAGGTAGCGAATGCGCCGGTTGATGTCCGGTTGGGCCACCGCTCGCATCAGTCGGCACTGTCTGGTCATCCCGATCTGCGGTGTAGGTTCCGGTCCACGACGTGACAGGAGGCTCCGATCTGCAATCTCTACAGCCTCCGCAAAGGACCTGCCTCTATCCTCGACCTCGCTCGGGCGATGACTGCCAACGTCGGCAACCTGGAGCCTCGCGACACCTACCCAGACTACGCCGCGCCGATCGTGCGCCTGGACACCGATGGAAACCGCGAGCTGGCCCTGGCGCGCTGGGGCATGCCGTCGTCACGCAAGGCCCTGTTCGACGCGGCCTCCAAACGGGCGGACAAGCTGCGCGCCAAGGGCAAGGACGTGGACTTCGACCGGCTGCTGGAGCTGGAGCCGGACGCCGGCACGACGAACGTCCGCAACACCAAGTCGGCGCACTGGCGTCCGTGGCTATCGCCGGGCAACCGGTGCTTGGTCCCGTTCACGGCGTTCAGCGAGCCGGGCCGTGACGCCGAGGGGCGTTACAAGCCGGTTTGGTTCAGGCTGGTCGATGACGACCCGGAGCCGCTGGCTTTCTTTGCCGGCGTCCACGTCCGCGACCACACATGCGTCCGCAAGATGAAGACGGGTTTGGAGACATGCGACGTGTTCGCCTTCCTCACCACCGAGCCGGTCGAGCCGGTGCGGGCGATCCATCCCAAGGCGATGCCTGTAATCCTCACCACCGAGGAAGAACGCGAGACCTGGATGCGGGCGGACTGGAGTGAGGCAGGCGAACTGCAGAGCCGGGTTCAGCCCGAGGGCGTGCTGGAGATATTCGAGAGGAAGGCGGTCGCGTGAGATCGATCGATCGAGTCCTAGCCCTGAAAGTACCGACGTCTCCGATTCTGCGCTTTCGCCGTCACGAGGATAGAAGCGTTCGCTTCTTGGTGGTCTCCCATGTTAGGAGTGCGCTACGGTAGCAAGGCTCGACGAATTCGAGCCGCGCATCTGGCTGCACTCCCAGACACGAGAAATAGGTGTGTGACATCATGCTGGTTTGGTTGGCGTCATATCCGAGATCGGGAAACACCTTCGCCCGACTGCTTCTCAAGAGCACGATGGACCTCGAAACGAGAACGATCGTCGGCGCGCGAAGCGATTTCAGGTTCGAGGAGAAGGCTGACGTTCTGAGGCTTCTCGGGGCGTCTTCGCTGCCCACGGCAGGGCAAGAGCTGATCGACGAAGCCCACAGAAGCGACGACCTCTACACGATCAAGACCCACGACGGCCCGCTGACCGATGATAAGGCGATCTACCTGGTTCGTGACGGCAGATCCTCTGTCATCTCCTACTTCCACTACCTGAATCAGGTGGAGTCCGCGCCGTCTCGCCTCGAGGACATTATAGGGGGCGATGTCTATCCGGGGGGATGGTCCGATCATTTTGCAGCGTGGTCACCGCAGGATCGTTCGAACACCCTCCTGGTCCGCTATGAAGATCTCGTCGAAGACACCGACACCCAGATCAAGGCCATGGCCGAGTTTCTCGATCGTGACGTGGTCGGTGCCTTCACCCTGAGTTTCGACGACCTTAAGGCGAAGTTTCCGCAGTTCTTCCGGGCTGGCGGCAATGACGCCAACATTCGGGAGCTGGAAGCCTCCGGCTGTGAACCGTTGTTCTGGGAGCACCATCGACCGCTGATGGAGCGTCTTGGCTACGGCACAGGCCCGTCGTCGATTGCGTTAGGCGGAGGTCGCGGTCAGGTTGACGTGGGCGACAACGTAGAAGGGTTGGAAACTATGGCGGAAGAAAACGAAGGGGGTCGAGGCTACGGCAAGACCAAGGCAGCCGTCACGTTCGACAACGACGGGCTGACGACGGTCCACGACTCGTCCTTCCTCAACTATCCCCCGTTTCAGTACGCCTATGCGGTCGGGTCCGAGATCGAGACGAGCATGGGCGCCGACCTCCATATCGAGTGGCGCACTTGGATCGCGATTTGGGCGGCGCGCCAGGCCTTGCTTTGCGAGGGCGATTTCGTCGAATGCGGCGTCTACACCGGCGTCTTCTCGGGCGCGATTTGTGCCTATCTCGGCTTCGAACAGTACACTGACCGCACGTTCTGGCTGCTCGACACCTTCGACGGGCTGCCCGAAGAGCAGTTGATGGACGGCGAACGCGCGCTCGACCTGCAGAACTATAATCACGAGTACCGCCGCCCTGAACTCGTGGATCGCATCCGCACAAAGTTTTCCCGATGGCCGAATATCGAAGTCGTCCAAGGGCCGGTGCCCGACACTCTCTCCGCGATCACCACGGAGAAGATCGCCTACCTGTCGCTGGACATGAACATGGCGTTTCCGGAGATCGCCGCTGCTGAGGCGTTGTGGCCAAGACTTTCGCCGGGGGGGATCATGCTGCTGGACGACTACAACCAAGTCCTCCACATGCATCAAAAGGGGCTGTTCGACCAGTTCGCCGCTGAACGCGGAGTGCCGATCATGGCGTTGCCGACGGGTCAGGGACTGATCATCAAGCCGGCGGGCTGATGCACGGTTTCGTTAAGCTCACCGAGGCCTCTCACGGTGAGCCGCGCTACATCCATGCCTCGGCCGTCGTCCATATCTACCGTGATCCTAACGAGGGCCGCGACATGATGGTGTGCATGGCCGAGGGTGCGCGGGCGATGGTGCGCGAAAGCATCGACGAAATGTCGGAGCTGTTTCCCAGTCTTCGCCTCATCGAAGACAAGGACGGCAATGCCCATCTCGTGGACCCGGCCAGGATTATCGATGTCTGGACCTATCCATTGGGCGGCGGAGCAGTTGTCACCTTGAAAGGCGGCGACGGCCTGATCTGCCACATGAAGCCGGAAGAAATTCTTTCGATGGCCTCTGCCGCCCGGGCGGTGAAACCCTTCCGATGACGACCGGAAGATTTCCGGCGGGACATTTAAAGGCCCTCGCTCTCGGCCTAGCCCTGTCCCTGCTGCCGAACAGTGACGGCGAGGTCTGGCAGGACGCGCGGTCTTAGGCCTGCATGGCCACGGCCAGTCAGGAAGACTGGCAGTGCGAGTTCAGCGCCTACGGGGAACCTGTTTGACGGGTCTTTGGCCGTGGTGGGTGGACGTCAGCCTGGGCGGGCTGGGCCTTGCCTGGGCGATCTCGATTTTCGGCAAACCGGCGGCGTCGCGGAGCGATCTGATCAATCGCTGGGGCCTGCTGATTTTAAGTGTTCTGCTGGTTGCGGTCGGGATCGTGCGGGGTTGGGGGTGTGAAGGCCCATCTGTCACCAAGCGGACTCTCGTTGGGTCTGCCATACGGGAAAGCGAGCCTAACTGATCTACAGATACCAGTCGTGCCCGCGAGCCGACGCCGCGCCGTCAAGGAAGGCCATGATGTCGCTGTCGGACGCGATAGGGAAGCCGGACCCTCTGATGTCGTCCAAGACCGGCAGAACTTCCGAGTCCGCGTTCTTGATCGTTGGCTCCGGCTCACCCGCGCCTGCACCCCAACGGATGTCCGAGGCCACCAGCGTCGTCCCCGCCAGACCGATCACCATGTCGTTAGTCCCGTTGCCGCCCAAGTCCACGAAGAGATACGACCCGCCGCTGATGTAGGCGATGCCGAAGGTGTCGAACGCACCTGTCCTCACCTGCCGCAGGTCCAACTTGTCCGTGCCCGACACGAAGCCGAAGATTCCGTCACTGGCGGCCTCCGTTGAGTCCGACGCCGAGACATAGACAAAAGTATCCGCCCCCGCGTCGCCGAACATCGCGTCCGCCCCACCACCGCCGGTGATCGTGTCGTTGCCCGCTCCGCCTGCGATCGGATCGGCCAGGCTGGTCCCGATCAGGGTGTCGGCGACGCCCGACCCGACCATGTAGATGCCGAACCCGCCCGAATAGATGAAGTCGGACGCATTGACTTCCCGCCCCGCCGCCGTGGTGAGGAACGACCCGCCCGCCGTCTCGGCAAAGACGAAGCTGGAGCCATTGTCGGAACGAATGATCGAGATCGAGGTCGGAGCCAAGGCCGACAGGTCGATCCGGTCCTCCCCCGTCGTGAAGTCGGCCAGGTTGTCGAACCCCGTCGCCTGGCGAGACTCCGACGCAGCGGAATAGCGAAAGACATCGCGTCCGGCCCCACCCGTCAGGGCATCCGCGCCGCCGCCGCCCGAGAGGACATCATCCCCGTCCTGACCGAACAGATTGTCCGCCAAGGCTCCGCCGATCAGGGTGTCGGCGATGGACGAACCGATCATGACCACCGCCACCGCCTGGCCCGAGGCCGTGACGTCCGTACCCTGGACGTCACGGTTGCTTCCCACGATGGTCTGGACGCCCGAGCCCGATGGCCCGAACATGAGGGTGCCCGTACCGGTGCGGGCGATCCCGATGCCGGCCGCAGGAGATGCGCCCAGCAAGTCGATGCGGTCGATGCCCGCCTCGAAATCGAGAATCGAATCGATGCCCGTCGCCTCGGTCGAATCTCCGCTCGCAAACACAAAGGTGTCGGTGCCCCCTCCGCCCGCGACCTGGTCGAATCCGCCGCCCGGCCGAATGACATCGGCCCCGTCGCCGCCGGTCAGGAAGTCGCGATAGGCGGAGCCGATGATGCTTTCGACACCCGTTAGGGTGTCCGAACCCGCCGCCCCGCTCGCCAGCCCCGTAGCTAGATCAACTGTGACAGTACCGGAAGCCTGGCTGTAGTCAGCGACGTCGAAACCGGATCCTCCGATCAATGTGTCATTGCCCAACTCGCCTCGAAGCACATCGTTTCCATCGCCGCCGTCGAGCGTGTCATTGCCCACCCCACCCGTCAGGCGGTCGTCACCACCTAATCCAAACAAGCGCCCCGTCTGCAGACCGGGAGACAGAGTGTCGGCACCAGCCGTACCGAACAGCGTTCCGTCTGCGGCGACAGCAAAATCGTAGATGACGCTCGTATCAACCTGCCTGCCCGTGTTGTTCAGATATGTGCTGTTCGAGATCGATCTAGCGTCTACTCCCACTAAACGAGCGAAGATGCGGTCGAAATTGTCGCTAGCGACAAATACGGTGTCGGCACCTTGCTGGGCGATAATGACACGGGTGGACTGGGAAAAACTGAGGGAGCGAGTGCTGCTGGAAAGGTCCAGCTTATCGATACCGACCTGAAAGTCCGTAATGGTCGCAATTCCCACGGGGTTGGAAATGATAAACGTATCGGAGCCAGTACCGCCGCTAAGGATCACGGTCCGATCCGTGCCCTCAGGCGAAGCGTAACCAGTAAGGTTGCTGGGATTGCCCAAATAGCCGACGCCCACCCCTATCGTATCGTCACCAGCGCCACCGTTAATGATCGCGTGTCCGACGGCAATGAGGGTGTCGTTTCCAGAGCCGCCATTGAGCGTCGGCGGCGTGCCGTCGTAGGCGTAGTAAGTTCCACCCCTTCCCAAAACCGTGAAATCGCCCGGGAACCCCACAGTGATCCAGTCACTGCCGTCATCACCGTTGAAGACACCGCCGTTCGAAACACCAACGACCTCTATCCGATCGTTTCCGCCCCCGCCTGACACGTAATCATTGGCGTTCCGAAAGCGATAGGGGCCCGGGCCATACTGTGAGACCACCTCCGTACCCGGATTGATATAGTCATCACCGGAACTGCCGATGAGAGTGTCGCCGAAATCGCGTGAGCCGATCAGCCGGTTTATGTTGATCAAAAGGTCGGTGCTGTAGCCAGTGTTCTGATAATCGTTGAGGCCGAGCTGGACGCTGACGCCAGTGGTCGAGTCCATGTAGGAGACTGTGTTTATTCCCGAGCCGCCGTCCAGCCGGTTGCGGCCTGCGCCGCCGCTGAGAACGTCATCGCCGCCCAGACCGAAAATGACGTCGTCGCCGCCAGCACCGCTGATCGTATCAGCCGTCTCGGAGCCCACGATCGAGTCGTTGCCCGCGGTCCCAGTGAATGTCGGCATAAGTATGCTCCTGTCGCCTTTCCACCCAAACACCTTTGGCGCGTAAACAGGAGTCAAATGTTCACTTCTGACAACACGCGCCTCCAACACAAAACTTCTAGGGTTGACGGTCCCGTGAAAGGCATCACGCCGGAACGGGGACCCTAGAGACCCCACCCAACGCCGTGCGTCGCCGCACCTAACCCTGCCGAGTAGTCTCCCCGCATGGAGGCTCCCAACATGCAACGCTCGACCCACAACCCTGCCGGTACCCGCTAATGGCGACCGGACAGAACCTGCAGCCCGGACGCGGCAATGACACTTCGAACCTGCCGCCTCAGGTCAACACCCGCACGCTTGAGCCCGAGATGTGGGAAGCGGCGGGGCGTGTCTTCGACCGCTTCGCCGAGGCCGCCAAGCCGAACCTGATCCGTCGCGCTCAGGCGCGCGGTGCAATCGAGGGCGCGGAGATCGCGGCCGGCGAGCGCGAATACAAAGCCCCCTTGTTCCAGTTCGGCGATGTCGCCGCGGCCCGGCAGGCTGCGGTCGAGAGCGCCTATGATGCGCGGACCCGCGAGGACATCGACGCCCGCCTGACCACGCTGCGTCAAGAATACCGCTTCGACCCGGAAGGCTATGAGGCTGCGTCGCGCGAGGCCGTGTCCGGCTTCATCCAGGGCGCGCCGTCCGACTTCGCTGTGCAGGTCGAAACCTATGCGCAGGGCAAAGCGTCGGACGGCCTGCGGGCTGTGTCCGAGGCGCGGACCGTGCGCGACGAACAGGAGGTGGTGCAGGCGCTGGGCGTGCGGGCCGTGACGCTGCAGGAGCGCCTGATCGCGTTCGGCGCAGAAGGCAGGATGGGCGAGGCGGAATACGCCGAGACCATGGCCGAGTATCAGGCCCTGCAGGACCAGCGCGCGGGTAACCCCGCCGTGCTGTATTCCGAGGACCAGCGCCTCGCCGACGACGACAAGCTCGACTCAGCGATCCTGACGGCGAACATCGGCCGCCTGTCGGTCAACGAATACACGGACAACGGCGGCGGGATGGCGGGCTATGCCGCCGCGACCCGCTTCTTGCGCACCGAGGTTCTGGAGGGCGAGGCCTTCAAGGACCAGACGCCCGAGGCTCGCCAGCGGATTTATCGCGACGCGACAACCCAGCTGAATCAATACAGCGCCGTCGAGCGCGAGGAGCGGAAGGTTCAGCAGGAGGAGGAGCGCCAGGCCAACGCTGCCCGGCGCGAGACCGTGGGCGACTTCGCCTGGGCATCCTGATGGGCGAAGTGACCGAGGCGCAGATCAATGCCCGCACCGACCTGCAGGACGGCGACAAGGCCGCGCTGACGACCAGTATCCGGGCGCAGGCGCGACGCGTTCAGGCGGACGTGGCTCGAGATGCGGCCCTGGAGCGGGCGAACGCTTCATCGACATGGTCCGCCATTCGCGATGAAGCCAACGCCGGGACGCTGACGAACAGCGACATTGCCGACTACCTCAACGCTGGCACTATCACGGCAGGGCAAGCCGCTACTGCAAGACGGATGCGAGACCGCGGCCTCGCGCCCGTGATCCAGAATGTGCTCGCCCCTGTCCGGGATGACCGCCGGGCCCGTCAGTCATCGCAACGCGGGAACGCCGTGCCATTGGCCACCGCAGAGTTTCATGCGGCCAACTGGGCGGCAGCAAATCCGAACGCGACGCTGGAACAGCAACTCGCATTCGGGAAGGTGGTGGCTGACACGGTCTATGGCGCGAGCGGAGCCGGACGGCCGGCGGGTGATGCAGCGGCTGCGCGAGCTCGGTCGTCGCAAGTCGCCCGAGCCAATGCCGCCATCGCTGCACGGCGCGCATCAGGCCGGCCCTACAGCACCGCAGAGGCCAACAGGCTGAGGAACGAAGCAATCCACGGGCCCGTGCACTAAGCTTCGCAAGTGTGCCGCTCCTGCTAAGGCTGCTCGTCCTCAGCTTGGGACTCCCCCGGTTCGCAAGGGAACACGTCTCGAAGTGCAAACAGGGCCACAAGCCCGATGGGGTCGCTGTCTGACACCGCCTCGGCCTCTTCCAAATACCGCTCGATGATGTCGATCATCTGAGTGCTGTGCAGCGCCATCCGCTCAGGCTGGCAATACAGGGCCGGTTGAGGGCGAGTCACCAGTTCAGCATTAGCCCAACCGAAAGCATGGACCATCCCGACAAGGTAGGCGGACAGAGCTCGGCGATTTTCGCCTACGCTCTCGCGATAACCCCGCACGGTCGGTTCGGCAGTTGTCGCCGTGCCTACACTGGTCGCGATCGCTAAGACTACGGCCGACCAAGCCCACCTATTCACAGCCCCACCCTCCCGCTCACGTTCGCCACGAACGCCGTTGCATGACGACGGTATCCCAGAAGGACACGCACGTCGCGGTGGCGTGTTTGGCGCATGACATCTTCGGCCGTGAGACCGGCAGCGAAGGCGGACGTGACGAGGCCGGATCGGAGCGAATGGCCGGACACGCGCGCTGTTGCTGCTGCGGCTTCCTTTGCGTCCGCGCCTGCCACCGTGGCCGCGGTTCGCACGCAGGTCTTGAGTGTCCGTGCGACGCTACCGCCTGTCAGCCGCCCCCCGCGCCTCCCGTGCCTGTCAATGGACCGAAACACAGGGCCCTCGCCATCTGAGATCGCGCGCCATGCCTCCAGGGCTGCGACGGGGCATGTCGCGGCGATTGAACCGCGACAGATGGCGACTTCCTCCCGTTCGCCCATCTGGTTGGTCTTCGATCTACGCAGGTGGATACGGAGTCCTTCAGGGACAGGTTCGACCCAACCAGAACCATCACCTCCGACGGACCAGTCTAGGCCGACCAGTTCAGACCGCCTCAAGGCGCTGGCGAAACCCAGCAGCATCAACGCCCGGTCACGCAAGCCCTTAGCCGACGAGGAGCATGTGACGGCCAGGCTACGCAGTTCTGCGACCTCGATTGGCCGGGCCTGCCGTGCTGGCGCTCCCACTTCCCGACGGATGCCGAGCAACACAGATGCCAAGGGCTCATCGCGCGCTGAAAAGGGTGGTTCGCCCGACATACGCAGGCGGTAATTGATGGCTGCGAGCCTGCGCCGGATTGTCGAGACCTTCGCCCCCGTCCGTGCCAACTGGTCCAGATAGATGCTGACCCCGGCTAGGGTAGGAGCTTCCGGCAGTCCGAGGCGTGAGCACGCTGCGATGTAGTCCCGCCAGTCCGCGTCGTAAGCCCGGCGGGTGCTATCAGCCCGTGAGCGACGCGCACGATCGGCGGCTTGGCTGGCGATTGTAGCGGGTGAAAGTGCGCCAGTGGCGACTTGCGGCGTGATGACCATGTGATGACCAGCGACACGTCAGGGCCATTAATGGGTTACCACCGATCAAGCTAATGCGTTGATTTAGCTTGAAAGAAAATGGCGCACCCGAGAGGATTCGAACCTCTGACCCCTGCCTTCGGAGGGCAGTACTCTATCCAGCTGAGCTACGGGTGCATCGCGGCGCGGACGCCGGAGGCAGGGCCTTACAGCAGGCGGGGCTCCGCCTCAATCCCTTTGACGGCGAGTGGGTGGATGCGAACGCTTGGCGGTCGGTGCCGGGACCGCTAGCGTCCGCGGTGTCTGAGTGGAGAGCGTCGATGCGCCGGATCGCCCTGTGTCTGTTGCTGAGCGTCGGGGCGTGCGCGCCGGGGATGGAGGCGGGACCGCGTCCGACATCGACGGCCGTGACGGCCGAGGCTCTGGCCACCGACAGTCTGACGCTGATCGCCGAGGACTACGTCAAGCTGATCCTGGCGATCGGCGAGGTCGAGCCCGGCTATGTCGATGCCTATTACGGCCCGGCGGAATGGGCGGCGGTGGCCAAGGCTGCGCCGCGCAACGCCGCCCTGCTGTCGGCCGACGCCGCCGATCTGGCCGATCGGCTGAATGACCTGCCGCGCACCGGGGGTTCGACGCCGCTGACGCCCGACGAGCGCCAGCGCGTCGCCTATCTGAAGGCCCATGTCTCGGCGGCGCAGGCGCGGTTGCGGATGTTGCAGGGCGAGAAGCTGGGCTTCGCCGATCAGGCCGAGGCCCTGTTCGGGGTGCGGCCCGAGCTGAAGCCGCTGTCGGACTATGATCCGATCCTTCAGCGGATCGAGGCGCTGGTGCCCGGCGAGGGGCCGCTGATCGACCGGGTCACGGCGTTTCGGGCGGCGTTCGTCATCCCAAAGGACCGGCTGGATGCGGTAATGCGCGCGGCCATCGCCGAGTGCCGGGCGCGGACGGTTCGCCACATCACCCTGCCCGCCAACGAGAGCTTCACCCTGGCCCTCGTCACCGACAAGCCCTGGTCGGGCTACAACTATTTCCAGGGCGGGGCGGCCTCGAAGATCGAGATCAACACCGACTTTCCGATCTATACCGAGCGCGCGATCGACCTGGGGTGCCACGAGGGATACCCCGGTCACCACGTCTACAACGCCCTGCTGGAACAGACCTTCGTGCGCGAGAAAGGGTGGGTGGAGATGAGCGTCTATCCTCTGTTCTCGCCGATGTCGTTCGTGGCCGAGGGCAGCGCCAACTACGGCATCGACCTAGCGTTTCCGGGTGATGAGGGCACGGCGTTCGAGCGCGATGTGCTGATGCCGCTGGCCGGTCTGGCCCCCGCCGATGTCGCCAGGAAGAATGCGCTGCTGGGCCTGATCCGGCAGCTGGGGCGGTCGGAATACACCATCGCCGACGACTATCTGGCCGGGCGGATCACACGGGAGCAGGCGGCGGCCCTGCTGTCGAAATACACCCTGACGGCCCCGGACAAGGCGGCGCAGCGGGTGCGGTTCATCGATAGATACGGCAGCTATGTGATCAACTATGGCCTGGGGCGCGACACGGTCCAGGCCTGGGTCGAGCGGCAGGGGCCGGATCACTGGCGCAGCATGGAGACCCTGCTGGCCAGCCAGATCCTGCCGGTCGATATTCTGGAATAGGCGTCAGACGATCCGGAGGCCGACCCCGTCCGGCGTGCCCGGGCGGTCCACCGCGACGTCCAGGGTTTCCTGGCCGAAGGAGACGCCGGTGACGGCGCGGCCGACCATGGCCTGGATCTCGTCCATCGGACGGGCGGTGCGGACATCGACGTACCAGCCCCAGCGGTTGACCTCGGCCCAGTGGGCGCGGGCGAGCCAGGCGGCGGTGATGCCGGTACCGCCGACCGGTCCGAAGGCCGCCTTGAGCCGTTCCAGCAGGATGGTGGGTTCGATGTCGGGGGCGCCCAGTTGCACTGTACCGGTCGGTCGGCCTCCGGCCTGAAGCCCCTGCCCGGCGGCCTTGTCGGCGGCGGCCAGCAGGGCGGCGATGTCGTCCTTCTGGAACAGCAGGATGCGGGGCGAGCCGGGATTGAGGATGATCGGCCCCTCGCGGAACAGGGCCAGGACCTGATGGCCGTTCATGGCGATGAAGACGGTATCCTCGCCCCAGGCCGATTTCAGCCGTTCGGGATCGGTGAAGACGCCCGCCGCGACCCGGCCGTCGTCCAGGGTCACGCCCTTGACGTCGATCGCCTGGTCCGTGCGCATCGTGCGCATGCCGGTCGCGCCGGGCTCGATCCCCTTCAGCATCTCGCCGTCAGGGGCCAGGAAGAGGTCGACGGTCGGCAGCAGGGCCTCGAACGCACGCCAGTGGGTCGGGTCGGCCATGGCGGCCTCGATGACCTGTTCCAGGCCGTTGCGGGGCGCATCGATGGGGGTGTTCAGCGGGGCGGTGATCAGATCGGACATCCCTGACCCATCGTCCGCCCCGCTGCTGACGTCAACTAGCTCAGGACGACGATCGCCACGCGCCGGTTCTGGGCCCGGCCTTCGGGGGTGTCGTTCGGGGCCACGGGCGACTCCTCGCCATAGGAGATGGTGGCCATCCGGTTCAGGGCGACGCCCTGGCGGCTCAGCGAGCGTCGCACCGCCTCGGCCCGCGATTGACCCAGTTGCTGGTTGTAGCCTTCGGGGCCGGAAGCGTCAGTATAGCCCTGGATTTCCAGATAGACGTTGCGGTTCTCGGACTTCAGGCGCTGGGCCAGTTCGGTCAGACGCTGTTCGGCCTCGGGCGACAGGGCGTCGACGTCGGTCGGGAATTTCACCGAGTCGTCGGACAGGACCACTTCATAGAGGAACTTGCCCTCGGCCAGCTTCTGGGCGGCCGTGGCGCGTTGCAGGGCCTCGCCGGCCGTGCCCTCGACGCGGGCGACGTTCTGGTCGGTCTGGTCGACGCGGGCGTCGACGACGGCGAGGTTCTCACGCACGAATTTGTGGCTGGCGCAGCCGGAGGCCGCGAGGCCGAGCGCGAGGACGGAGCCCATGACGGCGGCGGTCTTGATGGTCGAAATCTTCAACTTCGGTCTCCCTGGGAGGTGGGGGGTCAGGCCGGATGGCGACATAACCGGATGAAACTAAAGTAGGGCGGACGGCCAAATGAGGACGCGCAAACGGCCAAAACACGTCAGCTTAACCGTAGGAGAAGCGGGGCCGTTAGCTTGGCCGGAGAGAGGCCACAGGGCGGCGGGCGTGGTCACGATCCTGACGCGGGGCCATGGTCGGTAAGGGGCCGTCCCGACCCCCGGCCGCGCGCTTTCAACACCGGCCGACCCGTTCAAGCCTCTCTGACCAAACAGGATTTTACAGACGTGACCGGACCCGAGCCCAGGCCTGTGCGCAGGGCAGAGACGCGCTCGCGGCGGCGTCCGGGACTGGCCGTGGCGATCAGTCTGGGGGCGCATCTGGCCCTGCTTCCGCTGCTGTTTCTGGCCCCCGCCGACCCGCCTGCTTTTTCGTCGATCGATGACGATTTCGACGCCGTGATCCTGAATCTGGAGCCTGCGCCGCGTCCGATCCCGCCGCCGGAGCCCGAGCTCGCACCGGAACCGACCCCCGATCCGACGCCGGAAGCAGCCTCGGCAGCGGCCGCCCCTGCCCCTCCGGCAC
>NZ_JAEMRD010000157.1 GCF_016463485.1 Brevundimonas sp.
GCCGGGCGGGACGTGTTCCGTTACGAGTCGCGAGGCGATTCCAACCAGACGACCGGGTTCGACAACCTGTACGACTTCGTGACGGGCGAGGACCGGATCGACCTCAACCTGATCGGTGCGACCTCGATCTCGATCCTGAGGACCGACAACGGCTCCAGCTTCGTCTATGCCGAGACGGCGGGCGGTAGTTTCCTGACCACGGCGGCGGGACGGGCGATCAACGGTACCGACTTCATCTATTCTGGCGGGTTCGGCATCTACATGGTCGGGTCCGGCGTCGCCGACACCCTGATCGGGACCAGCCTGGCCGATCCGATCGCAGGCGGAGCGGGCAACGACACCATCACCGGCGGTGGTGGGGCAGACGCGATGTTCGGCGACGCGGGGGCGGATACATTCGTCTATGTGGCGGCCTCGGATTCGACGGCGGCGGCGACGGACGGCATCTTCGGCTTCGTGTCGGGGACCGACAGGCTGGACCTGCGTCTGGTGCGGACAGGTGCGGCCGACACCTTCGGCATCGCCTATCTGCAAGGGGGGTCGTTCCTGTTCGTGGACCTGGGCGGCAACGGCTCGACCGACATGGTCATCGGCTTGGCCAACACGACGCTGGTGGCGTCCGACATCCTTTGGGCAACCGGCGCGATCGGCGAGGAACCGGCGGTCAAGGATGCCGGGCCCCAGACCCTGCCGGGAGCGGACGAGATCGATCTGTCCGACACGGACATGGCCTTCGACCTGTCGCCGCACATCGGCCGCTACATGCTCGACCTGGAGGGCGTACGCGGGTTCCACGGCCAGGACTGGTATCTGTAGGCGTCAGCTCCCCAGCAGGCTGACGGCGAAATTGACGCCCAGGGCCAGGATCACGGTGTTGAAGACGAAGGCCGTGACGCTGTGGATCGAGGCGATGCGGCGCAATCGACGGTCGGCGATCTGAACGTCGGCCGTCTGACAGGCCACGCCGATGATCAGGGCGAAATGGATGAAGTCCCAGTAGTCGGGGTCGTCCTCGCCCGGAAAGATCAGGCCGCCGCGTCGGCTTTGCGACGTGTCGTCGGCCCCCGTGTCACCGAGCCCGTAAAAGCCGTGGGCATAGTGCTGGGCGAAGATCAGGTGGATGAAACACCATGACAGGGCGACCGTGGCCAGGACCAGGGCCGCAGTCGAGGCGGCGCGGGATTCCGGTGCCGTCGCGGCCTCTCCGACCACGATGGCGATGCTGGCGATCGCGGCCAACAGGCTGAGGGGCAGGACGGCGGAGCCGGCGTCGTCCAGTTCGGCGGCGCGGCGGCGAATCCCGTCGGTCGATCCTGTCCGGGCCACCCTGACGATCGTGATCACGAGATAGAGTGCGACCCCGGCGTCCCATCCGGCGGCTGCGCGCGTGAGCCCGCGCCAGTGTCCCGGCGTCAGGATCCCCACCGCAACGGCCACCCCAAGGGCGAGCAGCAGAACCCAGTGAAGGCGCAGGATGCGGAGCGGGACGGTCATGCCTGGAAGGGTGGGCGCGCAGTCGTCGAAACGCCAGCCCTCACCCTCGGTCAGGCATCGTCAGTGCCGTCGGACAGGGCCGCAGTCTAAATTCAGGCCGGTGGCGATGGGCGCGAACCGGGAGGATGACATGACTTTGGCTCCAAAATGGGCGGCGGGCGTGGTGGCGACGGTCGCCCTGGTCGGCGGCGTCTCGCCGGCGACGGCACAGCAGGGCGCGATCATCCAGGTCGGCGACACCAGCCTGACCTGCCAGCAGATCGTCCAGAACGCCAACGAACTGGCCGGCAACCTGGGCGGGGCACCCGAGGGCGGGGTCTTCTCGTCGGAGCAGGCGATCAATGCGGCGACCAGTGTCGCCATGCAGGGGGCGCTGATGTCGGGGGCCGGCCGCGCCGTGCCCGGCCTGGGGCTGCTGGGCAATGCCATGGGCGCGATGGCCCGGCGCGATGCCGAGCGCCGCGAAGCCGAGCGGGTCATCGCGCGGCAACGCTGGTACTATATGAACGGCCTGTATTCGGGGCGCGACTGCGATGCCGTGCTGAGCGGAGCCGACGCGAAATAGCGTTGCGGCGTCTGTGAGCGGGAAAATCCTCGACTTCCCTCGCGTCATCACGGAATGTTACAGGGACGCTCCAACCGTCTCTGGGACACCCGCATGACCGACTATCTCGACCGCGCCGGCCTGGGCGTCGCGCCGGAACTCGCCGCCTTCGTCGAGACCGAGGTGCTGCCCGGGTTGGGGATCGCAGCGGACGGGTTCTGGGTCGGGGTGGCGGATGTGTTCGGCCGGTTCGCACCGGAGAACCGGGCGCTGCTTGCACGGCGCGATGCGCTTCAGTTGCAGATCGACGCCTGGTATCGCGGGCGGCGGGGGCAGGCGAACGACCCGGCGGCGACCGAGGCCTTCCTGAGGGAGATCGGCTATCTGGTCGAGGAGCCCGCGCCGTTCCAGATCACGACGCAGAATGTCGATCCCGAGCTGGCGACCCTGGCCGGGCCGCAACTGGTGGTGCCGATCCTGAACGCGCGGTTCCTGCTGAACGCGGCCAATGCGCGGTGGGGGAGCTTGTATGATGCCCTCTACGGCACCGACGCCCTGGGCGAGGCACCTATCTCGGGGCCGTATGACGCGGCGCGGGGAGCGAAGGTCGTGGCGCGGGCCAAGGCGTTCCTGGACGAGGCGGTTCCGCTTGAGCAGGGCTCGTGGTCCGATCTGACGGACGTGTCGAACGGCATCGCGATCCGCGATCCGGGTCAGTATGTCGGCAAGACCGACCGGTCGCGGGTGTTCCGACACAACGGCCTTCATATCGAGGTGGTGTTTGACGCCGACCATTCGATCGGGCGGACCGATCCGGCGGGGATCAGCGACGTGTTGCTGGAATCGGCCCTGTCGACGATCTGCGACCTCGAGGATTCGGTCGCAGCGGTCGATGCCGAGGACAAGGTCGAGGCCTATCGCAACTGGCTGGGGCTGATGAAGGGTGATCTGGCGGCCTCGTTCCAGAAGGGCGGCCAGACCCTGACCCGGACGCTGGAGGCGGACAGGGTGCTGACGGGGCCGGAGGGCGGCGAGGTGGTGCTCAAGGGCCGGTCTCTGCTGTTCGTCAGGAACGTCGGCCACCTGATGACCAATCCGGCGGTGCGGCTGGCGGACGGGTCTGAGGCACCGGAAGGGATACTGGACGCCATCGTGACCTCCCTGATCGCGATCTACGACCTGCGCGGTCTGGGCGGGTTCAAGAATTCGGCGGCGGGCTCGGTCTATATCGTCAAGCCCAAGATGCACGGACCCGAGGAGGCGGCGTTCACGAACGCCTTGTTCGATGCGGTCGAGGACCTGCTGGGTCTGGCGCGGTACACGATCAAGGTTGGGGTGATGGACGAGGAGCGCAGGACCAGCGCCAACCTGGCCGCGTGCATCCATGCGGTGAAGGACCGGATCGTCTTCATCAACACAGGCTTCCTGGACCGCACAGGCGACGAGATCCACACGGCCATGCAGGCCGGTCCGATGATCCGCAAGGCCGAGGTCAAGGGCTCGGCCTGGATCGCGGCCTATGAGGCGAGGAACGTCGGCATCGGCCTGAAATGCGGCCTGTCGGGCCGGGCGCAGATCGGCAAGGGGATGTGGGCGGCGCCCGACCGCATGGCCGACATGCTGGAGCAGAAGATCGGCCACCCCCGGACCGGGGCCAACACCGCCTGGACGCCGTCGCCGACGGCGGCGACCCTGCACGCGTTGCATTATCACGCCGTCGATGTGTTCGCGGTCCAGAAGGAGGTCGCGACGCGGCCCATTCCCGGACTGACAGACCTGCTGACGCCGCCGCTGGCGCAGGGCGCGAATTGGTCGGAACAGGACATCGCCGACGAGCTCGACAACAATGCGCAGGGGATCCTCGGCTATGTCGTGCGCTGGATCGACCAGGGCGTGGGCTGTTCCAAGGTGCCCGACATCCACGACATCGGCCTGATGGAGGACCGGGCGACGCTGCGGATCAGTTCGCAGCATATCGCCAACTGGCTGCTGCACGGGGTCTGCACGGCCGAACAGGTCGACGCCGCCTTCCTGCGGATGGCGGCCAAGGTGGACGGTCAGAATGCGGGCGATCCCCTGTATCGGCCGATGGCGTCGGATACGGACGGGCTGGCGTTCAAGGCGGCACGGGCCCTGGTGTTCGAGGGGGTGGAGCAGCCGAACGGATACACCGAGCCGCTGCTGCATGCGTTCAGGCGACGGGTGAAGGCGCAGTAGTCAGTCCTTCTCCCCCCTGTGGGAGAAGGTGGCAGCCGTAGGCTGACGGATGAGGGGTCACGCGGTCGGGGCCGGTAAACACCAGCCAAATCAGAGGTCGGTGTGACCCCTCATCCGCCCCTACGGGGCACCTTCTCCCACAAGGGGAGAAGGGATGTTATCAATCCACCTTCTTCAGATTGTCGTCGGAGTTGCGGTCGATCCATTTGTTATAGGGATCGACGCCGGCCCAGACGGGCCTGGCCGCGGTGACCAGTCGGAAGGTCTGGGTCCCCGAGCGCAGGGGACGGCGCTCGAAGGCCAGGACGTTGGTGCGGTCGAACGCGCCCTTGCCCGGCTCGGCCGAGAACGCGCCGATGTCAAAGGTCTCGTTCAGCGGGGCCTCGGTCTCGACACCCTTGCCGTCGGCATAGAGTTTGCGGGCATTGACGGTGATCGTCGTTTCCCACTTGCCGTCCGCGCGCTGGCGGACCGCCGTTGCGGTGGTCTTGACGTCATACAGGGTGATCTTCTCGAACAGGTCGCTGATCAGGGCCTGTTTGTCGGCGGGAGCCTCGGCGCGCAGGGCGGCGATCAGGTCGGTCGATCGGGCGTAGGGCGCGCCCTTGAAGGCATAGCGGGTCACCAGGTTGTGCAGAGCCCGGTTGACCGCCGCCTCGCCGATCTGGTCGCGCAGCAAATACATGACCACGGCACCCTTGCGGTAATGGATGTACTGCTGGTTCTCGACCCGCTGGAGCGGCAGTTCCTCGATCCGTTCGGTACCGCGACCCCGCAGGTAGCTGTCGAGCTCGTACTTCAGGAAGCGGCGGATCTTGTCCGGGCCGTACATCTTTTCCATGACCATCAGGGCCGAGTACTGGGCCAGGGTCTCGCTCAGCAGGGTCATGCCCTGCATCTCCGCGCCGACGATCTGGTGTGCCCACCACTGGTGCGCGAACTCATGGGCGGCGACATAGGTGACGTAGTCGATCTTGGTCGTGTCCGAGAAGTCGGCGATGAAGCCGAACCCTTCGGACCAGGCAAAGGTGTTGGGCATGGACTGGGCGAAGGTGGCGTAGGCCGGGAACTCGCTGATCCGCGCCTGGCGGAATTGATAGGGCGAAAAGTTCGTCCCGAAATAGTCGAGGCTGTTGGTCAGCGCCTGCATCATCCGGGGCACGTTCCCGGTGTGGTCGGGGTCATGGTAGACGACCATCTCCACGCCGTTGTGGGCCTGGCGCGTGATGTCGTAGCGCGCCGACTGGACCGACAGGAAATACAGCACCGGGGCCTCGGTCACGAAACGGACCGTGCGGCGGCCGTCGCGGGTGACGTCAGACTGCTGATAGCCCGGTGCCAGGGGAACCTGGTCTGCATCGGTGGTGACGGTGATGTCGGCGTTGACCCAGTCGGCGCCGATGTAGTTCTTGCCCGTCGCCGAAAGGTCTTCCAGCTTGGCGACGCGAAGCTCCGGCGGCAGGCCGAATTTGCGCCGTTTGGCCCGGTCGGTGAGCATGCCCTGGCGGGACATGCCGATCATGGGCGCGAACTCGGCATTGCTGATGAAGGTGCCGTTGTCGACCAGGCGGGTGGTGTTGCCGCTGTTCTTGAAGCCGCGCTGTTCCAGCACGGTATCAAAGCTGACGGTGAGGCGCTCGCCCGGCTGCATGGGCGTGTCGAAGCGATAGATGCGGTAGTAGAACTCCGGCCATTCGCGCGCCATTCGCCCGCCCTGAACCGTCAGGGCCCGGATATCGAGGTCGTCGTTCCAGCGCACGTGCATCTCCGACAGCGGAGCCCCCGTGCGGTTCTCGATGACATAGGAGCCGCGCGTTTCGACGCGGGGCGCATGCGGGTCCAGGTCGAGGTTCAGCCTGACATCGGTGATCGTCGGCTGCGGCGTGTTCTCGAAACGCAGCAGGGTCTTTTCGTAATTTGCCTGAAGGGTCTCGATCTGGGTGCGGCTGCGGTATTCGTTCCAGACGTTGGTATTGACGAAGATGAAGACGCCGAGCGCGACGAAGGCGGCCAGGGCCGCGCCGCCGATGACGCCGGCCGGCCCCATCAGCCGGTGAGGCAGACGCTTCAGCCGAGGCCAGTAGCGGGTTTCGGCCCCACGCCGCCACATGGCGTAGGCGAGCACCAGCAGGACGATGGCGAAGGCGATCCAGTAGGCCTGGGTCCAGGCGGCGAACTGCCAGAACTTGCCCTGGCCGTTCATGTCCGACAGGGGCACGCCGATGGTCGAGCCATAGCGGTACAGGATATGGTCGAAGCCCAGTCCCGGCAGGACCATGCGCGAGATCTGGAACACCACCATGATGGCCCAACCGACGAACTTGTTGGGCGACAGGGACTGGACCACGATCGCCAGGACGGCGGTCAGGCCGAAGGTGATCGTGCCCGGAACGACGTACCACAGCAGGTATTTGTCGATCTGATAGTCGAATATCCCGCGGAAGGTCTGCATCGCGATGCCTGCGATCATGCCGACGACGAGGATCGAGACCAGGACCAGGATCAGGGCCAGGGTCTTGGGCAGCAGGAAGGTCCAGTCGGGCGTCGACGAGGAATCGATCAGTTCGTGGACCTTGCGGTCCTTGTCGCGCCAGACGAGCTCGCCGGAATAGTAGATGGCCACGATCATGGCGACGAGACCGAACGCGCCCTGCAAGGCTTCGACGACGACGCGGGTGACCAGATGGACGGGGGTGCCGTAGATCTCGCCCGACACCATCAGGACTGTGATCGCGAAGGCGAGGCCCAAAATCATGAGGATGAGATATGCCACGCTCTTGAACACCAGGCTCATCTCGAACGCCGTGCGGGACCACAGTCGGGTCCAGCCGGCGGCCCAGCCATGGCTGGGCCGCCGGC
>NZ_JAEMRD010000158.1 GCF_016463485.1 Brevundimonas sp.
CTGCGACCCCCATCGCCCCGACCCCGGCCACGCCGATGCCGGTCATCGAGCCGATCTCCGTCGGGATGCTGAAGGCCGAGGACGGCCCGGTCAGCTTCGTCGTCACCCTGGATCGCCAGAACCAGAAGCTGATCATCGCCCCCATCTCCGGCGCGCCCGAGGGTCATTCGTTCGAGATGTGGATGCTCCCCGACGGCTCCACGCCGGTCTCCATGGGCGTGATGGACGGTGCCGAGGTCGTGGTCATCGACGCCGCCCGCCTGCTGGGCGTCAACCCCGACAACCCGCCGGCCCTTGCCGTCTCCGTCGAACCGAAGGGCGGCTCGACCACCGGCCTTCCCACCGGCCCGGTCATCGCCAGCGGGGCGCTGCAGCCGGTTTAGGGCCACGTCCCAATCCGCTCATCCCGGCGAAAGCCGGGACCCAGTGCTTTGGGGGATCAGTGGTGGTGATCGGATGCAGAAGTTTACCCGGGCGGCGGTGCTCAATCCATAACTAGGTCCCGGCTTTCGCCGGGATGAGCGGGGTTGGGACTAAGCCACCCACCCGTGCCGCCGCCCGAAGCGCAGCGCGATCTCGGGCCAGGTGTCGGCGGGCTTGCCGGCGATCAGGCGCACCCCGAACCCGTGGCCGCCTTCCTCGTACAGATGGGCCTCGGCCGGCACCTTGGCGCGCCGCAGGGCCGAGAGCAGGTTCAGACTGTTCTCGACAACCACCGACGCATCGTCGATCGCATGGATCAGCCACACCGGCGGTGCCCCCGACCAGTCCATCTCCTCCAGCGAATAGGCCTTGATCCGCTCGGCCGAAGGCGCGGCCCCCAGAAGTTGCTCGCGCGATCCCGCATGGACGAACGGATCGGCCATGGTCGCGACCGGATACATCAGGATGCTGAAATCGGGCCGCAACGACACCGCGTCATGGGCGTCCACCGGCGCATAGGCCGCCGTCGCCTCGGCCGTCGCCCAGCCCGCCAGATGCCCCCCGGCCGAGGCCCCCAGCACCGCCACCCTCGCAGGGTCCAGCCCGAACTCGGCCGCCCGCGACCGCACCATCCGCACCGCCCTCTGCGCGTCCTGCAAAGGTGCCTCGGCCCCGGCCGCCCAGCCGTCGGCCGGCAGGCGGTAGCGCAGCACGAAACAGGTCACGCCGGCCTCGGCGAACACCCGCGCGACGTCGAACCCCTCCTTGTCCACGACCGACCAGCGATAGCCCCCACCGGGGATCAGGACCATCGACGCCCCGTTCGGCGTGATCGGCCGCATGACCGTCAGGATCGGATCGGTCGTGTACTGGGCGAACCGGTCATGAAAGGCGGGGTCGGTCGAGCGTTCGGTGACGACCGGCGTGACCGTGACCCGCTCCCCGCCCGGCGCGCCGTCCGGCCACAGTTTCCACACCTCGGTCGGGTCCGGCGGTGCCAGCAGGGGCCTTGGCGTCATCTGGGCCAGGGCGGACGGCGCAGAGATCCCGCCGGTGACGGCGGCGGCAAATCCGAACAGGCTGCGGCGGTCGATCCTCATGGGCTCAGGTTCCGGGCTGGATATAGGGGACACGGCTGAAGAAGGCCCGCTCATCCCCGCGCGGGTCGTCGGCCATCCGGGCGGTGGTGTCGAACACCATGGTCTGGCGCCGCGTCAGGTCGTAGCGCGTCCAGTCCGGCAGGCTCGCATGGTTGGGATCGCCCGTCCGGGCCAGGGACGCGAAGGCCCCGCTCATCAGATCGGCCGCTCCTTGCGCCTCCGCCGCCGCCACACCTGAGGATGGCGCCCCCGACCCCGGTGCGGCGACATTGTCGAACACCAGGGGGATGTCGGCGGTGTGATAGGCACCCTTCCTGCCGTTGGACAGACTGGCCTTGAAGTCGAGCTGATAGACCCAGGCGCCCCTGCCGGCCCCCGCCGCCGCCGTCGCGGCCCGCACCTCCGCCTCGATCACCGCCCCGCGCCACGATCGACCGGCGGTCGTGGCGGCGATGAGCACCTGATCGGGCGACAGCTCAGGGTGGCTCTGGCGATACCAGGCGATCACCGTCTCGGGCTGGATGTCGATCCTCAACTGTTCGGGCGTCAGCCGCCCGACCAGCGTATGCCAGGTCAGGTTGGCGTTGGCCGGGTCGTTGCCGAGGAAGGCCAGGGTCTCGTCGTGGGTATTGCCGATGATCATCGGCATCGACGCCGACTGCGGTGCCGCGTCCGGATAGAAGGGGTGGCGGTGGAGCACCACGTCATCCATCACCGGCCCCATATAGAGCCCGCTGCCGGTCAGGATCGGATCGCGTGCCGAGGTGCCTTCCAGCAGCTTTTCCCACGGCATGGTGGCCAGCTCGCCGATCCGCTCGACCGGCAGGTCCATCGCCGCCAGCCAGGCCTGGGTCCGGCGCGTGGCGTTGATCGGCCCCGACGCCGTGACCTGCTGGCCGCTCATGGTCGCGGCGGTGTGGAACAGGCCCGCCGCCGCCGGTGTCGCCATCAAGGTCGCGATCTTGGCCCCGCCGCCCGACTGGCCGAACACCATGACCCTGCCCGGATCACCGCCGAAGGCCGCGATATTGTCCCTGACCCATTGCAGGGCCAGGATCAGGTCCAACTGACCCGCATTGCCCGACGACCCGAACCCGGGTGCCAGCCGCGCCAGGAAGGCATAGCCGAAAACGTTCAGCCGGTGGTTCAGGGTGACGACGACCACGTCCTGACGCCGCGCCAGCCGCGTCCCGTCATACAGCGGGTCCGAGCCCGAGCCGTTGGAATAGGCCCCGCCGTGGATATAGACCATGACCGGCCGCTTCTCGCCGTCGAGCCCCGGCGTCCAGACGTTGAGGAACAGACAGTCCTCTGACGCGGGCACATCGGGACGGCCCTGCGGTGCCGATGCCCCATAGGCGAGCGTCTCGACCGGATCGGTCCAGGGCGACGGGGGGGCAGGGGGCTGGAACCGGCGCTGGGCCGTGTCGGCACCGTAGCGCACGCCCTTGAACACCGAGACGTCGCCGTCGCGCCCACCGATGATCGGCCCATGGGTGGTGCGCACCGTCGGGGCTGCGGTCTGTCCCAGGGACAGGCGGGGCAGGGCGGTGATGGCGGCCCCTGCGGCGGCGGCCAGCGCCAGACCTCGTCGCGTCATCATCGTGCCATCACACCCATTCCGCTCATCCCCGCGAAAGCGGGGACCCAGTGCTTTGGGCGATGAAAAGGAGAGTCAGCAACTGAACTCAATCCCATGCGCCGGGCCTCACTTAAGAACTGGGTCCCCGCTTTCGCGGAGATGAGCGGATTAAAGCAGCGGGCTTCAGACCTTGGCCGGTGCGTACTTCGGCGACAGCAGGTGGATGACCAGCAGGGCCACCAGATAGGCCGAGGCGGCGACGATGAAGATCGGCGTATAGCTGCCGATCTTGTCCAGCACGTATCCGGCGTACTTGGCCATGGCCATGCCGCCGAAGCCGCCGATCATGCCGCCGATGCCGACGACAGATCCCACCGCCGAGCGCGGGAAGACGTCTCCCGGCATGGCGTACAGGTTGGCCGAGAAGCCCTGGTGGGCCGCTGTGGCGATGCCGATGACCAGAACCGCCAGCCACATGTTGTCGATGTTGCCGGCAAAGGCGACCGGCAGGACGGCGATGGCGCAGATCAGCATCGTCAGCTTGCGCGCGACGTTCAGGCTCATGCCACGCTTCAGGAACTGGCCGGACAGCCAACCGCCGCCCACCGAACCCACGTCCGACAGCAGATAGATGGCGATCAGCGGCGGGCCGAACGTCAGGATGTTCAGATCGTAAGTCTTCTGCAGGAAGCCCGGCAGCCAGAACAGGAAGAACCACCAGATCGGATCGATCAGAAACTTGCCCAGGGCATAGGCCCAGGTTTCACGAACCGTCAGCAGCTTCAGCCAGCCGATCTTGTGCACCGGATCGGGCGCGTCCTGGGCGATCCAGGCCAGTTCGGCGGGGGTGACCTTGGAATGCTCGCTCGGGCGCTTGTAGACGGCGAACCAGATCGGTACCCAGATGAAGCCCGCGACGCCGACGATGATCAGGGCCATCTGCCAGTTCGGCTCGGCAACCGTGCCCAGCCAGATGGAGGCGATGAACGGGATGATCAGCGGCGTGATGATCGCGCCGATGTTGGTGCCGGCGTTGAAGATGCCCACGGCAAAGGCGCGTTCCTTCTTGGGGAACCACTCGGTCACGGCCTTGATCCCGGCCGGGAAGCCGCCGCCCTCACCGATGCCCAGCGCCACACGGGCGAAGATGGCGGTGTTCAGGCTTCGGATGCCGGCGTGGGCGATGAAGGCGAGCTGCCAGATGATGAAGGCGATCCCGAAGCCCCACCGGGCCCCGATCTTGTCCACCAGCCTGCCCCACACGAGATAGGACACGGCGTATGATGCCTGGAACCAGAAGACGATGTCGGCATAGTTGGTCTCGGTCCAGCCGAACTCGTCCATCAGGGTCGGCTTCAGGACGCCCAGCGCCTGCCGATCGACGTAGTTGATCACCATGGCCGCGAACAGCAGCCAGACCACGACCCAGCGGTATTTGCCCGGCGGCGGGGCGACGATCTGGACGGGCTCGGGCCCCGGTCCGCGAGTGGGGGCGGTGGTGTCGGTCATGATGGCCGTTCCTGTACTCTGTTCCTGACGCGTCCCGACCTTTGTCTGTCGGGTTGGCGCCGGTGTTGATGCCTTAAGTCTTCGCCTTGACGACGGTGCCGCGAATCTCGCCCACGCCCTGGAAGTCGCAGACGAAGTCGCTGCCGCTGTAGATTCTGTGTACGCCCGTCACGGCGCCGGTCGAGACCAGGATACCGGCGGTCAGGGGCCGGCCGCGCCGTGCCCCGTGCTCCAGCAGGAAGCGGACCGATTCCATGGCCCCGCCTTGCAGGGAGGGCGAGCCGCCGGTTCCGACCGATACGCCGTCGATCGTGGTCTCGACCGTGATCGCGTCCAGCCGGTCGCGCCAGTCGTCCAGTTCCGGCCCGACGAAGACGCCGGCGTTGTTGCCGAAATCCGAGGCGACGATGGGCGGCCCCAGGTCGTTGATGGCAGCCAGGGGGCTGCCGGCGATTTCGATCCCGATGAAGACGGCGTCGACGGCGGCCGTGGCCTCCTCGATCGTCCAGTCGGTCTTGGCGGGATCGACACCCTCGCCGATGCGGGCGATGAATTCGGCCTCGACGGCACAGAAGCCGCCCTCGATGGCACCGACGGTCACGGGGCCGTCGACCGGCCATTCGTTGCGCGCGAAGATCGGACCCGCCAGACGGTGGGTGCCCAGTTTCTCTTGCAGGGCAGGGCCCACGCCGCCCACCTTCCAGCCGATGATCCGGTCCGGATACAGGCCGATGGCGATCTCCTGGATCGCATAGCCTTCGGCCATGGTCGTCGGCAGGACGCCCGGATAGTCAGGCGTGGCCCGTGACGCCAGGCGTGCGGAGACGAACGCCTCGGCCACGGCGGCTGCGCTCGATTCGTGGATCGGCTCGGCCGTCATGCGCGGCTCTTGTGCTGGATGCGGATCACTTAGGCGTTCCCTCGTTCTTGGGCGGGATATGACCGGCGAAGGAAACCGGTGTCAATCGGCTTTCACAATCCGGGTTGGCGTCAACGCGCCGTCGCGGCTATGCCATGCGTCGGACTTATCCAGAGACGCCGACGTGACAGACGATCCGCACCCGATGAAGCCGGGCAAGCGCGCCACCATCAACGACGTGGCCCGGATCGCCCGGGTCTCCAAGAAGACGGTATCGCGCGTCATCAACCAGTCGCCCCTGGTGCGCGAGGAGACGCGCACTCGGGTCAACGAGGTGATCGCCGAACTGGGCTTTACCCCGGACCCCCAGGCGCGGGGCCTCGCCTTCCGCCGGTCCTTCCTGGTCGGGCTGATCTACGACAACCCCAGCCCCACCTATGTGGTCAACATGCAGCAGGGCGTCCTGGACGCGCTGAAGGGCTCGGGGCTCGAACTCGTCGTCCACCCCTGCAACCGCTATTCCGACACCCTGGTCGAGGACATTCGCGGCTTTGTCGAGCGCCAGCGGCTGTTCGGCGTCATCATGCCGCCGTCGGTGTCCGAGGACGAGCGGGTCATCGCCCTGCTGCGTGATCTCGACTGCCCCTATGTCCGGATCGCCTCGGTGTCGCTGGACGAGCCGGGCGTCATGGTGGTGACCAACGACCATCTGGGTGCTGCCGAGGCGGCGCATCGCCTGGCCGACCTGGGCCACAAGCGAATCGGCCTGGTGCGCGGGCCCAGCCTGTTCCGGTCGGCCGCGGTGCGCGGCGGCGGCTTCCGCGACGCCTTGGCCGAACGGGGCATTCCGATGGACCCGGCCTATGAGTACGAGGGCGCCTATACCTACGAATCGGGCGTCGAGGCGGGTCACGCCCTGCTGTCGATGAAGGAGCCGCCGACGGCCATCTTCAGCCTGAACGACGACATGGCCATCGGGGTCATGCAGGCGGCGCGCGAGCGGGGGCTGGAACTGCCGCGAGACCTGTCCGTCGTCGGCTTTGACGACCTGCCCATGGCCCAGCGCATCTGGCCCAATCTGACGACCGTCCGTCTGCCGATCCGCGACATGGGCCGGATGGCGGCCGAGAAACTGCTGGCACCCTTGCGCGGCGTCGACCCGGCCAAGCTGAACCAGCCCGAGGTTCGCCCCTCGCTGGTCATCCGCAAGTCCGACATCCCCGCCTGAACGAACGACGCCCGCCGTCGGTGCGACAGCGGGCGTCAGTCTTCGGTCGATTTCAGTCTCAGGCCGGTTGCAGCGCCGGCGAGGTGGCGACCACGCCCTTGATGTAGTCGCGGATGGCCGTGTCGGTCGCGTTGGCGAAGAAATACTCCTGGAACTTCTCACCGGCGACGGCGGCCTTCAGCAGGTCCTGGTCGACGGTCTTCAGAACCGTGATCATGTCGTGGCAGGTGACGGCCTTCAGGTTTTTCAGGATGCCGCGGTTGGTGGCCATGATCTGGGCGCGTTCCTTGGGATAGCCCAGGCCGCGCTCGCCCTCGAACAGCTTGCGATAGACGTCCTGCAGGTTCAGCTCGGCCGCCCAGCCAAAGCCCTTGGCATAGGGCATGGAGATGGCGTTGCCGTCGTTGATCT
>NZ_JAEMRD010000256.1 GCF_016463485.1 Brevundimonas sp.
GCAAGGGCGCCGCCACCATGGAAGGCAGCCACAAGACCCACGGCGCCGCCCTGGGGGCTGCCGAGATCGCCGCCACCCGGCTGGGCCTGTCCTGGACGCACGAGCCGTTCGACCTGCCGGAAAACATCGACAAGGCCTGGAAGAAGATCGGCAAGCAGGGCGTCAAGGCGCGCAAGGCCTGGGAAGACCGATTAGCCGCCTCTTCGCAGGCGGCGGACTTCACACGCGCCATGAAGGGCGACCTGCCGGAATCGGCCTTCGACGCCCTGAACGCCAAGATCGCCGAACTGGTCGAGACCAAACCCGCCCAGGCCACGCGCCAGTCGTCGGGCGCGGCGCTCGACCAGCTGTTCGGCGCGGTGCCGGAACTGATCGGCGGCTCGGCCGACCTGACGGGCTCGAACAACACCTTCGTCAAGGACACCCCCATCTTCGACGCCCCGACCTATCAAGGGCGCTATGTGAACTGGGGCATCCGCGAGTTCGGCATGGCCACGGCCATGACCGGGATGGCGCTGCACGGCGGGGTCATTCCCTACGGCGGCACCTTCATGGTGTTCTCGGACTACAGCCGCTCGGCGATCCGGATGGCGGCGCTGATGGGGGTGCGGGTCATCCATGTCCTGACCCACGATTCGATCGGCCTTGGTGAAGACGGCCCGACCCACCAGCCGGTCGAGCACCTGGCGGCGCTGCGGGCCATTCCCAACCTGCTGACCTTCCGCCCGGCCGACACCGTCGAAGCCATGGAGTGCTGGCAGATCGCGCTGCAGACATCGACGGCCCCCTCGGCCCTGTGCCTGTCGCGTCAGAAGACGGAGGCGGTGCGGATCGCGGCCTCCGACGAGAACCTGTCGGCCAAGGGTGCCTATGAGCTGAAGGCCGCGTCGGGCGAGGCGAAGGTGACCCTGTTCGCCACAGGCACTGAAGTCCCCCTGGCGCTCGCCGCCGCCGAGACGCTGGAGGCCGAAGGCACGCCCACCCGCGTCGTCTCGGCCCCCTGCTGGGCCCTGTTCGAACAACAGGACGCCGCCTACCAGGCCTCTGTGATCGGCCGTGGCACCGTCCGCGTCGCGGTCGAGGCCGGCGTCAAGCAGGGCTGGGAGCGGTTCATCGGCGAGGACGGCGCCTTCATCGGCATGACCGGCTTCGGCGCCTCCGCCCCTGCCGAGGTGCTGTACGAAAAGTTCGGAATCACCACCGAGGCGGTCCTGGCCGCCGTCCGCGCACGGCTCTGAACCCATGAGCCGGATCGGTGCCGTCAGCCTGCTGGTCCGGGACTATGACGAGGCTATCGCCTTCTATGTCGGCAAACTGGGTTTCGACCTGTCGGAGGACACCGACATGGGCGGAGGCAAGCGGTGGGTCAGGGTCACGCCGAACGGTGGCGAGACGTCTGTGCTGCTGGCCCGCGCGACGACGGCCGAGCAGACGGCGCGGATCGGCTCCCAGGCCGGCGACCGGGTCTGGCTGTTCCTTGAGACAGACGACCTTGTACGCGACCATGCCGCCTGGCTGGCGGCTGGTGTCCATTTTCGCGAGGCCCCGCGCCACGAACCCTATGGCAAGGTCGTGGTGTTCGAGGACCTGTACGGCAACGCCTGGGACTTGATCGAGCCCCGCGCATAACCTGCGGATCAGTTTTGGGATTCCGGCCAGGCAGGCTGGTCCGGAGCATCAAAGCGGGCCAATCTGTCGAGCAGGAACTCAGGGGGCGGCTATGCGGACAACCATCATTCTGACGGCGGGAACGGCGATCGTTCTGGCGCTTGCGGGCTGCGACCAGAAGGGGGTGGAGGTGTCGGC
>NZ_JAEMRD010000159.1 GCF_016463485.1 Brevundimonas sp.
GGAAAGCATCATAGCGGGGTTGGGGACCTGGGCGGGTTCGAGGGGGTCAGAAATCTGCAATCCGTTGCGGGGCAAGGGATTGGACGCTCGAACTTTGCAAGTTCGACGTGTTGGACAAGCCGTCTCCTCCCTGTCGCGAAGCGATGGGGAGGTGGATCCGAGCGCTTGCGAGGAGACGGAGGGGGAGACCCGGTGCTGAAAATGAGGGCTACTGGGCGCAACTCGACCGCTTGGAGAGTCACAACTGGACAAACCTCGTCGCCCCCTCCGTCACGGCCCTGAAGAAGGGCCGCGCCACCTCCCCATCGCTTCGCGACGGGGAGGAGAGTCTCCGACCGTTCAGACCCCGTCACCCCCCGTAACCGTCCGTGCCTTGCCTAAAGCGGCGAGAGCGACGAAATACCGGTCATGGTCACCCTGATCGACACCCTGACGAAGACGCCGGCGGAGTTGCGGCATCCGGAAAAGCAGAACCGGCCGGAGACGGCGGTGCTGCGAAAGCCCGACTGGCTGCGGGTCAAGGCACCCGGATCGGGGCAGTACAACGCCACCAGGGCGATCGTGCGCGAAAAGGGGCTGGTCACCGTCTGCGAGGAGGCGGCGTGCCCGAACATCGGCGAGTGCTGGAGCCAGAAGCACGCGACCCTGATGATCATGGGCGACACCTGCACCCGGGCCTGCGCCTTCTGCAACGTCAAGACGGGCCTGCCGCAGCCGCTGGATCCCGAAGAACCGGGCAAGGTCGGTCTGGCGGTGTCGCAGCTGGGCCTGAACCACGTGGTCATCACCTCGGTGGACCGCGATGACGTCGCCGATGGCGGCGCGGCCCACTTCGCCGAGGTCGTCCGCCAGATCCGGTTGCAGGCACCGAACACGACGATCGAGATCCTGACGCCCGACTTCCTGAGGAAGGACGGCGCGGCCGAGGTCATGATCGATGCGACCCCGGACGTGTTCAACCACAACCTGGAAACCGTGCCGCGGCTGTATCTGAAGATCCGGCCCGGCGCGCGCTACTTCCATTCGCTGCGGCTGCTGCAGATGGTCAAGGAGCGCGATCCGAACCAGTTCACCAAGTCCGGCATCATGGTCGGCCTGGGCGAGACCAAGGAAGAGGTCATGCAGGTGATGGACGACATGCGCTCCGCCGGCGTCGACTTTATCACCATCGGCCAGTACCTGCAGCCGACCCGCAAGCACGCCGCCATCGACCGCTTCGTGACGCCGGAAGAGTTCAAGGCCTATGAGGCGATCGCGCGGGCCAAGGGTTTCCTGATGGTGTCGTCCTCGCCGCTGACGCGGTCGTCACACCATGCGGGGGATGATTTCGCGCGGCTGAAGGCGGCGCGGGAAGGTCAGAACCGGCGTTGATCCCGGCTCTTCGCTTCGCTCCGGCCGGGATGACAAGGCATCGCGTCTGATGGCCATCCATCGCGTGACCCGCGTCCTGCCCTACACTCCGCAACAGCTCGCCGAGCTGGTGGCGGACATCGGGTCGTATCCGCAGTTCGTGAAGTGGGTCAGCTCAATGCGGACCTGGAACGCGCGCGAGGAGGCACCCGGCGTCGATCTGATCGATGCAGAGGCGCAGGTGGGGTTCTCGTTCCTGAAGGAGCGGTTCTCGACCTGGGTGCGGCATGACCGCAACCTGCCTCGCGTCGAGGTCGGGCTGATCCGGGGGCCGTTCAAGCATCTGAAGAACCGGTGGGATTTCCATGCAATTCCAGAGGGAACGCGCCTGGAGTTCATGATCGACTTCGCCTTCAGGAGCCCGATCCTGAACGCCATGCTGCACGCGAACTTCGATCTGGCGGTCGGCAAACTGATCGCCAGCTTCGAGGCCGAGGCGGCGCGGCGGTACGGGACGAAGACATGACCGCCTTCGATTTCGACGCCGTCGTGGTGGGGGCGGGAGCCGTGGGCCTGGCCTGCGGGCGGGCGCTGTCGAAGCGGGGCCTGACGGTGCTGGTGCTCGAGAAGGAAGGCCACATCGGCCAAGGGGTGTCGTCGCGGAACAGCGAGGTTATCCACGGCGGGCTGCAATATCCGATCGGATCGCTGAAGGCGCGGTTCTGCGTCGAGGGACGGCGGCGTCTGTATGACTACCTGGACAGCCACAAGATCGACTATCACAAATGCGGCAAGCTGGTCGTGGCCACCAACGAAGACGAGGTCGCGTCGATCGAGGCGATCTTCGAGCGGGCCGTGGCGAACGGGGTGGAGCGACTGGAGCACCTGACAGGTGAGCAGGCGCGCGCGCTGGAGCCGGCGCTGAACGCCCATGCGGCGATCCTGTCGCCCGAGAGCGGCATCTTCGCCAGCCACGACTATATGCTGGCCCTGCAAGGCGAGATCGAGGACGCGGGCGGGTCGGTCGTGGTCGATACGCCGTTCGAGCGGGCCGAGGCGCTTCCAGGCGGCGGGTTCACGGTGACGGCGGGAGGTGAGGGCGGTGCGGTCGTGACGACGCGGCTTCTGGTCACCGCGCCGGGTCTGTCGTCGCAGGATGTGGCGACGCGGATCGAGGGCTTTCCCGCCGACCGCATCCCCAGGGGCCATTTCGGCAAGGGGGTCTATTTCCGGCTGACGGGCAAGGCACCGTTCGAGCGGCTGATCTATCCGCCGCCGATCGCAGGCGCTCTGGGGACGCATTACCGCAAGGATCTGGGCGGGCAGGCGGTGTTCGGGCCTGACCTGGAGTATGTCGAGACCGAGGACTATTCGGTCGATCCCGCGAAGGCCGAAGGTTTCGCGACCTATATCCGGCGGTTCTGGCCGGGGTTGCCGGACGAGGCGCTGACGCCCGACTATGCGGGCATCCGGCCCAAGCTGCACGGGGCAGGGGAGCCGCAGCCGGACTTCCAGCTGGATGGCGAAGAGGTTCACGGCCTGCCCGGGCTGATGGCGCTGTTCGGAATCGAGAGCCCCGGCTTGACCAGCTCGCTGGCGGTCGGCGAGGCGGTGGCGGACCGGCTGCTCGGCGACGCGATTTGATCCTGCGGACGGAACGGCTGGTCCTGCGCCACGCCCGGCCGGCCGATCTGGAGGGGCTGCACGCCGTCCTGTCCGATCCTGGCGCGACCCGATGGTGGTCCACGCCGCCGCATGGGTCGCTGGATGAGACCCGACGATGGCTGGACGACATGATCGCGGGCAATGCGGCGGGCAGCGACGACTTCGTCATCGAGAGGGACGGGGTCGTCATCGGCAAGGCGGGATTCTGGCGGTTGCCGGACGTCGGCTATATCCTGCATCCCGACCACTGGGGGCAGGGGCTGGCCGGCGAGGCGGTCAGCGCGGCCTTGGACCATGTCTTTACGCACCGGCCGATCGAGGCGGTCACGGCAGACGTCGATCCCGAGAACGCGGCCTCCATCCGCCTTCTGGCAAGGCTCGGCTTCGTCCGGACGGGGTCGGCCGAACGAACCTGGAATATCGGAGGCGAGTGGAAGGACAGTCTGTATTTCGGCCTGGATCGGGAGACGTGGAGCCGCCGCTAGCGCGCGGGCCACATTGCCATCATGGCGATGCTCGCCGCCAGCCACAGCAGGGGCAGGAGGATGATGATCCAGGCGGTCCGCTGGCGGCGCAGGCCATAGGCGACCCAGCCGCCGATCACGCAAAGGACCATGGCGACGGGCAGGCTGAGGTTGATCAGGGCGTAAGTGTTGGCCCAGTCCATGTCGGTCGTCGTGGTCGAGGCCATCACCGACATCATGCCCCAGAACAGGGCGAGCGGCGCGGCCAGCGCGGTGAATACCGAATCAAGGATCAGGAAGAGCTTCAGTCGGGCCCGACCCGGAATGACCGGGGCGGTGGCGTCGGCGGACATGGGAGACTTCCCTTCAATGACAGTCGAGATTGGAACGCGGATCGGCGGTCAAAAGATGCCACCTGAGCGGCCTTGATATCGGCGACCCTTTCGGGCATAAGCCCCGGCTCGCAAGGCGGCTCAGACATGGGCCGCCGCTTGTTTTTCGCGTCCAGCCGGACGCCGAGCCTTAAAGATTGAGACGGACATGGCTGTTCCGAAGCGCAAAGTATCGCCCTCGCGTCGCAACATGCGCCGCGCCCACGACGCCCTGGGTACCAACCCGTACACCGAGGACAAGGACACGGGCGAGCTGCGTCGTTCGCACCACATCGACCTGAAGACCGGCACCTATCGCGGCCGCCAGGTCCTGACGCCCAAGGAAGACTAGGCCCCCTTCAGGCGGCTTTTTCGTCATTGATGACGGCGCGCGATGGCTTCGCGCGCCGTTTTCGTGCGTTGTGAGAGGATCGTTCGCTGACGAAGGACACCCTCATGATGCGTCTCGCCTGTCTCGCCCCGCTTGCCGTTCTGGCGCTCGCCGCCTGTGATCAGGCCCAGCAGCCGGCGTCCGCGCCGCCTGCTGCCACCACGCCTGCGGCACCCGCAACACCCGCACCTGCCGCCGATCCGAACATTCTGACGGCCGAGGGGATGGGTCCGGTGCAGATCGGGATGACGACGGCCGAGGTGACGGCCGCCTGGGGCGCGGACGCCAATCCCGACGCCGTGGGCGGGGCGGAGCCCGAGGTCTGCGACGAGTACCATCCGGCCAATGCGCCCACGGGCGTCCGGGTGATGATCGAAGAGGGCCGCCTGACCCGCATCGCGGCCAGCCGGGACGCGACGGTCAAGACCGATCGCGGCTTTGGCGTGGGCGACACGGCGACGGCGATCAAACAGGCCTATGGCGGGGCCGTCATCGCCCAGCCGCACAAGTATCAGGATGCGCCGGCCGAGGACCTGTTCGCGTGGAGCCGGGGCGGCTCGACCAACTATGTGCAGGATCCGAATGCCCGAGGCGTCCGCTACGAGATCGGCTCGGACGGCAAGGTCATGACCGTGATGGCGGGCGGGCCGTCGATCCAGCTGGTCGAGGGCTGCAGCTAAAGACCACGCCGTTCCTTGAAGTCTGCGCCGGTCGCGGGCTAAACGCTGGGGCACAACTCCAAGCCAGAGCGCCCCATGACCGACATCGCCGACATCGTCGCCCGCCAGATCCTCGACAGCCGGGGCAACCCGACCGTGGAAGTGGACGTGACCCTGGACGACGGCTCTTTCGGCCGCGCGGCGGTGCCGTCGGGGGCCTCGACCGGCGCGCACGAGGCAGTCGAGCTGCGTGACGGCGACAAGAGCGTCTGGGGCGGCAAGGGTGTGATGAAGGCGGTCGACGCCGTCAACGGCGAGATCTTCGACGCCCTGTCGGGGATGGACGCCGAGGATCAGCGCCGCATCGACGAGGCACTGATCACCCTGGACGGCACCGACAACAAGGCCCGCCTGGGGGCCAATGCAATCCTGGGCGTGTCGCTGGCGGTAGCCAAGGCCAGCGCCATCTCGGCCGGACTGCCGCTGCACCGCTATATCGGCGGTGTCTCGGCGCGCGTGCTGCCGACGCCCATGATGAACATCATCAACGGCGGGATGCATGCCGACAATCCGATCGACATCCAGGAGTTCATGATCTTGCCGACCGGTGCCGAGAGCTTTTCCGAGGCCCTGCGGATGGGGTCGGAAATCTTTCACGCCCTGAAGAAGCAGTTGAAGGACGCAGGCCACAACACCAACGTCGGCGACGAGGGCGGTTTCGCCCCCAACCTGGCCTCGGCCGAAGAGGCGCTGAGCTTCATCACCAAGGCGGGGCAGGCCGCAGGCTATCTGGCCGGGGAGGACTTCCACCTGGGTCTCGACGTCGCCTCCACCGAGTTCTTCAAGAACGGCAAGTACGAGCTGACCGGCGAGGGCAAGTCGCTGGATCAGGACGGGATGGTCGGATACCTGGCCGACCTGTGCGAGCGATTCCCGATCGTGTCGATCGAGGACGGGTGTTCGGAAGACGATTTCGAGGGCTGGAAGATGCTGACCGAACGCCTCGGCGACCGGATCCAGCTGGTCGGCGACGATCTGTTCGTGACCAACCCGGCGCGTCTGGCGGCCGGCATCGGCGAGGGCCTGGCCAATTCGATCCTGATCAAGGTCAACCAGATCGGCACCCTGTCGGAGACGCTGGACGCCGTCGATATGGCCAACCGCGCGGGCTATACCTCGGTGATGAGCCACCGGTCGGGCGAGACCGAGGATTCGACCATCGCCGACCTGGCCGTCGCGACCAACTGCGGTCAGATCAAGACGGGGTCGCTGGCCCGTTCGGACCGCACGGCCAAGTACAACCAGTTGCTGCGCATCGAAGAGATGCTGGGCGACCAGGGTGCCTACTTCGGCGACGGAATGCTGTTGAAATAACAGGGTTAACGCGGACAGAGCTTACGGCTCAGCTAGGTTTTGTTAGGCATTTTCGGTCAGGATCAGTCAACTGTATCCACGCTCAGAAGGAGCGTCCGAGTTGCCCGAACGGATGAAACCGTATTCGTTGTCCGCGTTCCTGCTGTTGCTGGTCGTCTATCTGGGCGTCCAGGCCCTGACGGGGCAGCGTGGACTCCTGAGCGGATCAGCGCGCGACGAGCTGCTGCTACAGCGCCAGGCCCAGTTGGCGGAACTGACCGAAGCCCGGGCCGATCTGGAAGTCCGCGCCCGCTATATGCGCACCGGCAGCCTGTCTCGTGACCTGCTGGAGGAACGGGCCCGCGTCGTGCTGGGGTTTGCGGATCCACGCGACTATGTGGTGCGGGTGAGCGCGCCTGTGGTACCGGTCACAAGACCTGTCACGTCCTGAACTATTGTTACAGGCGGAACCGGCCGCTTTGCCTTACGGGATCGAAGGCTGCTAAAGCCCCATTCCGTAACGATAAGAAGCCTGACGCCGTCGTGGCGCCGTGGCTCATTCGGGAGATCCTGGATGGCGAAAGCCCCCGCGAAGACCGCCCCCAAAGCCGCTGCCAAAATCCCCAACGCGCCGACCGCGTCGAAAGAGGATTTGCTGCGCTACTATCGTGAGATGGTGCTGATCCGCCGGTTCGAGGAACGGGCGGGCCAGCTGTACGGCATGGGTCTGATCGGCGGCTTCTGCCACCTGTATATCGGCCAGGAAGCGGTGGCCGTCGGCGTTCAGGAGAGCGTCAAACAGGGCCACGACAAGATCATCACCGGCTATCGTG
>NZ_JAEMRD010000030.1 GCF_016463485.1 Brevundimonas sp.
CTGTGGTCGGCGTGGTGCCGCCGCCGAAGTCGCCTTCACCGGGCGAAGCCACTTCGGCCGAACCGCAGGCGGCCAGGGTCAGGGCGCTGGCGGCGACCGTCAGGAGGGTTGTCAGTCGAAAGCCGGTCATCATGTCCACCATGTCTGATCAATGTCGCGACAGGATGGATGCGCGGCGTCATGCCTCGCGTCCGACGATGTTTCGCCCAACCTGCCCGGAGCTCTCACTAGGCAACGTCTGTGACGCCGTCCGCGCCGAACCGTGACGGTTCCGGCGCGCTTGTGTGAAGTTGTCGTCTCGTGACGATGACGGTTGATCCGGACCCGGCGGATTTCTTCGAGACAAAAAAAGCCCGACGCGAACGCCGGGCGAAATCAGTCTGGTGATGGTGGGTGTCCTCGAAAGAAGACGGGTTCAGACAACGCCGATTGGGTTAATGCCGCGTAAACGGCATCAGGCTCGATCCGGAAACCAGCTGGCCTGGACCGCCCCACCCGGCGTGGTCCAGCTTACCAGTCGTCCACCCGCCCCGCGCCTTACCGACAGGGCCCCTTGCTCGCCGACACTCAGGGAAGGAACGACGTATCGTCGCCCGCCGACCGTCAGCTCCGACGCCCCCTGAGTCAGAGGCAGCACCCAGCGCCCGTCGGCCTGGGCCTGACGTTCAATGGACGCACCGCCTGTGCTGACGGCGGTCATCGCGCCGGGCTGGGCCCGGCCCGACGCCAGCACGGTCTGACCATCGCCATCGATGACCGCGAGCGGACCCGCCGAATCCAGCCTGACACTGGGGCCACCGGTCGTCAGCAGGGCGACGGGCCCTTCCGCGTCCGGACTGACCAAAAGTCGATAGGGTGCCGGGGTGGCTTCCTGACCACTCTGCGTCTCGACCACAAACAGGGCCGCTTCGCCGGGAATATCGATACGCAGGGCAAAATGTCCCGTCGCGTCCGCGCTGGTCGCATAGGCGACGCCGCCCGGCCCCCGGACCACAACACGCCCGTCAGGCGCAGCCTGTCCGACGAGCATCAGGCCACCGTTACGACGCTCTGCACCTTCGACCTGCGGTGTCATCACCCAGGCTGCGGGCCCCGAAGACGAGGACTGCGGTGCGCGCGCGGGGGCCGTGCAGGCGGACAGGACCAACAGGGCCACGGCAGCACCGATCCACAACCCCATGCTCGACAACAGATTCGCCCGTTTCATCCCGCTCGCCGGCCCTATAGGACTGTCGCCCCAGATAGACCGTCCCACGGCGGGCTGTCTCGCATTTCCGTTCGAGGCCCTATGTCCGTTCTTTCCGCGTCCGTCGCCCCCTACGAGGGCCGTTCCGTCTGTCTGTTCTGTGCGTCGTCCGACGGCGCGGACCCTGCCTATCTTGAGGCCGCGCGTGAGTTCGGCACCGCGACGGCCCATGTCGGCTGGCGGCTGGTCTATGGCGGAGGCGGCGTGGGCCTGATGGGGGCCTCGGCCCGCGCGGCCCATGCGGCGGACGGCCGCGTCGTCGGCATCATGCCCGGCTTCCTGCGCAGCCGAGAACGGCTGTTCGACGAGGTCGAAACCGTGGTCGTCACCTCCATGCACGAGCGCAAGCAACTGATGTACGACAACTCCGACGCCTTCGTGGTGGCACCGGGCGGCGTCGGGACGCTGGAAGAGGTCGTCGAGTTGCTGTCCTGGAAGCGACTGGACCTGCATGCCAAGCCGATCATCTTCCTCAACATCAAGGGGTTCTGGGACACCTTCTTCACCCTGGTCGAACACAGCGTCGCCGAGGGCATGACCCCCGCGTCTTTCCTCCAGGCCTATTCGGTCTGTGACACGGTCGAAGAGGCGATCGCCCTGATGCAGCAGGAGCACGAGGGCCCCGTGTTGCGGTTTGATCCCAGATAGGTGATCATCGTTCACTTATTGTCGCAGCCCAGAGAAAACGGCTTGACAGTTTTCTATCAAAACTGACAGTGGCGCATCGGATGCGCATCGTGCGGCTCCGAACGCCATACGGAGACCTCCCATGCGCGCACTCGCTCTTGCCGCCGCCCTGATGCTGGCCGGCACCGCCCCTGCCTTCGCCCAGTCCAATGCGTCCAGCTTCACGGTCCAGAACGTCGCCTTCACGCCGAGCGCCCCGGTCATCATCGACGGCACCAACTGGCGCTGCGGGACCAACAACCTCTGCGTCGGCACCGGTGTCGGTGCAAACCAGCCCGCCACCCGGGCCTGCCGCCGCGTGGTCGCCAAGGTGGGCGTGGCCCTGGCCAGCTTCACCTACAAGGGCGTGACCCTGACGGACGCCCAACTGGCGACCTGCAACACCGCCGCCGCCTGATCGGTTGATCAGACTGAGATGAGGGCCGGACGGGCGACCGTCCGGCCCTTTTCGTATTCAGGCGGCCTCGCCCTTGAGCCGTTGCACCATCCGCTCGCGTCCGATCAAGGGTATGATGGTGGCCATGTCCGGCCCGTGCGCCTGCCCCGTCAGGATCAGCCGCAGCGGCATGAACAGGGTCTTGCCCTTGGCCCCGGTCGCCTCCTTGACGGCCGCGGTCCAGCCCGACCAGGCCGTCTCGTCGATTTCGGCAGGCAGCAGGTCCAACGCCGCTTTCGCGAACCCCGCGTCCTCGATCACCGGCGTCACCGGACCCTGGACGATCCGCGCCTGATCGACCACATCCCCGAACTTGACCAGGTTCGGCCGGACGGCGTTCCAGAAGGTCTCGCCTAGATCGACGCCCAACGCCGACAGCCTGACTTGCGCGGCCGAATAGGGCATGGCGTGCAGGGCCTGGGCGTTCAGCCGGTCGAGGTCGGCCGTGTCATAGCGCGCTGGCGACCGGCCCATCTTGGTGAAGGCGAAGGTCTCACCCAAGGCTTCGACCGAGGTGCCGACTTCAAGCGGATCGGATGTGCCGATCCGGCCCAGATGGCTGGTGATGGCGATCGGCTCATATCCCTGTTCGCGCATTTCGGCGATCGACAGCGAGCCCAGCCGCTTTGACAGGGCCTGACCGTCGGCACCGACCAGCAGCGGCATATGGGCGAAGCCGGGCGTGGGGCCACCGAGTGCCTCGAAGATCTCGATCTGGGCCCCGGTGTTGGTGACATGGTCCTCGCCCCGAATGACGTGAGTGATCGCCATGTCGATGTCGTCCACCACCGACGGCAGGGTGTAGAGGAACAGCCCGTCCTCGCGGATCAGCACCGGATCGGACATCGAGGTCGTGTCCACCTCGGCATGACCGCGGGCCAGGTCTTCCCAGGCGACGCGGCGGCCTTCCAGCTTGAAGCGCCAGTGGGGTTTGCGACCTTCAGCCTCGAACGTGGCCTTGTCGGCCTCGGTCAGTTCCAGCGCGGCGCGGTCATAGATGGGCGGCAGGCCGCGCGCCAGCTGCACCTTGCGCCGCCGGTCCAGCTCCTCGCCCGTCTCGTAGCAGGGATAGAGCCGCCCGGCCGCCTTGAGCCGCGAAGCCGCCTCCTCATAACGATCGAAGCGTTTGGACTGGTTGTACCGCTCGTCCCAGACCAGCCCCAGCCAGGTCAGGTCGTCCTCAATGCCCTGCTCGAACGCCGCCGTGGACCGCGCCAGATCGGTATCGTCGATGCGCAGCACGAACGCGCCGCCCTGCCCTTTCGCAAACATCCAGTTGACCAGGGCGGTGCGCACATTGCCGACGTGCAGCTTGCCGGTCGGAGACGGGGCGAAACGGACCTTGACGGGCGGGTTGGCGGACATGACGGGCGACCTCGAAAGCGAGGCGCGTAGGTCGGTTACAGGGGTGGCGAAGTCAAGGCGCGGGTTGGACGGACAGCCGCGTCATGATAGGCTAGCGCTTGTCATGAACGCACCCGTCCAGATCCGAAAGCCTGAAGTCGCCGAACGTCTCAGAAGCCTCGCGCGCCTAGAGGGCAAATCCATCACCGATCTGGTCGAGGAAATGGTGCGGGAACGCGACGAGCGGCTGACGTCCGCGCGCGAGGCCGATATCGCCGAGCGTCGCCGAGCCGTTGAGGAAATCGTGTCCCATTTCAACAGCCTGCCCATTGTCGGCCCCCTGCTGACCGACGATGATCTTTACGACAAGGACGGACTGCCAAAGTGATTGTCGTCGATGCGTCGGCGCTGGTCGCAATCCTGCTCAATGAAAGCGAAGGCCCCGCGTTCAGAGAGGCCCTACTGGTTGAAAGCGACATTAGACTTTCGCCGGTCGGCTATTGGGAAGCCGCCATTCGGCTTCGCAGCTTGAGAGGTGTGGCAGGGGTAAAAGACCTTGATCGCCTTATCGCCCAATTCAACATCGCCGTGTCCCCAGCGACCGCAGCCACGGCGGTTCTCGCCTCCGAAGCCGAGAGCCTGTACGGAAAGCGGTCAGCGGCCAAGCTCAACCTCGGCGACTGTTTCGCCTACGCCCTGGCCAAAGAGTTGGACGCGCCGCTTCTGTTCAAGGGCGGCGATTTCACTGAAACAGACTTGATATCTGCCGTGCCCGCCTGACCGGGTTGCGGGATCAGTCGTCCCGGTGGACCCGTTCGCGGCGTTCGTGGCGTTCCTGGGCCTCGACGGACAGGGTCGCGGTCGGACGGGCTTCCAGCCGACCCAGGCCGATCGGCTCGCCTGTGTCCTCGCAATAGCCGTAGGACCCGTCCTCGATCCGACGCAGGGCGTCCTCGATCTTGGAGATCAGCTTGCGCTGACGGTCACGGGTCCGAAGCTCAAGCGCCCGGTCGGAGGCGGAAGAGGCCCGATCCAGCAGATCCGGGTGGTTCTCCGTCTCGGCCTTCAGGTTGACCACCGTGCCCTTGGATTCGCGCAGGATATCATCCCGCCAGGCCATCAGCTTGTGTTTGAAATAGGCCAACTGCCGTTCGTTCATGAACGGCTCGTCGTCGGACGGCCGATAGGCGACCGGTTCCGGAACAACGATAGAGGCAACTGCGGTCATCGCACTCACACTCATACTAAACACCCCCCTGCGGCGTCGTCCTGCCTATAGGCAGATGACAGAGTCGGAGCAACACAGGTCGCGCGTCCGTGATCGCTGTTTGGTTGGCCGTCACGCCGGGCGTGACATTTCTTCATCACCGACGGTGCTCGCGGGCGAAATAACCCAGCGATTCGACGGATTTATGCTGCACTGCGGCGAACTTCCGCCTTCGCGAGTTCCACCGCTGCGCGCAGGTCGATCTGGTTCAGCAGGTCGGTCAGACCCGGCTCATCGTCGTCGGTCCTGGCCTCGCGCAAGTCCCGACCGAGCCGTTCCAGCGCACCCTCGCCGGCCTCGCCCGACAGCAGGGCGATCTTGAGTTCGTCCAAACGGTCCAGCAGACCGCCGCCACGGCGGATGGCCCGACGCCGACGTTCGGTCGCGGTCTCGACGCCTTGCAAGGCCATCAGGGCCGACAGGCCGGCGACATTGGTCGTGGTCGACGCGGCGGGCGCAGCCATCGGCGCAGGGGCACCAGCCGCTGAGCCCAGGCTGAAACCGCTTGTCGACCGCGCTGCACGAGACGGCGTCGAGGTCGTCGGGGCCGAGGGGCCGGTCACCTTCATGAAAGCACGCTCCGGGACATGCGCCACCCTCGCCGGGGACCGTCACTGTTTGGTTAACGGCCAGGCAGGTTTTGCCGCCTCGGTGCCGGACCAAACCACCAACGACCTGTAAAACAGTCACATTCTCTTCGGCACGACCTTCGCATGGAGCCCGACGTCAGTCCTCCAGGATCGCTGCCCGATGCAGAAGTTGCTTACCCGCCTGATCGCTCCCCTCGCCGTCCTGGCGATGATGGCCTGCGCCGGTGGGGCCCTCGCCCAGTCCCGCATCAAGGATATCGCCTCGGTCGAGGGCGTCCGCACGAACCAGCTGGTCGGATACGGCCTGGTCGTCGGGTTGAACGGCACCGGCGATTCGCTGCGGAACGCCCCCTTCACCCGCCAGTCGCTGGAGGGGATGACCGAACGGCTCGGCGTCAACATCCGCGGTGCCAATGCCAACACCAAGAACACCGCCGCCGTTCTCGTCACCGCCGAACTGCCGCCCTTCGCCACACCGGGCGCACGCATCGACGTCGCCGTGGCCAGCCTGGGCGACGCCAAGAGCCTGCTGGGCGGCACATTGATCGTCACCAGCCTGCAGGGCGCCGACGGGCAGGTCTATGCGGTGGCGCAAGGCTCGGTGCAGACGGGTTCGGTCTCCGGCTCGGGTGGTTCGGGATCCTCGGTGACGCGCGGCGTGCCGACCGCCGGCCGCATCGCCTCGGGGGCCACGGTCGAGGCCGAGACCGGCTTCAACCTGGACGGCATGGCCGAGGTTCGCCTGACCCTGCGCAATCCCGACTTCACCACGGCGCAGCGGGTCGCCGCCGCCATCAACCAGACCTATCCCGGCACCGCCCTGGCCGAAAACGGTTCGGTCATTGCCCTACGCGCGCCGGCCCAACTCGGCATGGCGGGCTTCATCAGCCGGGTCGAAAACCTGCCGGTCACCGTCGATGTGCCGGCCAAGGTCATCATCGACGAGGTCAACGGCGTCATCGTGATGGGTGAGGCGGTCCGGGTCTCCACCGTCGCGATCGCGCAGGGGAACCTGACCATCTCGGTTCAGGAAAGCCCCCAGGTCAGCCAGCCAGCCCCCTTCAGTCAGGGCCAGACCGCCGTGGTCCCCCAGTCCGACGTCACGGTCGAGGAGGAACTCGGCCGCGAAATCCGGCTCGTGAACGGCGGAACCTCGCTCTCCACCCTGGTCAACGGCCTGAACGCCCTGGGCGTCTCGCCGCGCGACATGATCTCCATCCTCCAGGCCATCAAGGCCGCCGGCGCCCTGCAGGCCGAAATCGAGGTGATGTGAGCATGATCGACCCCATCACCTCCTCCGTCGCCGCAATCGCCTCCACCCCGGCTCAACTGGCCCAGACCGCCCGGATGCGCCGCACCGCCGAGGATTTCGAGACCAGCTTCATGTCCCAGATGATGAAGCCCATGTTCGAGGGTCTGTCGACCGACGGCATGTTCGGCGGGGGCGAGGCCGAGGCGACCTGGCGCAGCTTCCTGATCGACGCCATGGCCAAACAGGCGGTCAAGGCCGGCGGTATCGGCCTGACCGACACCGTCATGGCCGAGATGATCAAGATGCAGGAGCAGGGCCGGTGAACGCCTCGGACCCCATGACCGCCACGGCCCATGCCCGCCGCCTCGTCGTCCTGACCGAAAGCCTGACCGATCGGCTCGAGGCCGAAACCCGCGCCTTCGCCGAACGCCGCCCCGGCGACGTCGTGGCCAGCCTGCCCCAGACCCAGGAGCTGACCAACCAGTACCGCCGCGAGTCCGCCCAGCTGAAGGCCGCGCCGGGCCTGATGTCTCAGGCTCCGAGCAGCGAACGAATAGCCCTGATCCGCGCCACCGAACGATTCGAAGCCGTGCTGGCCAAACATGCCCGCGCCGTCGAGGCCGCCCGCATCATCTCCGAAGGCCTGATCCAGACGATCGCCGCCGAGGTCGCCGGCGCCCGCGCCATGGGCACCGGCTACGGTGCCTCGGGCCGCGCTTATCAGGGCGACGGCCGCGCCATCACATTGAACCGCAGCGCCTGACAGCCATGCTGAGGATTGAGCCCAGCAAACCAGCCGGTTAACCCTTCTGGACGGCGAAGCCTAAACCTTTTGTCGGTTAGATTTCGAGAATGCCGCTTCGCCAACGCCTTCTGGGTTTCGCTTTCGCATCGGGCGATCTGCTGATCGAGATGCAGCCTGACGGGGCCGTCACCTTCGCGCTTGGGGCCGGCCCGACCAGCAATATGACGCCGGCCAGCCTTCATGGCCGACCGTTCGACTCCCTGATCGTGCACCGACCCGAAGCGATCGGCACCGCCCTCTCCGCGCTGAAGCCGGGGGGGCGGCTTGCCCCGATCGAAATCCTCATGGCGTGCGGTGAAGGCAGGGTCCGTCGCGCAGCACTGGCCGCCTTCGTCCTGCCTGAACTTGCCCCGAGCATTTCCTGTTCGATCCGCTACGAAGGCCCGGCCTTCACCCTGGCGTCCTCCCAGGAAGACGCCAGGCCTGCTGAGCTGATCGATGCGGAAGCCTTCCTCGCCCGCGCCAGGACGGTCCTGGCCGGTGGCGAACCCGCCAATCTGGCCGTCGCCTTCGTCGACGTCGCAGGTCTGAAGGCGTCTGGCGCGGAGAGCCTGCGCGCCGCCGCCCGGATCGAAGCGGCGCTGCAATCAGCGTCTGTCGGCGGCGCGGCCTCACGACTGACGGACGATCGCTATGCCGTGCTGCGCGACCAGAATGATACGCGCGACCTCCTCGGCGAGGTCGGGGAGTTGGCACGCGACGAAGGGCTGGACGTCGATGTCACCGGCTCGATCGCCGACCTGTCCGGAGCGTCACCGGTCAACGCCCTTCGGGCCCTGCGCTTCGCCATCCAGAGTTGCCTGGTCGAAGGATCCGACAGTCGTCCCGACGAGGCCTTCGACGCAGCCCTGGCCCGCACCCTGCGTGAGGCCGACCAGTTTCGCACCATGGTCCGGGGCCGCGATTTCGCCCTGCACTATCAGCCGATCGTGGCCCTCGACAGCGGTGCAGTCCACCATTTCGAGGCCCTGGCCCGCTTCGGCTGGGGCAGCCCCGGCCACACGATCCAGATGGCCGAGGAACTGGCCCTGATCGAGGGTTTCGACCTTGCCGTCGCCGAGAAGGCCATCCAGCGCCTGCGTCAGCCCGGTTCGGGCACGCTCAAGATTGCCGTCAACGTCTCCGGTGCCTCACTCGCCGGCGACGCCTATGTCCAGCAGTTGCTGCGCATGACCGCCGCCGTGCCGGAGGAACGCCGCCGCCTGATCGTCGAAGTCACCGAATCCGCAGCCCTGTCCGATATTGAGGCCGCGAACCGCCGGCTGGGGGCCCTGCGTCAGGCAGGCATCAAGCTGTGCATCGACGACTTCGGCTCAGGTGCCGCCTCGTTCGACTACGTCCACGGCCTGTCGGTCGATACGGTCAAGATCGACGGCAAGTTCGTGAAGGGGCTGGGAACCGATGCCCGCGCCCGGACCCTGATCGCCCATCTGGTCGAGATGTGCGCCTCGCTCAAGCTGACGACCATCGCCGAGTTTGTGGAGACCCAAGATCAGGCTGACATCCTCCGCGACCTTGGCGTGGACTACGGCCAAGGCTGGCTGTTCGGCAAGGCCGAACCCGAACCCCGAACAGTGATCGCTGTCGCCACGCCGGCGCGACGACGCGGGGCGGTCGAAGCCTGGGGATAGGCCCTGAGCGGGCACACAGTGCGGCCTCTGGCGAGTGCAACAAACGCCTTTGACCCTCAGCAGCCTCAGGGCTTGTCGCGAGCCTTGGTCGCTGCATCCAGCAGTCTGATACCGCTTATCTCGGCCGCATCGGGGGTCATTTTCAACCTGGCTTCCGGAGGATCGACCGCCTCGACATAGCCGTCCACAGCCTCGGGCTTGAGAGGTTCAAAGATGGTGGGCGTGTCATCAGCCTTGGTCATGCAAACTCAACTCGGATCAATCACCGCTGTTCCACGTCCTCGCGCCTCGGCACCATCGAGCCCGACCACCTCGTCCATCCTGAGCGCCTCCAAAAACGCCGCATCATGACTGACCACTATCAGGGCACCATCATAGGCCCGGAGCGCCGCCTCCACTGCCGCGATCGCGTCGAGGTCGAGATGGTTGGTCGGTTCGTCCAGCACCAGAAGCTGCGCCGGTCGATCCCCGCCGAGGGCGCACGCCAGGCCCGCCCTCAGCCTCTCGCCGCCTGACAGCACCTCGACCCGCTTGTCGCCGGCGACATTGCGGAACAGGAAGCGCGCAAGGGCGGCCCGCGCGTCCTGTTCCTCAGCCTCCGGATTTAGGCGGCGGAACGCCTCGACCAGGGTTTCGCCTACGCGCAGCAAGCCGACATCCTGATCCAGCATGGCCACACGCACCGGTCGTTCGACGCTGCCGGAGGTCGGTTCCAGCAGCCCGACCGCCAGCCGCAGCACGGTCGTCTTGCCCGCCCCGTTTCGACCGGTGATCGCCACGCGCCGGGGCCCCGTGATCGACAGGTCGAGCGGCCCGACGATCCGCCGCCCCTGTGCCGTCGCCCAGACAGCCCTGTCCATCCGCAGCACCGTCCGACCCGCCGCCAGCCCGGACGGCGGCAACGGTATCGAAAGTTCGCGCACCCGTTCGACCCGCGCCCTGGCCTCAGACAGCGCGGCCTCGGCTCCTTCCAGGCGTCGTTCGGCCAGGCGACCCTCGCGCGCACCGGAGGTTTCGGCCCGCTCGGCCATCATCCCCAACACGATCCTGGGTGCCGACCCCGAGGCCGCGAAAGCCCGACCGGCCCGGTCCCGCCGCGCCTTCTTCTCTACCGCGCGAACCCCTTCTCGCTGCACCCGCTCGACCTCGCGCCCGGCCGACGCCAGGTCCCGCTCCGCCGCGGCCCGTTCTGCCGTCTTGCGTTCGACATAGAGGTCGTAGCTACCGCCAAAGATCGACGCACCTAGGCTCGACAGTTCGACGATCCGGTCCATGCGCCGAAGGAGTTCGCGATCGTGGCTGACCACGACCGCCCCACCGGTCCAGCGCCCCAGAACCTCCGCCACGATGGCCCGGCCCTCGGCGTCGAGATGATTCGTCGGCTCGTCGAGCAGCAACAGATCCGGTGCCGCGATCAGCAAGGCCGCCAGCCGAACCCGCGTCTGTTCGCCGCCGCTCAGGTCGGCTGTCGCCCGCGACAGGTCGAGGCCCGCCAGCCCGACCTGTTCCAGCGCGGCCTCGGTCCGCGCTTCAAGACCCCAGTCCGCTTCTGTCAGGTCATCGGCGGTCCCCTCGCCCGCCAGCACCCGAGCGACCACTACCCATCCATCTGCTATGCCGAGTGTGCAGGCCACCGTTTCGCCGGAAGACGGTTCGACCCTCTGGGCCAGGACACCGACCGAGCCGCTGCGCCAGACCGTTCCCTCGGACACCGGCTGCTCGCCGACGAGCACGCGCAAGAGCGTGGATTTTCCAACGCCGTTGCGCCCGACCACGCCAGTTCGCTCGCCGTGGAAGGCAAGGTTCAGATTGTCGAATAGTGTGGATCCGTCCGGCGTGCGGACGGCGACCCGATCGAGGACGGCACCCGTCCTAGCGGCGGGTGCGCCTGTCCTGAACGCGGATCTTGACCCGCTTGGGCTTGGGGAGGGACGAGACATAGAGAACCATCAACATCGCGGATGCGGAAAGGGCGGCGCCGATTTCCAGGGCGATGATCATGGGCTGAAGTCTCCTCGCGGGTATCGCGATGGGTCGAAGATGGCTTCACATGCCGGCCGATGCAAGCGCGACGGTGACTGGCCCTGAACACGGCTGTGTGACACGCTGACGCCAGGAGACCCAAACGATGCGTATCGTCCCGCTTCTCGCCTGCCTGGCCGCCGCCCTATCGACCACGGCCTGCGCCTCGATGGGCGACGAGTCCGACGGCCCGCCCCCGACCCCCAGCCTGACCCGCTCAGTCGGCGAGCCCGCGCCACCCCAGGCTGCGCTCTACGCCGACTGTATCGCCGCTGCCGCCGCCGCGAAATCCTATATGAAGGAGCCGGGCCAGAACTTCCTGCGCTTCACCTGCACCGGCACCGTGGCACGGTCCTTCTACGACGGCCTCGGCCCCTGGAGCGCATCGCAAGGATCGGAGTACGTCGTCGTCGGCCGCACCGAACGCTTCGGCCAGCGCCCGGTCGAGGACACCCTCGGAATCGACAGTTGCTCCACCGACGGCGCCGACGACTACCGCTGCACGGTGGTGCTCAATGTGGGGGAGTTCCTCTCCGCTGACTAACGCGGCAATGTTCCCACATTGTTCTTGCTGAATCGGCCGGATCAGTCCCCATATAGTGCTGTTGCACCGGACCCTTGTCCGGCTCCCTGCGTTCCCCGGACCCATGACCGAAAAGCACAACTTCATCCGCGTGCGCGGCGCGCGCGAGCACAATCTCAAGGGCGTGGATGTCGATATCCCGCGCGAGAAGCTGGTTGTGATGACCGGGCTGTCGGGCTCGGGCAAATCCTCGCTGGCGTTCGACACCATCTATGCCGAAGGCCAACGGCGCTATGTCGAGAGCTTGAGCGCCTATGCCCGCCAGTTTCTGGAGCTGATGGGCAAGCCGGATGTCGATCTGATCGAGGGCCTGTCGCCCGCCATCTCGATCGAACAGAAGACAACCTCCAAGAACCCGCGCTCGACCGTCGGCACGGTCACGGAAATTCATGACTACATGCGCCTGCTGTGGGCGCGGGTCGGCGTTCCCTATTCGCCCGCCACGGGCCTGCCGATCGAGAGCCAGACCATCAGCCAGATGGTCGACAAGCTGGTAGCTCTGCCCGATGGCGAACGCATCCTGCTGCTGGCGCCGGTCGTTCGGGGCCGCAAGGGCGAATACAAGAAGGAGATGGCCGAGTGGCAACGCTCTGGCTTCCAGCGGCTCAAGATCGACGGCCAGTTTCATGCCATCGAGGACGCGCCCACCCTCGACAAGAAGTTCAAGCACGACATCGACATCGTCGTGGACCGGATCGTCACCAAGGCTGGCCTTGAACCCCGCTATGCCGACAGCATCCAGACCGCCCTGAACCTGGCCGACGGTATCGCCGTAGCCGAATGGGCGAGCGCACCCGAAGGTGAAGAACCGCGCCGCCTGCTGTTCTCCGAAAAGTTCGCCTGCCCGGTCTCCGGCTTCACCATCAGCGAGATCGAGCCCCGGCTGTTCTCGTTCAACAATCCGTTCGGGGCCTGTCCGGTCTGCGATGGCCTGGGGGTCAAGCTGGCCTTCGACGCGGATCTGGTGGTCCCCGACCGCGACAAGACCCTGCACAAGGGCGCGGTCGCCCCCTGGTCGCGCGGACCTTCGCCACTCTACACGCAGACGCTGCAGGCGCTGGCGCTGCACTACGGCTTCTCGATGGACAAGCCCTGGCGCGACCTGCCCGAGAAGGCCCAGAAGGTCATTCTTCAGGGCACGGGCACCGAAAAGATCAAGTTCGTCTACGACGACAACGCCCGCAAATACGAGGTGTCGAAGCCTTTCGAGGGCGTCGTCCCCAATCTCGATCGCCGCTGGCGCGAGACCGATAGTGCCTGGGTGCGTGAGGAACTGGGCCGGTTCCAGTCCGAGACCCCGTGCGACGCCTGTCACGGCAAGCGGCTGAAGCCCGAGGCCCTGGCAGTCAAGATCGACGGTTCCGACATCGCCGACATCTCGACCCTGTCGATCAAGAAGGCCTACGACTGGGTCTCTGCCCTGCCCGACCGGCTGACCGACAAGCAGATGGAGATCGGCCGCCGAATCCTGAAGGAGATTGGCGACCGCCTGCGGTTCCTGAACAACGTCGGCCTCGACTACCTCAGCCTGTCACGCTCATCCGGCACCCTGTCCGGCGGCGAGAGCCAGCGCATCCGGCTGGCGTCACAGATCGGCTCGGGCCTGACTGGCGTGCTGTACGTTCTGGACGAACCGTCCATCGGCCTGCACCAGCGCGACAACACCCGGCTACTGGAAAGCCTGCGCGGCCTGCGCGATCTCGGCAACTCGGTGCTCGTCGTCGAGCATGACGAGGAAGCGATCCTGACCGCCGACTATGTCATCGACATGGGCCCCGCCGCCGGCGTCCATGGCGGCGAAATCTGCGCCGAGGGCACCCCAGAAGAGGTGATGGCCAATCCGAGATCCCTGACCGGCAAATATCTGACCGGCGAACGCGAGATCGAACTGCCCGCCGACGGCCGCCGTCCCGTCGACAAGAAGAAGATGCTCAAGATCTCGGGCGCTACCGGCAACAATCTGAAGACCGTGACCGGTGCCATCCCCGTGGGCCTGTTCACCTGCGTGACCGGCGTGTCCGGCGGCGGCAAATCGACCTTCACGATCGAGACCCTGTACAAGGCCGCCGCGCGTCGCCTGCACAACGCCTCGGACGCACCGGCCAACTATGACCGGATCGAGGGGCTCGAGCATTTCGACAAGGTCATCGACATCGACCAGTCGCCGATCGGCCGCACCCCGCGCTCGAACCCCGCGACCTACACCGGGGCCTTCGGTCCCATCCGCGACTGGTATGCCGGACTGCCGGAATCCAAGGCGCGCGGATACGGCCCCGGCCGGTTCAGCTTCAACGTCAAGGGCGGCCGCTGCGAGGCCTGTCAGGGCGACGGCCTGATCAAGATCGAGATGCATTTTCTGCCGGACGTCTACGTCACCTGCGACATCTGCAAAGGCAAACGCTACAACCGCGAGACCCTGGAAATCGTCTTCAAGGGCAAGTCGATCAGCGACGTTCTGGACATGACGGTCGAGGAGGCCGGGCATTTCTTCAAGGCCGTGCCGCCGATCCGCGACAAGATGCTGACCCTGTCACGCGTCGGCCTGGACTACGTCAAGGTCGGGCAGTCGGCGACGACCCTGTCGGGCGGCGAGGCCCAGCGGGTCAAGCTGTCGAAGGAACTGTCCAAGCGGGCAACGGGCAAGACCCTTTACATCCTCGACGAACCGACGACCGGCCTGCATTTCGAGGACACCCGAAAACTGCTGGAGGTGCTTCAGGAACTGGTCGATGCCGGCAATACGATCGTGGTGATCGAGCACAATCTGGATGTCATCAAGGTCGCCGACTACCTGCTGGATTTCGGTCCCGAGGGTGGCGACGGCGGGGGCGAGATCGTCGCGGTCGGCACACCCGAACAGGTCGCGATGAACGACGCCAGCTGGACCGGCAAATACCTGAAGGAGGTCCTGGATCGCCACGAGGCCCGCCGCAAGGGCCGCGTCGCCGCGCTCACGGCCTCGGTCGAGAAGCCGGTCAGGGCAAAGAAGAAGGCTGCGGCCGGCTGACCGGCGTCAGCCCGCTTCGAGGCCTTTGATCTGTCGGTAGGCCTCGGCGAACGGGGCATACATGATCGCCAGTTGCAGGGCCGAGACCACGGCGTTGAACAGGCCGGACACGATGAGGATGGGAGCCAGTTTCGGCAGGATCTGGGTCATGCTCTGACCCTCCATCCCCGCGAATTGGGATGCCATCGACCCGCCGACCAGCAAGGTCAGCGGCATGGAGATCAGCCAGCCGAGGAAGGCCACCACGATCGCCATGATGAAGGCCAGAAGGGCCATGCCCAGCAAGGGCCAGAACCGCCCCTTGGTCAGGCCGAACGAGGACAGGACCGTGAACCGCTTCTCGGCGACGATGATCGGCACCATCAGGCTCAGCCGCACCGCCAGCCAGATCAGTCCGCAAAATCCGGCCAGTCCGAGCACCAGGGCCAGCGCGAACCATCCCCCCTGCCCACTGGAGTTCGCATAGGCTCCGACGCCGAAGACCACCCCGAACACGACCACATAGTAGACGGCGATAAGCAGCATCATGACCACCATCGCGCCGAAGACCCTGAGCTCATCCATGCCGAGCCGCAGATAGCCGAAGGCGCTGTCCTTGGGCCGGACGACGGCCCGCGCGATCGCGGTGCTCAACATGGTGCTGACGATAATCGACAGGGGCGCCACCACCAGCAGGATGACTCCATAGGCCTGAAACAGCGGCCCAAGGTTCTCCATGGTCGGCGTCGCGCCCGATCCCTCGAGCGCCTCGACCTGCTGCATGATGGTGACGAAGGAACTCCCCGCCAGCAGGAAGGCCAATGCGAAGAAGACGATGTAGGCGAGGGCCCACATCAGCATCGCCAGCGGTCGTCGCCGCACGATCCGAAAGCCCTCGAACGCCGCATCGCTCGCTGAAAACGCCATGATGGTCCCCCCTGTCAGGTCTGACCTTAGGACGAATCCGAGGCCGTCGCCAAGCCGGTCTCAGTCCTGGCCGGCCGTCAGATCCCTGTAGGCGGCCATGAAGGGGGCTGACAGGATGATCGTGACCAGCGCTGCGCCCGCCGCCATCAGCAACAGGACGAGGAGCGCGCCCACGGCACCTGCCGGCGACGTTGCAGGCCCCGCCATCATCGCAGAGAGCGGCAGAGACATGATCAAGAGCAACAGGCCGACGATACAGGCCATGACCCCCGCGATGATGGCCATGCCGAACATAGGCCAGAACCGGCCCTCGGTCATCTTCCAGGCGGCCTTCAGATCGATACGCCTCTGGGCAAAGGTGGCGGGAACCGCGAGCACAAGGCGCACGGCAGTGAAAAGGCTCAGGGCCGTGGTCGCAATCCCGATCAGCCCGCCCACCACGCTCAAAGTGCCGCCCCGGGTCGCGAGCACGGCCGTATCCCCGACCTGTCCCAGCACGACACTGATGATCGCCAGCAGCAGCAGGACCAGCAGAACCCGCAGTTCGTCGCGGCCAAGACGCACGAAGGCGAACCGGTCGCGGCCTTCGCTCTGCATGGCACGGTACAGGGCCGGCAGCACGATCGCCTGGGTCACCAGACTGACAGGCATGGTGGCCAGCATCGCATAGGTGACACGGATCTGGATGGCGGCAGGCAAGCCAGAGCCGCCACCCGACATGGCGGTGCGCATCGCCTCCTGCAACTCGCCCATGACCGGCCCCAGGATCGGCAGCGCAGTCAGGGCCGTCGCGATCAGCGACACCAGCCAGATCAGGGTCCAGCCAGCCACCGCTCTAGGGTGCTGGCGTGTGACCCGAAAGCCTTCAAACGCCGCTTCGCCTGCCGAGAATTTCATTTGCGGCCTCTAGCATGGGTCGCCGACCGGGGCGAAGGCCCTAAAGCGGGGCCAGGTCCTCAGACGGCCGTTCCAGCCGCCGATAGGCCGCACCGAGAAACCCCGCCGTCAGCGGAGCCTGCACGGCCGCCAGCACGATGATCCCGCCGATCACGGCGACGGGGCCGGTCACGACGCCGGTGATCATCAGCACAAGCCAGAGCGTCCTGGGCATCTCGACGAGCAGCAGGCCGACGAATAGCGGCAGCATCGACCCGTTGGTCAGGCTGGTCACCGTCAGCGACGTCATCCGCCCGCGCCCCACCGTCGCCTGGGCATAGAGCGACAGCCGCAGGGCCAGCAGCACCGGCGCGCCAAGTACGATCACCCCGACGATCGCCAGCAGCATCCGCTTCCACAACGGCCCCGCCCCGGCCCAGTCCCGCGCCCGGATCGCCTCGGCGTCCAGCCCGGCCCCGCCGAACAGCGCCAGGGCCACGAGCGCCAGCAGCGACAGGATGATGGTCAGGAACAGCGCGCACAACAGGGTCGCCCCCGCCAGCCGTGCCTCGGTCCGCGTCAGCTGGAACCCGAACGGTCCCAGACCCAGCGCCCTGGCCCCGGCCAGATCCTGAGCCACCCCGATCCGCGTCACCGCCCCGAACGCGACCAGCGATGCCAGCACAAGCCAGACCCAGCAGACCGCGCGCATCGGCCCGGCCAGTGGAACGACGGCCAGGACGACGGCCGCCAGCGCCGAGATCCCTATCGCCCCGCCCGCACCCCGCCACATCTCCGGAACCCGTCGCAGAGTCTCGGCCAGGGTCTCGCCCAGTCTCAATCTCTGGCTCAGTTTCTGGTTCGGCCGCTCGGTCATGCCCCTTCCGTAACGACGCACCTCGCCCGGCGCCAGCATACGGAGGCTGACGATAGCCTTCAAAAACCCTAGAAGGCCCCGATGAACCCTTCCGACCTCAAGCCTATCCACGTCATCGGCGGCGGTCTCGCCGGCTCAGAGGCCGCCTGGCAGATCGCCCAAGCGGGCGTGCCCGTCATCCTGCACGAGATGCGCGGCGTGCCCGGCGTGAAGACCGACGCCCACCACACCGACGGCCTGGCCGAACTGGTCTGCTCCAACTCCTTCCGCTCCGACGACTGGGAGCACAATGCTGTGGGCCTGCTGCACGCCGAGATGCGCGAGCTGGGCTCCATCATCATGGCCAGCGCCCACGATCATCAGGTGCCCGCCGGGGGTGCCCTGGCCGTCGATCGCGACGGCTTCTCGCAGAAGGTGACGGCGACGCTGGAAGCACACCCGCTGATCACCATTCAGCGCGAGGAGATCGCCGGCCTGCCGCCTGAGGACTGGGACAGCGTCATCGTCGCCACCGGCCCCCTGACCTCCCCCGCCCTGGCCGAGGCGATCCTGAAACTGACCGGCGAGGAATCCCTCAGCTTCTTCGATGCCATCGCCCCCATCGTCCATGCCGAGTCGATCGACTTCGACATCGCCTGGCGTCAGTCGCGCTACGACAAGGAAGGCCCGGGTGGCGACGCCGCCGCCTACGTCAACTGCCCGATGAACAAGGCCGAGTACGAGGCCTTCATCGACGCCCTGATCACCGGGCCCAAGGCCGAGTTCAAGGAGTGGGAGAACGTCCCCTATTTCGACGGCTGCCTGCCCATCGAGGTCATGGCCGAGAGAGGTCGCGAGACCCTGCGTCACGGCCCGATGAAGCCCGTCGGCCTGACCAACCCCCGCGATCCGCTGGTCAAGGCCCACGCCATCGTCCAGCTGCGCCAGGACAACGCGCTGGGCACCTTGTTCAACATCGTCGGCTTCCAGACCAAGCTGAAGCACGGTGCTCAGGCCGAGACCTTCCGGATGATCCCGGGGCTGCAGAACGCCCAGTTCGCGCGGCTCGGCGGCCTGCACCGCAACACCTATCTGAACTCGCCGCATCTGCTGGATCGCCAGCTTCGGATGAAGTCCATGCCTCGCCTGCGCTTCGCCGGTCAGGTCACGGGGGTCGAGGGCTATGTCGAAAGCGCCGCCACCGGCCTGCTGGCGGGCCGGCTGGCCGCCGCCGAACGGCTGGGCAAGCCGCTGGACGCGCCGGAGGCCCATACCGCGATCGGGGCACTGGTCGAGCACATCACCGGTGGGCATCTGACCGGATCGAAATTCCAGCCGATGAACATCAACTACGGCCTGCTGCCCCCGCTCGAAACACCCAAGGTCGACGACGACGGCAAGAAGATCCCGCTGAAGGAACGCGGCCGGGCCAAGAAGCGGCTGATGAGCATCCGGGCAATCGAGGCGCTCAAGCAGTGGCGCGACGCGGCCTGACATGGAGTACGCAAAGGTCGCCATCCGTCGCCGGATCAACGAGCTGTTCAACGACTATGAGCGGGGCGAGCGACCCGCCCTGCGCCGGGCCGACGCGCTGTTTCCGGCCGACTCCGTGGCCTGGCGGGTCAACGGCGACATCGTGACCATGATGATCGGCGGGGTGTCGGGCCTGTTGCTGCAGATGCTGCATCCGGCGGTGCTGGCCGGCGTCTGGGACCACTCCGACTTCCGCGCCGACATGCACGGCCGACTGCGCCGCACGGCGAAATTCATCGCCGTCACCACCTATGACCACGCCCCCTCCGGCCAGGCCGCGATCGAAAAGGTCCGGCGCATCCATGACAAGCTGGGTGGAACCCTGCCGGACGGCACCGCCTATCGGGTCAGTGATCCGGCCCTGCTCGCCTGGGTCCATGTGACGGAGACGACCAGCTTCCTCGACGCCTGGGTCCGCTACGGCCAACCCGGCATGTCGATGGCGGACCAGGACGCCTATCTGGCCGAGATGGCTCGCATCGGCAGGGCGCTGGGGGCCGATCCCGTCCCCACCGACCGCGCCTCGGCCAACGCCCTGATCCATTCGATGCGGCCCCAACTCAAGGCCGATGCCCGCACCCGAGAGGTCGCCGCCCTGGTGATGCGCCAGAAGGTCGGCGGCCTGGCCGAGGACCGCGCCGCTGAACTGATCATGGCGGCGGGTGCCGACCTGTTGCCCGACTGGGCTCGTCGGATGCATGGCCTGCCGCCCGCCTCGCCTATCACCCGCGCCGGAGCCCGCACGATGCAGCGCACCCTGGACTGGGTCTACACCGGCTCTCCCAACCGCCAGGTCTGGCCAGCCGAAGTCCTGGCCTGGCCGACAGGCGCGCCACGCTAAGGCACTCAAGCCTCGGTTCGAACGGACTGCCGTGGCGGTGGCGGCGTCGAAAACGGGCCGCCAAACCGCCAAACCGCCAATTTTCCGCTTCGAAAAGTCGTCCGACGAACCAGAGGGCCTGCGACCTCATCGCGCGAAGGAAGCCTCACAGCTGAACGTTTCAAAGACCGGTCCAGGGACGTGGTGACGACCCTGATCCAGCGCAAGGGAAAAAAGAGAATGGTTTCCTATTCTCGCGCTCTATTTGGCCGCTCTAGATCCGTCCCGTCAGGTTCGCCCAGACCAGCCGCAGCCTTTTCCCGCCTTCGCCCTGTTCCGGGTCCGACAGCATCGCATGGGCCACGGCCGGAAAGGCTGACGTCGGCAGGCCCTTCAGCCTCCGGTTCGCCATCCCCCGCAGCGCCCGCGCTTCCTCCGATCGCCCGACCTGGATGAGGCCCCAGACCCGCCCGGCCTCAACCACGACTGCGTCGTGTCCCGGCCCGGCCAGCACATGAACCGCCGACTGCATCGGCCCGACGTAGAAAGCGTCCAGGTCGTGAGGTTCGCCGTGGACCCGACCCATGTGTGCCTCAATGAGGGCCTCGAAGGGGCGGCGCTCCAGCCCCCGTCGCGCGACCACGTCCGTCAGGGCCTCCAGAACCGGATGGCCCTTTCTCGGCACGCCCGCGAATACCCCGTCCAGCTGGTCGCGCCACCAAACGTAGCGCATCTCGGCAAGCATCGGCTGGGTCACCCGCGTCGGGATGGCCATCAGTTCGGCCTCGAACGCGTACAGAGCGATCAGATCAGACCGGGCCTGCGCAGCGGAAACGAACCGGCTGGACAGCCAGCGGTCGGGATCGGCGGCGCGGACCTGCCCATCCAGATCGGGGGCCAAAGTCTGCGGCGCCTGGTCCAAATCAGCCGAACAGGGTCTGGTACATGGCCATGGAGGTCAGCATGGGCAGGCTGAGCAGCAGGTTGGTGCGGCTGGCCAGCATGGCGACGCGCGCGGCCTTGGCCTTCTTCTCGTCATCGACGACGACGATGCCGAGCGCCCGCTTCTGGTTCGGCCAGATGATGCCCCAGACGTTGAGGAACATGATCACGGCCAGCCAGACGCCGACGCCCATCAGGGTGAAGCCCTGATCGCCCTGGACCATCCCGCCCGCGAACCCGAAGCTCATCACCTCGGCGGCATAGGCGTGACCGCGCGTGAACATGACGGCCACACCCGCCACCACCGTGGCCAGCGCCGCCCAGCGGAACCAGAACAGGGCCTCGGGCGCGATATGTTTGCCGATGGCGGGTTTCAGCTCAGCCGGGATCGAGGGCATGATCCGGATCTGCACGAAGTTGAAATAGTACAGCAGCCCGATCCACAGGATGCCCGCGACGACGTGGACCCACCGCAGCGCCGCCTGCCAGAAGCCGAGGTCGAACCCGCCCGGCGCCACTCGCCCGAACGCAAACATCATCAGGACCGCGAGCGCGACGCTCAGCAGGATCGTCGTGCGAAAGTTCGTCAGCAGATTGGCCAAGTCTCAGCCCTCCCCAGGGATTCGGAAAGCGGCAGCCTAGTCCTTCTCCCCTTGCGGGAGAAGGTGGCACGCGGAGCGTGACGGATGAGGGGTGACTCGGTTTCGACGGTGAGGACGTTCGGACGCCACTCCAGGCACCCGCATCACCCCTCATCCGTCAGCCTTCGGCTGCCACCTTCTCCCGCAAGGGGAGAAGGAAGCTCCACTACGGCCGGCTGGCCATCCCCAGCTTCACCGGCTTGGCTTCCTCGCCGATCTCGCCGCGCTTCACGCCCCAGAGCAATATGATCGGTGCGCCGACGTAGATCGAAGAGTATGTCCCCACGATGATCCCGAACATCAGGGCCAGGGAGAAGCCGCGCAGGGCCTCGCCGCCGAAGATAGCCAGGGCGGCCAGCACCATGACGGCGGTGACGCCGGTGATGATGGTCCGGGTCAGGGTCTCGTTCAGCGACAGGTCGATTACGTCGCGCAATGGCATGGTCTTGTACTTGCGCAGGTTCTCGCGAAGCCTGTCGAACACCACGACCGTATCGTTCATCGAATAGCCGATGACGGTCAGGATGGCCGCGACCATGTTCAGGCTGAACTCCAGCCGCAGCAGGACGATCAGCCCGAAGGTCAGGATCACGTCGTGCAGCAGGCCCGCCACGGCGCCGAAGCCGAACTGGGGCTCGAACCGGAACCAGATATAGGCGAACATCAGCACGATCGCCGACCCGAGAGCCAAGAGGCCTGAGGTGAACAATTCGCCCGAAACCTTGGACCCCACCACCTCGACGCCGGAATATCTGACCTCACCCACAGCCTGGGTGATCGCACCCTCGACCTGTTGCACCACCTGCGTCTGGTCGCGGCCCTCGGGCACCTGGAAGCGGACGATGGCGGTCGAGCCGTCATCGATGTTGGTGTCGCGTCGGGCGATACCCTGCACCCCGACGTCGCCGAGATCGAGTTCGTTCACCGATCCACGCAGGGCATCGAAATCGATCGACTGGCCGGCCGGCTTGGACACCTCCATCGAGGCACCGCCCCGGAAGTCGATCCCCAGGTTCAGGCCCGGATAGAAGCAGGACACGATCGAGGCGATGCACAGCACGACCGACAGGGCGGCAGCATAGCGCGCGTACTTGACGAACTGCAGGTTGGTCTTCTGCGGAAGAACCTTGATGAGAGGCCACCAGGTCATTTCACCGTCTCCGCGTCCGCGATCGGCAGTTTCTTGGGCTTGGCGGTCTTCAGCCACCAGGCCAGCAGCACCTGGGCCACCAGCACCGACGAGAACACCGAGGTGAAGACCCCGATGGTCAGTGTCCAGGCGAAGCCGCGCACCGGCCCGGCGCCGAACACGAACATGATGCCGGCCGCGACCAGGCTGGTCAGGTTGGCGTCGATGATGGTGCCCATGGCCTTGTTGAAGCCGGCGTCCATCGAGGCGATCACCGACCGCCCGGCCCGGGCTTCGTCGCGCATCCGCTCATAGATCAGCACGTTCGCATCGACCGCCACGGCGAAGGTCAGGATCAGACCTGCGATGCCGGGCAGGGTCAGGCTGGCTCCGGTCAGCGACATGGCCGCCACGATCAGCAGGCCGTTCAGCAGCAGGCCGATCACAGACACCCCACCGAACAGGAAGCCGTAGGTCAGGAACATGAAGGCCACGATGATGATGAAGCCGATCGCGGTGGACAGGCCCCCCGCCTCGACCGCGTCCTGGCCCAGTTCGGCCGAAACCGTCCGGCGCTCCTCGACTTTCAGCGGCGCCGGCAGGGCACCGCCGTTCAGCAGATTGACCATCTCGGACGCCTCGGCGATCGAGAAGTTTCCGGTGATCTGGCCCTGGCCGCTGGGGATGGTGCCGATGATGTTCGGGGCCGAGATGACGCGGTTGTCCAGGATGATGGCGAACCGCTTGCCGATGTTCTCGGACGAAGTGGCGGCGGCGAAGCGTCGCGCGCCCACGCCGTCGAAGCGGAAACCGATGGCCGGGCGGCCGTTCTGGTCGGAATCGACCGAGGCCCGCGTCAGTTGCTCGCCCGAGACCAGCACCCGCTTCTTGATCAGCAGGGGCGTGACCCCGTCCTGATCGACCATCAGGACCGAATCCGGCGGCACCGAGCCTTGAAGAGCCAGGTTGATCAGTTCGGGATCGTCCTCGACCATCTGGAAGGTCAGTTGGGCGGTCTGGCCGATGACGCGTTCCAGGGCGGCGGGGTCGCTCTCGCCCGGGGCCTGGACCACGATCCGGTCGGCGCCCTGACGGGTGATGGAGGTTTCGCGGGTACCCAGCGAATCGATCCGGCGGCGCACCACCTCGATGGACTGGTCCACGGCGGTCGCGGCCATGGCGCTCATGGCCTGGTCGGTGAAGGCGTAGCGGATGCGGTCGTTGCCGACGCGGCTGGCGGCGCGTTCCTGAACGCCCTGCTGGTTCGGCCCGCCGGACAGCAGGCGCATGGCCTCAAGGGCGGCATCCTGTTGTGCGGGATTGGCCAGGGTGACGACCACGCCGCCCTCTTCGCGCTGGAACGCGTTGGTGGGGAAATTCCCCTCGCGCATCGTCACCCGCGCGTCCTCGACCATGTTGTCGATTCGCTTGGCCCGCATGGCCGGCACATCGACCTCGAGCAGCAGGTAGGACCCGCCTTGCAGATCAAGGCCGAGGCTCAGCCCGTTCTTGGGCAACCAGCCCGGCAGGGCGTCCCTCTGGGACTGACTGAGCACGTTCGGATAGGCCAGCAGCACGCCGAACACGAGCGCCAGCACCACGACGATGATTTTCCAGCGCGACTGCTGAACCATGGGAAAGCCTTACGGGTCGGCGACGCTGAGGATCAGGCCTTGGTGACGGCTTTGGTGTCGTTCGCGGCGATGGCGGTGCGGTTGCGCACCTCGGCGATCATGCCCTTGACCACGCGGACGTTGACGGAGGGCGCGATCTCGACATTGACCTCGGCCTCCTCGACCCGCGTCACCTTGCCGATCAGACCCGACGACAGGACGATGGTGTCGCCGCGCTTGACCGCCGCGATCAGCGCCGCGTGTTCCTTGGCCCGCTTCTGCTGCGGACGGATCAGCAGGAAGTAGAACAGCACGAAGATCGCCACAAACGGCAGGAACTGCATGATCGTGCCCATGAGGCCGGCTTCAGTAGGCATGGTGTGGACAATCCCGAACGCGGGCACCGCAAGGCGCCCGTTGAAATGAAGGCGCGATACCTAGTGCCCACCGCCCGTCATTGCAACGACGCGTAGGACCGCAACGCCGACTTCTCCCTCCCCCTCGGGGGAGGGTGGTCGTAGCGCAGCGAAGACCGGGTGGGGAGGGCAAGGCAAGACAGCGCCATATCGCCTTGCCGCCCCCACCCGGCGGCTTCGCGGCCTGCCCTCCCCCGTGGGGGAGGGAGAGACACTGGGCCTTACCTCGGCAAAACCGTCAGCGGATCGACCGCCACCGGATTGTCGCCCTGCATCCGCCGGGTCTCGAAATGGATCGAGGGCCGCCCGTCGCCCGCCGTCAGCCCGACGGTGCCGATCTGCTGGCCCGCCCGGACGTCGGCGTTGTTGGCGACCGTCGCCGAACCCAGATGGCCATAGACCGTCCGCCAGCCGTCGCGATGCACGATCAGCACCGTCAGCCCCTGCCCCACCAGGTCGTCCCCGACATAGGCGACACGCCCGGCGGCAGCGGCGCGGACCTCGGCCCCCGCCTCGGCCCCGATATTGACGCCGTTGTTGCGCTCGCCCATCGCGACCGGCCCGAAACGCCGCACGATATCGCCCCGCACCGGCCATTGCAGCGCCAGCCCCCCCGCAGTCGCAGGCGCGGCAGGACCGGGCGAAGGTGCAGGCGTGGGCACCGGCGCGGGCGCTGTCGGGACCGGCACCGTCTGCACCGGACGCGGCGGCGCGACCACCGGCGGCGCAGGGGGCGGCGGGGGAACCTCCGTCTCATCGACGACCCCTTCCACCACGATCAGGCCCGGTCCCGTCGCATAGGGGTCGGACCCCAGATCGGTCGCGCTGGCCGGCAACAGAATCCGCTGGCCCGGCGTGATCGCGGCCCTGGGGCCCAGATCGTTGAGGTCGATCAGCGCCTGCACCGGCGTCCGGAACCGCCGCCCGACGCCCGAGATCGTGTCGCCTGGCTGGATCACATAGGCCTTGCGCCCACCCTCGGAGGCGCTCGGCGCAGGGTCATATGCGGGTTCAATCGGGGCCTCATCCACGGGCGCGGGCTGCACGACCACCGGTCGCGTCGGCCCGCCGTTCAGGCCCGAGGTGATCGTCGCCGAAGGCAGGGCCCCGCCCTCGATCGATTCGATCGGCGCGGTCAGGGGCGGCGGTGCCTCGACCGGCGCAGGCGGCGTCGCCGGATAGACCGGCTGCGGATAGGCCGCCGGTCCCACCGTCCCGTCAGCGCGCGTCGAATAACGCGGCGCGTCCGGATAGCTCGAACAGGCGGCCGCCGTCAGCGCCGCCCCGGCGATAAGGAAAAGCCTCGTCCAGCCACCCATACCCATGCCGCTCTCCTGATCGTCCAAGCTCTGCTTTGCCCCGCGTCGCCCCATTAGCCAAGCCGCCAATCGGCACGAAAGTGGGGCAGGCCTAGTTGCTCACGGCCTTCTTGTTGTACCGGACCTGCACACGCCGGTTCAGAGGCTCAGCAACTTCATCCCGCGTCGCGCGCGCCAATTGGGTCTCGCCGGTTCCGGAAATCTCCATATCCGCCCATGGCATCCCATGGCGCGCCAGCACCCGCGCGACCGTTTCGGCGCGTCGCTGGCTCAGCACGAGGTTATCGGCAGGGTCGCCAACGGTGTCGGCAAATCCCCATATCAAGACCCGCCACTCTCCGGGCGTGTGGCCGTACATCGAGAGCCTTAGCGCGAATACCAAATCTGCTTCACGAGCGGGACTGAGCTCGCTGCTTCCGCTGTCGAAGAAGATGAGCGGCTGATCATAGTGACCGAACCGCGAACTGGGCGGCCTTGGCCTCCCATTGGGCATGGGCGGCAACTTGTTCAGCCGAACCGTTACCCGCCGGTTCAGAGGATCCGGCCCATCCGTAACCCGCGCCATCTGTCGGGTACCCTGGACCTCGATGTTCAGGGCTTGTAGCGACACGCCCTGATAGAGGAGCTCAAGCAACATCGCGCGCGCCCGCGCAACATCAAATCGGGCCTCCGGGGTCCGGCCCTCGACAGCGTCCATATGCCCGACGACCATGATCTCGGTCGAGGTAGGGTCCAGCGCGTAGGCGGCCGCTGCCGCCCTCGCCACGTTGTAGCCAGCGGTTGAGAGTTCGGCGTCGCCGGGCTTGAAATAGTCCACCCATTCGGAAGCGACCGCCGGGCCGGTGGCAAGGAGCAAGCCGATAAGCGTGAAGAGCAAGACTCCGCTGCGGCGTACCCATCCCGTCACGGTCTCCGCAGCACTCGACCTGCTCATCACTACCCCTCCTTCGCCGTGCCCTCGACCAACGGCACGAACCGCACCTCACACAGGCTTTCGCGGCGGAATGAGCCGTCCGGTTGGCCCGAATAGCGGTGCAGCATCTGCACCGACGTCCGCCCGACCGGACAGACTAGCACCCCGCCGGGCTTCAGTTGTTTCAACAGTTCCGTCGGCTCGGTCGGCGAGGCGGCCGTGACCATGATCCGGTCGAACGGAGCCTGTTCCGGCCAGCCCAGCCCGCCATCCGAATGCTTTGTGATGACGTTGTCGATCTTGAGCCGCTTCAGCTTCGCTTCGGCCTCTACCAGCAGCGACTTGTACCGCTCCACCGAATAGACATAGCGCGCCAGCCGGCTCAGCACCGCGCACTGATAGCCGCTGCCGGTGCCGATCTCGAGCACCCTGTGGCGCGGCTCGACCTCCAGCGCCTGGGTCATCAGGCCGACGATGTAGGGCTGGCTGATCGTCTGGGCGCAGTCGATCGGCAGGGCCTGGTCCTCCCAGGCCTGATCGAGGAATTTCTCGTGCACGAAGACGGCGCGGTCGATCGATTCCATCGCCGCCAGCACCTTGCCGTCGGTCACCCCCTGCTGGCGCAGGCTCAGGATCAGCCGACCCGCGCGGTCGTTGTGCAGGTTCATCCCAGACCGGCCTTTGGAGGAACCCCGCCGATCACGCCCTTCAGCCCGTGCACGCTTTCGCGGTGCGTCAGATCGATGTGCAGCGGCGTCACCGAGATCTTCCCGTCGTCCATGGCCCTCAGGTCGGTGCCCGGCGCATGATCCTGTTTCGCGCCCCGGAAGCTCATCCAGTAGTAGTCACGCCCGCGCAGATCAGTGCGCTTGACCGCATGCATCTCACCGATGCCCCGGAACCCCTGAACCGTCACCTCGACCTCTTTCACCGCCTCGATCGGCCGCGCGGGAAAGTTCAGGTTCATGACCACGCCGGGGGCCCAGTCCTGTTCCAGCAGTTTGCGGATGATCCCCGGCGCGAAATGGGCGGCGGTGTCCCAGTGGGCGGTAACCTCGTCGTGGAACCGCTCTAGCGATTGGCTCAGCGCGATCGAACGCACCCCCAACGCCATCCCCTGCAAGGCCCCCGCCACGGTACCGGAATAGGAGCAGTCCTCGCCCACATTGTGCCCGCGGTTCACCCCCGACAGCACCAGGTCCGGCGGCCCATCCATGATGTCGCTGAACGCCAGCACCACACAGTCGGTCGGCGTCCCCGTCACCGAGAACCGCTTTTCGCC
>NZ_JAEMRD010000160.1 GCF_016463485.1 Brevundimonas sp.
TCCCGGCGTAGTAGGCGAGGTAGTTTCCGGCCGGGCCGGGGGCGGGGGCTCGCGCGAAGGTGTTGCCGTCGATGAAGGTCGCAGGGTTGGGGTCGAGGCCCCAGCCGAGGGCACCGGGGATCATGCCGGATTTCGACTGGTCTTCCTGGGTGTCGAGGCCCGACTTGAGCCAGGAGCCCCTGGTGCCGTGGACGGCGAAGCGGACGTCGGGAGCGGCGGCGATCATGGCAGCGTTCAGCACGACGCGCTTGTCGGGATAGCGCAGGACGGCATGGACCCAGTCGGGGGTCAGGCCGCCGGGCCGCTGGATGGCCATGTCGCAAATGACGGCTTCGGGCGCGCCGAACAGCACCAGCATCTGGTCGATCAGGTGGGGCCCCAGGTCCAGCCAGACGCCGTCGCCGTCGTTCTCGCGCCAGCGGTCGCGGACCAGGGGCCGGTGGCGGTCGTAGCGGCTCTCGACCGTCACGATGTCGCCGAGGCGGCCGCTCGCGATCTCCGCTTGCAGCGCCAGGAAGTCGGCGTCCCAGCGGCGGTTCTGGAAGACCGACAGCAGCCGGCCGGTCTGCTGGGCCAGGGCGACCAGATACTCGGCATCGGCCAGGGTGGTGGCGAACGGCTTGTCGACGACGACGGCCTTGCCCGCCTTCAGCGCGGCCTCGGCCTGCGGGGCGTGCAGGGCGTCGGGGGTGGCGAGGACGACGAGGGCGATATCGGGGTCGGAGAGGACCGTCTCGAAGTCGGGGAGGATGCGGACATCGGGCCAGACGGCGTGGACGTCGTCGGGGCGGCGGCTGACGATAGTGTGGAGGTTGAGGTCGGGGCAGGCAGCGACCAGCGGGGCGTGGAAGGTCTTGCCCGCGTTGCCGAAGCCGATGACGGCGGTGTTGATCATCGGTCTTGCCAGAATAAGAACATTGAGAGAACACTCTCCTCCCCGTTCCGCAGGAATGGGGAGGTGGCGCGGCCCTTCTTCAGGGCCGTGACGGAGGGGGCGACACGGTGGCGGACGGGATCAGCTATCAACGCGCGCGGGCCTTTCGACGAAGGCTGACGCCGCCCGAGGCGCGGCTGTGGGTTCATCTGAAGGGCGACAGGCTGGGGGGCCTGGGGTTTCGCAAACAACATCCGGTCGGGCCTTACATTCTCGACTTCTACTGCGCGGCGGCGAAGCTGGCGGTGGAGGTGGATGGGGCGGTTCATCTCGAGGAAGGCCGGGCAGATCACGATGCCCGGCGGACGGTCTGGCTCGGTGGCAAGGGTATTCGCGTGATCCGGATTGCGGCCGTGGCGGTGAGGGATGAGTTGGAGGGTGTATTGGGCTTCATTCGGCGGGAGGCGGAGGCGCGGGTGGTGGTCAAGGACCCTCCCGGTGAGAACGTGTCGCCCCCTCCGTCACGGCCCTGAAGGAGGGCCGCGCCACCTCCCCATGCTGCGCACGGGGAGGAGAGTCGCGCCCTTTTATCCCGCGACCATGCTCATGTCGCGGCGGGCGAGGAGTTTGTCGAACTCGCCCCAGACGCCGTCGGCGCCGTGCCAGGCGCCGGTGGTGGCGGCTTTGGAATATTCCGTGGCGCGGGCCTCGAAGAAGTTGGCGTGTTCGACGCCCGACAGCAGTGACTGCAGCCAGGGCAGGGGGTTTTCCTTGACGCCGTAGACCTCTGGCAGCTTGAGCTGGCGCAGGCGCCAGTCGGCGATGAAGCGGATGTATTGCTTGATGTCCTCGGGCGTCATGCCCTGGACCTCGCCGGCCTCGAAGGCCAGGTCGATGAACTTGTCCTCCAGCCCGACCACGGTCTCGCAGCAGGCGACGATGTCGTCGGCCACGGCCTTGGTGACCACGCCGGTTTCCTTGTTGAAGGCGTGGTACAGCTTGATGATGCCGTCGCAGTGCAGGCTCTCGTCGCGGACGGACCAGGACACGATCTGGCCCATCCCCTTCATCTTGTTCTGACGCGGGAAATTCATCAGCATGGCGAAGCTGGCGAACAGCTGAAGCCCCTCGGTGAAGCCGCCGAACATGGCGAGCGTGCGGGCGATGTCGGCCTCGGTATCCACGCCGAACTTCTGCATGAAGTCATGCTTGTCGCGCATGGCCTCGTATTCCATGAAGGCCCCGAACTCGCTCTCGGGCATGCCGATGGTTTCCAGCAACAGGGCATAGGCCGCGATGTGGATGGTCTCCATGTTGGCGAAGGATGACAGCATCATCTTCACCTCGGTCGGTTTGAACACCCGGCCATATTTTTCCATGTAGTTGTCGGCGACCTCGATGTCGGACTGGGTGAAGAAGCGGAAGATCTGCGTCAGCAGGTTGCGCTCCTTGTCGTTCAGGTTCGCGGCCCAGTCCTTGCAGTCCTCGCCCAGCGGCACCTCTTCGGGCATCCAGTGGACCTGCTGCTGCTTCTTCCACATGTCGAACGCCCACGGATAGCGGAACGGCTTGTAGGCCGCCGAGGGGGTCAGCAGGCCGGGGGTTCCGGGACGGATGATGGCGTGGGCGTTCATGCGACAGGCACCGGACTGAGATCGAGAAACGGACTGGACCTATCCAAGCCCAGAATCGACCTGAAGGCTATCCCTAGATGGTTAACGATCCCCAGCATCAACATCTTGTGTCGAACAGGGGATGGTTTTGTCACCGTGACAGGATCTCGGGTGACGGACAGTTATATCAGTCGGGCGCGGAACCCTGTTCCTTTCGCTCGGCCTCGGCGTCCAGCGCCTCCCTGAGACGGTGCAGGTAGGCCGCCCGGACGTGGTCGATCTGGCGGAAGGCCGTGCTGTCGCTGTCGAGGCGGCCGGTCGAGCGTTCGACCATCTGGGCCAGACGCATCCAGACCATCGCCTGTTGCGGCTGGTCGATGGCGGCGTTCTCCGAAGCCTGACGGAAGGCGAAGCGGTGCAGCGCGCGGGCGTCCGGATTGAACAGCAGGCCGAAGCGCGAGGTCGATTCGGCCTCGTCGACCTCCTCCAGTGCGGGGTCCATCTCCATTTCCTGATCCTTGGTCGGTATCCCGGCCATCCAAGGCGGCGGGGGCGCCACACTGCCGGGCGTGAAATCGGCGCGTCGCCACCCCTCGATCGCCGCGCGTCGCCGGATGTGGCGGATGCTTACGCCGTAGCGTTCGGAGAGGACCGGCGCGCTCACGCCGGACAGGAAGTCCGCCCGGACGCAGGCCCAGGCTTCGGGGGTGAGACGGGGTGTGGGTTCGATGTCTGTCATCCGGCAAGCCTAAGGCCAGTTCCAACCCAGGCGCGTTCGCGGGGGTCTGTGGCGATGCAATCCCTTGTGCGGCAAGGGATTGGTCCGTCGAGGTTCGCAACCTGGGGCGTCCGGACAAGCCGGGCTGGAGCGGAATCGACGCCGGCAGGGGGGCTGTCGCCGCACTGAAGACCTCCAACTGGGCGGCAATTGCGCTAGTCTGGGCGACCGTCTCGTTGCGTTCGATGGAGTCCTGCCCGTGAAACTGCTGATCCGCGCCACCAACAGCATCCTCGAACTGCTGCTGCTCTATGTGGTCATCCTGGCCGGATGCGCCGGGCTGTATGCCCTGTTCGAGGCCAAGTCCTTCGGCGACGCCCTGTGGTGGGCGGCGGTAACGGCGACGACGACCGGATACGGCGACATCTATGCGACCACCCTGGGCGGGCGGATCGTGACCGTCTTCCTGATGCACGTGACCCTGCTGTTCATCCTGCCCCTGCTGATCGGGCGGATCATCGGGACGCTGATCGAGGACCAGCACAAGTTCACCGACGAGGAACAGCGTCAGCTTCTGGCCGACATCGCCTTCATCAAGGCGCGACTGGCCGAGGAGGACGGGCCGAAGGCCTGATCGCGATCAGGCGGCCTCGGCCTCGGCCGTCTCGGGGGCGCAGAGCAGGCGCTCCATGGCCGTATAGAGGGCATGGTGCGAGATCGGCTTGGCCAGGTGGGCGTCCATGCCGGCGGCCAGGCAGCGGGCGGCGTCTTCGGGCATGGCGTCGGCGGTGACGGCGAGGATGGGAACGCCGCTGCCCGTCGCCCGGATCGCCCGGGTCGCGGCCAGGCCGTCGACGCGCGGCATCCGCACATCCATCAGGATCAGGTCGAAGGGCTGGGTGGCGGCCATATCGATGGCTTCGTCGCCGTCACACGCCTCTACGACCTCGCAGCCGACGGCGGTCAGCATCAGGCGAGCGACCTCGCGGTTGGCCGGATGGTCGTCGACGACCAGGATACGGGGCGGGGCACTTTCGTCCCGCTCGGCGCGGGCGTCGGCGTGGTTCGCCATAGCCTCCGGGGCCGCCGTTGCCAGGGGCAGCCGCAGGGTGAAGGTCGCGCCCTCGCCGGGCTGGCTGTCGATCACGACGTCCCCACCCATCAGGTCGGCGTGACGCTTGACCAGGGTCAGACCGATGCCGGCACCGATATGGGCGCGGCTGATCGAATCGTCGCCCTGGACGAAGGGATCGAACAGGCGCGGCGCAGCGACAGGGTCGAAGCCCTTTCCGGTGTCGGAGACGGCGATCAGGACCTGGCCGTCGATGCGATCGGCCAGGATGCGGACGCCGCCGTGCTCGGTGAACTTGACGGCATTGCTGATCAGGTGATGCAGGGCCTGACGCAGGCGGCGGGGATCGCCGATGACGGGGGCCAGGGCGTCGGGGCGGACCTCGACGCTCAGGGTCAGGCCCTTGTCGGCGGCCTCGATGCGGCTGGGAGCCGCCGCCGCGTCGATGACCTGCAGCAGGGACAAGGGTGTCGTGTTGAGCACGTCGTCGCCGCGCGAGATTTCTAGAACGTCCTCGACCAGCATCAGCAGGGCGTCGCCCGAACGCTGGATGTGACCCAGGTGGGACACGGCGTCCAGGTCCATGCCGGGGCGGCGCGCCAGCACCTCGGCATAGCCGGTGACGCTGTTCAGGGGAGTGCGCATTTCGTGGCTCATCAGGGCCAGGAAGCGGGATTTGGCGGCGTCGGCCTGTTCGGCGCGGCGGCGGGCGGCGTGAGCGGTTTCGGTCCGGGCCTTCAGGCACAGGATCAGGCGGCGTCGTTCCGACATGACCGCCGAGACCGGCAGGGCGGTGACCAGAACCCCCAGCAGGAACACATAGTAGATGTTCAGCTGGCGCAGCAGGGCCGGTCGGTCGGACAGTTCCGGCAGCTCGGAGAGCTTCGACAGGGTGCCGGGGCCGTGGCCTGACAGAGTCCCCGTGGCAGCGATGACGGCCACCCCGATAACGGCACCCGCGACCCACGACGGGGGCGTCCGGAAGGCGACCAGCAAGAGGAATGGGAAGATCAGGAACGCGGCCGGGACCACGTTCTGGAAGAAGATCCCGGCCGTCACCAGCATCAACAGAACGATCAGCAGCGCGGCCTCGGTCGGAGAGGCGGGGGCCGTCGAGCGGAACCGGTGCGCCTTGGCGATCAGCAGCAGGGCCGGTGCCACCATCAACAGGCCCAGGGTCTCCATGACGAAGAAGCGCTGGGCCATGAACATCAGGGTACCCATGGGGAACCGGAAGGTCGCCGCAGCCACGGCGATGGAAATGACCATGGACAGCAGGACGGCAGGCACTACGGCCAGGAAGGCGAACCGCCACAACCGCTTGGGCCGTCGAATGTCGAGTGCCGCCCCGCAGACGCGCCGGGCGATGATGGCCGCCACCAGGACCTCGCCCATGTTCATGACGGCGTTCAGCCACCAGAAGGGGGCGATGTCCCCGCGAACCACGTTGCCGATCAGGTTGATGACGAGGCAGGCGGCCAGGACCTGGATCGCCCGGCGACGGTGCAGATGCAGGGCGGCGGCCAGCATCACCCCGTTTGCGGGCCAGATGACAACGGCATCGAAGGTGCGCGCGCTCCAGATCCCGAAGACGAGGCAGAGGACGAAGAGGGCGACGTAGATCAGCGCATGCGGGCCCGAAGCCTGTCCCGCATCATGTCTGAATAGTCGCCAGCGACCGTGCATTCGGACCCCTCGACCGCAGTTCTTGAAACTAGCGTCGCACGAGAAGGTTAAATTTCGGATGCCGAGCCCGGAAGCTTTGCCTTGGGGCCGCTGACCGGGCCTAACCCTCGATCGGGCGGGCTTCCTCGGCCAGCATGATCGGGACGCCGTCGCGGATCGGGAAGGCCAGCCTGGCCCCCTTCGACACCAGTTCGCCCGCCTCGCGATCATAGGACAGCGGGCCGCGCGTCACGGGACAGACCAGCACCTCCAGCAGGCGCGGATCGACGGTCGAGGGGGTGTGGAAGGCGTCTGACATGATGTCTTTCTAGTGGGCTATCGCGCGTTGCGCTACTTGAGCCCACATCATCGCTTCGCGCGTTGTGTCACGCGCTCAAGCAGTGCGCGGCCGCGTCGCGAACGGTAGCGCCCTGAAGCCTGCGCTCAAGCAGCGAGGCTCCGCGAGCCGAGCGGTAGCGCCCCAAACCCTGCGCTCAAGCAGTGAGGCTCCGCGAGCCGAGCGGTAGCGCCCCTTCCTATTGCATCGCCGTCGGGGAATCGCCGTCGCCGCTTTCGGCGGCGTCGATCTGGAGCAGGGCGGTCAGGGTCTGGCAGCGGTCCTCCAGGGTCTGGGACTCCAGCAGGGCCTGTTTCTCGGCGGGCTCGAACGGCAGGGCCATGGACAGGGAGTTGATCAGGGCTTCCTGCGGCGCGCCGCCGGCGGTTTCCCAGTCGATCTCAAGCTGTCGGCGCTCCAGATAGGCGCGCAGGGCCGACAGGAAGGCGTCGCGGTCGAAGTCGTCGCCTGTCGGCGAGGCCAGATCGGCCTCGAAAGCAGCGAAAGCGGCGCGGACCTGGCGGTAAGGCGTCTGGCTGGGCAGTTCGACAGCGACGCGGAACCGGCAGATGCCGGTCAGGGTCACCAAGTATCGGCCGTCCGAGGTTTCGGCGAAACTGGTGATCCGGCCCGCGCATCCGACCGCGGTCAGGCTGGGCAGGCTCGCAGGTCCGCCCGCCGGCTGGATCAGGCCGATCATCCGGTCCCCGGCCATGGCGTCGTCGATCATGTTCAGATAGCGCGGCTCGAAGAT
>NZ_JAEMRD010000002.1:0-31273 GCF_016463485.1 Brevundimonas sp.
CGCCCGTCGTGCGGTCCAGCACGGCGAAATCGACGGCGCCCGACAGGTCGCGGCGGGACATCAGGCGGCCTGGTCGGGGGTCTTGGCCAGCCGGGCGTTCCGCGCCGACCACAGGAAGTAGATCACCAGACCGACGGCGTTCCAGATCACGAACCAGAACTGGGTCCGCGGCTGCAGGCTGAAGAAGAACAGCACGCAGCCGACGATGGTGATCGCTCCCACCAGCCACCACAGCGGCGCCCGGAACTTGCGCACCCGGTTCGGATCCCGCAGACGCAGCACGATCAGGCAGACCCCCACCGCCGCGAAGGCCGCCAGGGTGCCCGCGTTGGCGAGCGACGCCAGTTCGTCGAGCCGCATCACGCCCGCCAGGGCCGCGACCACGATGGCGGTGAACACCGTCACCACCGCCGGCACGCCGCGCGTCGAGATCTTCGCCAGCGACGTCGGCAACAGGCCGTCGCGCGCCATGCCCAGGAAGATGCGGCTCTGGCCGAACAGGAAGGCCAGCAGAACCGTCGGAAGCGCGATCACCGCCGAGGCCGCGATCCATTGCGCCGCCGTCCCCTGCCCCATCTCGCGCAGGATCAGGGCCAGAGGCTCGGGACTGGCCGCGAAGCTCGCAACCGGCCGTGCGCCGATCGCGGCCGCCGCCACCACCAGATACAGCACCGTGCAGATCAGCATCGAGCCGACGATGCCGATGGCCAGGTCGCGCTCGGGTTTTTTCGTCTCTTCCGCCGCCGTCGAGATGGCGTCGAAGCCGTAGAAGGCGAAGAAGATGATCGCCGCCGCCGCCATGACCCCGGTCTGCGCCGCAGGCTGGCCGGTGATCAGCTCTCCGAACGGCAGGGCGGGCGCTCCAAACCCGTTGGGCATGAAGGGCGTGAAGTTGGCCGCGTCGAACGCCGGCAGGGCGATGGCCACGAAGGCGATCAGGGCCGCGACCTTGATCACCACCAGGATGGCGTTCAGCGTCGCGCTCTCGCGCGTGCCCAGCAGCAGCAGGCCCGTCACCACGCCGATGATCGCCACCGCCGGCAGGTTGACCAGTCCTCCAGCGACATGGGGTCCCACGGTCAGGGCCGTCGGCAGATCTATGCCCAGTCCGGTCAGGAAGCCCACGGCGTATCCCGACCAGCCCACGGCTACGGCCGAGACCACCAGCGAATACTCGAGGATCAGGCTCCACCCCACGATCCAGGCGATCAGTTCGCCCAGCACGGCGTAGGAATAGGCGTAGGCGCTGCCGGCCTGGGGCATCATGGTCGACAGTTCGGCATAGGCCAGGGCCGCACAGGCGCAGACCAGTCCCGCCAGGGCGAAACTGATCATCACCGCCGGGCCCGCCAGCCCCGCCCCCACGCCGATCAGGGTCAGGATGCCGGTGCCGACGATGGCCCCGACGCCCAGCGCCAGCAGGTGCGGCCAGCTCAGGGTGGCCTTCAGCCTCGGTCCGTCCGACGCCTGGTGCATCGCGTCGATCGACTTGCGCCGGTTCCAGAAGGCCATTCGCTTACTCCCCCGATGGCCCTTGCCGGACCGATTCCGCGGCGATGCTAGACCGCCCTGCGGCGAACCGGAACACCGGGCGGAAATCCCTTGCATCCCCGCGCCGATGTCTCTATCTCCGCCCCCTTCGCCGGGCGTCCCTGATGACCGCGCGATGATGGTACGGGTGATTAGCTCAGTTGGTAGAGCAGCTGACTCTTAATCAGCGGGTCGTTGGTTCGAACCCAACATCACCCACCATCGTTCCTCTTCGAATATTCCAGGCCGGCACCCTGTCACGGCCAAGCCGACGTCGGCGACGATGATCAGGTCCAGCCGCCATCGACGACATACTGCTGGTTCGTGATCGCAGAGGCTTCCGAGGACGTGAGAAAGACGACGACGCGCGCGATGTCTTCGGGGACGAGGCGGCGCTTCAGGCATTGCCGTTCGTAGAGTTCACGCTCGGAATCCGGCGTCACCCATTTCTCGAGCTGGCGCTCGGTCATGATCCAGCCGGGAGCCAGGGCGTTGACCCGCACGCCGTGCTGGCCGAAGTCCCGGGCGAGCGATCGCGTCAGCCCCAGCACCGCGGACTTGGACGCCGTGTACGCCGCCATGCCCCCCTGACCGATCATCCATGAGGTCGAGCCCAGGTTGAGGATCGATCCGCGTCCGTTGGCCACCATGTCAGGCAGGACGGCCTGGGCCGCGAAGAACTGGTGCTTCAGATTGACCGCGATGCGACCGTCCCAATAGGCCTCGGTGACCTCGAGCGTCGCGTGCCGTTCGTCGTGGGCGGCGTTGTTGATCAGGGCCTCGATCGGCCCGAAGCGGCTGCGGACGGCATCGATCGTTGTCTTCAGCGCGGGGATATCCGTCAGGTCGCAACGGAAGAAGGCCGCATCGCCCTCGCCGCATGCGACGATCTCGGCTTCCAGGGCCGACCCTCGGGCCTGATCAATGTCGATGAAGGCGACGCGGGAGCCCTGCCTTGCGAAGGCCCTGACGATGGCTTCTCCGATCCCTGCGGCTCCACCGGTGACGATGACCGTCTGGCCTGCCAGATCGGGATATACTGCGCCCATGGCGGCTGTCCTTTTCGAGATGTCCTGTGTTCAGGTCCTGACCTGGAGCCAGCCGTTGACTTCCATCCATCGCATGAAGACGTCAAACCAGCCCAGGCTCGTCTTGCCCGGATTGCCGAGTCCGAAGCCGTGGCCGCCGTCCTGATAGAGATGGAACTCCACCGGCCGTCCGGCGCGCTGCCAGGCCTCGACGACGCCGAAACCGCGATTGGCGAACAGGGGATCGTCGGCCGCCAGCACGACGAACATCGGGGGCGCATCGGCAGGAACATCCACCGCGTCCAATGCGCCGTAGATCGGTGCGATGAAGGCCGGACGGGTCTCGGGGACCGACAGTGTCGTGGCCATGGTGGTCATGGCGCCGGCCGAAAATCCGACCATCCCGATCCGGTCGGGATCGACGCCCCACTCCGAGGCCCGCGCACGGATCAGGGCGAAGGCCGCGGTAGCGTCCTTCACCGGGTCGGCCAACTCTCCCCCGGGACGGCCGGCGGCGGGCGTGAAAGCCGCCCTTGGCGGACGGGGCCCCGCACCCGCGAACATGGCGTTGACCCCTTGCTCGAACTCTCCGAGGTCGGCGGGCGTCGGGCGGGTGCGGTACTTGAGGACGAAGGCGGCGACGCCCCGGTCAGCCAGGGCCTGAGCGACCTCCCAGCCCTCGTTGCTCATCGACAGAAAGCGAAAGCCGCCGCCGGGGGCCACGATGACCGCCGCGCCGTTGGCCTTGCCTGCAGCGGGCAGGACCGGGGTCAGGGTCGCCACCGAAACGTTGCGCACGAAGGTGTCGCCCCATTGGTGGAACCAGCTCTCGGGGGCCGTCGATCCCTCGACGCCGCCAGTCCCGAGCACAATCGCTGCGGGCTCGGCCGGTGCCTGGGCCGGGGTGATCGGCGATTGCTGGGCCAAGGCTGGGGCGGCAATGGCCACCAGCCCCGCCATTGCCATCGAGATCAACGTAGATTTGCGAACCATGGTCAGGGCTCCGGCGATCATCAGGCGGCCGGCGATTGGGTCGGCAGGGCGTGGGTCGGGCGTGAGCCCCACAGGGCGTAGAACAGGATGTAGAGCTCGCAGACCATGGTCAGCAGGAAGGACAGCTGCAGACCGTACCGGTCGGCCAGCCAGCCCTGCACCACGACCAGGGCCCCACCCGCGATGGCCATGATCAGCAGACCGGACCCCTCCTCGGTCAGCGGCCCCAGTCCCTTGATCCCGAGGGTGAAGATGGTCGGGAACATGATCGAGTGGAACAGACCGACCGAAATCAACGCCCACATCGCGACCGGCCCGCTGGCGAATGTCGCCACCGCCATGACCACAAAGGCACCGACAGCGAAGACGGCAAGGACCTTGTCGGCCGGGAACCGGTGCGTCAGCCAGCTGCCGAAGAATCGACCCACCATCATCCCACCCCACAGGATGGCCAGATAACGTGAGGCCTGCTCCTGGCTGATGGCTGCGATATCCGGCTGGGACACGAAGTTGATGAACAGGTTGGCCACGCCGATCTCGGCGATCAGATAGATGAAGATGGCCGGCACGCCCCAGACGAGGTTGCGGTGCTTCCAGAGAGACAGGCCCCTGCGATCTGCGGCGCTGGCGCGACGACCCGAGGCGTTGATGGTCGGCAGGGGGAAGCGGGCGATGACCACGGCGAGCAGGGCCAGCACCACGGCTACGATGATATAGGGCAGGATGACCGACTGGGCGTCGGCATAGCGTTCGGCCGCAGTCAGCACGACCTCGCCCTGGGCCGTGCCGCCGCTGGAACGCCCCAGAATCAGATACCCCGCGAACAACGGTGCGAGCGTCGTTCCGAGGGAGTTGAAGGCCTGGACAAGATTCAGTCGCGACGAGCCCGTCTCCGGGGGTCCGATCACCGTGACATAGGGGTTGGCCGCGACCTGTAGCAGGGTGATGCCGCTGGCGATGACGAACAGGGCGGTCAGGACCAGAGCGAATGAGGCCAGTCGTGCCGCCGGAACCATCATCAGGGCGCCGACCGCCATCACGGCCAGGCCGGTGACGATCGACCGCTTGTAGCCGATCCGCTCGATCAGCTTGGCCGACGGGATCGAGGCCACGAAATAGGCGATAAACCAGACAGATTCGATCAGGGTTGTCCGGGTATAGTCCAGCACGAACACGCTGCGCAGATGCGGCAGCAGGGTGTTGTTGATGACCGTGATGAAACCCCACATGAAGAACAGAGTCGCCAGCAGCGACAGCACCGCACGCGCTCCGGGTCCCCCGGTCGCGCCGGGTTGAGCCTGGGCCGTCACGCCCGATACCGGTCCTGCCATCTTGGTCGTTTCCCCTGCAGCAGACATCTCGGGTGACCCCCGAGGCTGCTTGCTCTCGTCTCATTTGTCAGACTATTGTGCAGGCCAAGGCCGTGCGTCAAGCGCGGCGCAAAAAGGTTGGGGACGAACGATGGTTAGAGCCGGATTGGCAATGACGGCCATGGTCTGGCTGGCGTCCTGGAGCGGGTGCTCGGCCTCCGAGGCGCGACGAGAGGCTGCGGGTGTCCTGACGGACGGAACCGCAGTGGAGGCCATCGTGCTGAGCAACGACCACGGGGTCTCTGCCCGTATCCTGACCTATGGCGCGACCCTCCAGTCGATGAGCGGTCCCGATCGCGCCGGCCGCGTCGCAGACGTCGTGCTCGGCTATGACAACGCCTCGAACTACGAGACCCATCCGAACTATTTCGGCGTCACGGTGGGGCGCTATGCCAACCGTATCGCGGGCGGACGGTTCACCCTGGATGGCCGGACCTATCAGCTCCCGCTGAACGACACGACCAACTCCCTGCACGGCGGAGGCAAGGCCTTCGACAAGGTGGTCTGGCGCGTGGTCTCGGTCGAGAGCGGTCCCGAGGCGCGGGTCGTGCTGTCCCACACCAGCGCGGACGGAGACGCCGGCTATCCGGGGCAACTCGACGCGACCGTGACCTACAGCCTCGACGACACCAGCACCCTGACCATCGCGTTCGGCGCGACGACCTCTGCGCCGACCATCGTCAACATGACCAACCACGCGATCTTCAACCTGGCGGGCGAAGGCGCGCCGGGGGGAATCGAGGGACACCGGCTGACCATACCGGCGGCGGCCTATACGCCGGTGGATGCGGCGCTGATTCCGACCGGCGAGCTGCGGCCGGTCGCCGGGACGGTGTTCGATTTCCGCACGCCCCGGGTCATCGGCGAAGGCCTGCGTGACGCGCGCGACGCGCAAATTCGCCTCGGGCGGGGCTATGATCACAACTTTGCCCTCGACAAGGGGATGACGGACCAGCCCCGGCTCGCGGCCCGTCTCGAAGATCCACAGAGCGGACGGGTGCTGGAGGTTCTGACCACCGACCCCGGGGTCCAGGTCTATTCCGGCAATTTCCTCGACGGGACCCTCGTCGGCAAGGACGGGCATCTGTACCGGATGGGCGACGGCCTGGCGCTTGAACCCCAGAAATTTCCCAATGCCCCGAACGTTCCGGCCTTCGTATCGGCCCGCGTCGATCCGGATCGGCCCTACAGACACGTGATGGTCTATCGCCTCACCACCGCAGACTGAGGCTCCGCTCAATGCGCCTTCTCCAGCACCGGGCCGATGACGGCCGCCGACAGGTCATCGCCGCCGATGGACCCGACGCCCGCTTCATCAGGGAGGCCGAGACCGTACGCGCCCTGGCCTGGGACGCCATCATGTCCGGTTACGATCTGGCCGCCGTGATCGGTCACCGCGGCCTGGGCGATGTCGTTGATCTGAAAGCGGCGCTGGAGGCCGGCCGCCTGTTGGCCCCCATCGATCATGATGACCCGGCCCATCTGAGCCTGACCGGCACCGGCCTGACCCACCTCGGCTCGGCCGAGGGTCGCGACCAGATGCACCGGGCCGCCGCCGCCGCCGATCACCAGACCGATTCGATGCGCATGTTTCTTGAAGGGCTGGAGGGCGGCAAGCCTGCCCCCGGCGCGGTCGGCCAGCAGCCGGAATGGTTCTATAAGGGCGACGGGTCGCAGTTGGTCGGTCCCGGACAGCCTCTGACCATGCCCGCGTTCGCCCAGGACGGCGGCGAAGAGCCCGAACTGGCCGGCATCTATCTGATCGGGCCGGACGGAACTCCGTGGCGGTTGGGCGTCTGCCTGGCGAACGAGTTCAGCGATCATGTGACCGAGCGCCACAACTATCTGTGGCTTGCCCATTCCAAGTTGCGCCCGGCCGCTCTGGGGCCGGAACTGCTCGTCGGAACTCCGCCGAAGGATCTACGCGGGACCAGCCGGATCCTGCGCGACGACAAGGTGCTGTGGGAACGGCCGTTCCTGTCGGGGGAAGACAACATGTCCCACAGCCTGAGCAACCTCGAACACCATCACTTCAAATACGACCTGTTCCGCCGTCCCGGAGACGTCCACGTCCACTTCTTCGGGACCGCCACCCTGTCCTTCTCGGAGGGTGTGCGTACCCAGGTGGGCGATGTGTTCGAGATCGAGGCGGCACCGTTCACGCTGCCGCTCAGAAATCCGCTGGTAGGCGGGGCCGAATCCCAGGCAGCCGTCCGCCGGCTTTAAGGCTCGCTGGGACGAGCGCCATCGCCCGGAATGAATGCGCGGCACAGCTTGACCTACGTTGTCATGGCCCTCACGGTCATGTCAGACTTTTCAGATTGCCGTACTGGATGACGTGATGACCCTCTCTCGCCTCGTCGCATTTCTCGTCACTCCGATCATGACGGCCCTCGCCCTTTCGGCGGCTGGTCCGGCGCTGGCGCAGATCGAGAACGGCATTCCGCCCAATGAACTGAACGCGGGCTACATCATGGAGGCCGAGCGGGAGGTCCTGCGCAACATGCAGCGGCTGAACGCCCAGACCCGACGTGAACCCCCGGCCCAGAGCCTGGCCAATGCCCAGGCCGCCGTCACCGCAGCAGGTGCCGATTGCCGGGTGGCTGAGGCGAAGCAACTCGGGCGCACAGCCGAGAACGCCAGCATCTACGAAGCGGTTTGTCAGGCGGGCCCCGGCTATCTGGTGATCAACTCAACCCCGCCCCAGGCCGTCAGCTGCATCGTCGCTGCCCAGGCTGCGACCCAGGACGCCGCCAAGCCAGCCGATGAGACTACCTTCGTCTGCACCATGCCCGCGAACCAGAACGGCATGGCGGTGCTTGCCGCCTATGCCCGGGAGGCCGGGATCCAGTGTCAGGTCGATTTCGCCGGGCCGGTCGGCACCGCCAACGGCCAGACGGTCTATGAGATCGGGTGCGCGGGTCTGGACGGCTATCGACTGAAGCGGACCGACGCAGGCTGGGAGAAGACCGAGTGCTGGATCATCGTCAGCGCCGGATCACGCTGCGCCAGCACGACGCCTGAAGAACAGTTCGCCACCATGAAGGCGAGGCTGGCAGGGACCGACGCCGCCGCTTGCGACGTTAACGGCGGCCGCTTCATGGGGGCCAATGCCAATGGCGCCTTCTATGAAGCCCGTTGCGCCGGGTCGGACGGCTTCATCTTCCACGTCAAGGACGAGGTCACCGACCGGGTCATCCCTTGCGCCATCGCCGCGCCGATCGGCGGAGGCTGCACCCTGACGCCCGTCAGGGCCGCGATGCCCGCGCCGGCGGCACCGACCCCCTCGAACTGATGCCGGCCTAGCGCGAGCCGTGGGTCAGCGTCCTGACCCGCACCAGGCTGGAACCCGCAGTGATGTAAAGCGTCCGGCCATCGCCCCCGAACTTGCAGTTGGCGGTGGCGCTGCCCGTGTCGATGCGACCCAGGGAACGGCCGTCGGGCGTCAGCACATGGACGCCGCCCGGGCCGGTGACGAACAGATGTCCTGAGGCATCGATGGCCAGACCGTCAGGCAGGCCGGGATGGGCGTCACCGACCATGGCGGTGAAATCCCTGAACACCCGGCCGTTGGACAGCGTGCCCGCCGCGCTCAGATCATAGGCCATGACCACGGCGCGCTCGGGATCGGAGACGGGGACGTAGAGGGTGCGTTCGTCCGGCGACAGGGCGATGCCGTTCGGAAAGGTCAGGCCGTCCTCCAGCAGGGTGACCATGCCGTCCGGATCGAGCCGATAGACTCCGTTGTGAGGCTGTTCCTTCAGCGGCGAGGCGTTCATCCCCTCAAGCCCATAGGGCGGGTCTGTGAAGAAGATCGCGCCGCTGCTGGCCTGGACCAGATCGTTGGGCGAGTTGAACCGTTTGCCGTTGTAGTGGGTGGCCAGAAGCGTCTTGGACTTGCTGGCCAGATCGACACGGGCGATTGCGCGATTGCCGTGGTCGGCCATCAGGATCGATCCCGCCGGCCCGGCGATCAGGCCGTTCGAGCCCGGCTCGCGGTAACCCGAGGCGTCGGCGCCGTTGAAGCCCGAAGGATCCATGAAGACCGAGGCCCCATCCGCCGGCGACCAGCGGTGAATCCTGTTCCGGGGTACGTCGCTGAACAGCAGATAGCCGCCGTCGGCGATCCAGACCGGGCCTTCGGACCAGGTGTAGCCCTCGGCCAGTTTCTCGATCGTGGCGTCCGGCGCGATCAGCCGGTCCAGGGCGGGGTCGTCGCGGACGATGCGGCCGACGGTCGGATAGACGGTCTGGGCCTCGGGCATGGCGACGCTCCGGCAGGCGGTGGCGGACAGGGCAGCGGCCCCGGCGATAACCAGGCGACGGGACAGGCTCAAGGTCGGGGCTCCTCGGCGGACGGGGTCGGGATGGCGGCGGCCGGGATGGCGCTGACACCGTCGGATGTGATGGTGAAGGTGGTCCGTTCGCGGATATCGGCCGACGATGCGCCCACCATCACCTGGATGTCGCCCGCCTGGATGCGCCAGCGCCCCCCGTCGACCGTGCCGTCCCAATAGGCGAGCTGGGCGGGGGTCAGGGTGAACCGCACCCGCTTCGCCTGACCGGGCGCAAGAGCTACGCGGCGGAAGCCTCGCAGTTCCTGCACCGGCCGTGACACGGCGGCGACCGGGTCCCGGACATAGAGCTGGACGACTTCATCGGCGGGGATGGCGGAGGTGTTGCGGATCGTCACGCTGACCTCGACCTGGCCGTCGGCCACGACCTCGGTCTGGCTGAGCAGCAGGTCGCTGTACTCGAACCGAGCGTAGCTGAGACCGTGGCCGAAGGCGAACAGCGGCGTGATCGGCTGGTCGCGATACCGGGCCGTATCGCGCACCAGATCCTCGGCGGCCGGACGACCGGTCGGCAGGTGTGCGTAGGTCAGGGGCGTAGCACCGCTGGCGCGCGGGAAACTGATCGGCAGACGGCCCCCGGGCGACACGCGGCCGGTCAGAATATCGGCGATGGCCGGCCCGCTTTCGACTCCGAGAAACCAGGTCTCCAGGATCGCCGGTGCGCGCTCGGCCAATTCCGGGATCGCCAGCGGCCGGCCGTTCATCAGGATCACGACGACCGGCTTGCCCGTGTCGAGCACGGCGGCCGCCAGCGCATCCTGGGCGGCGCTGAGGCCAATGTCGGTATAGCTGCGCGCCTCTCCCGACCGGTCGAAATGTTCGCCCACCACCAGCAGGACCAGGTCAGAGGCACGCGCCGCCTCGACCGCTGCGGCCAGGGCTTCTGCGTCCGAGACCTCGTGTACCGCCTGGGCACCCTCGCCGGACGCGGTCACGGCGATCGCCTGCGCCACCTGGGGCCGATAGCCCTGGGCGTAGGTTATCGTGGCCTGTGGCAGGGCCTCGCGCAGGGCGGGGATCAGCGGCCGCACGTCCTCGACCTTGCCCTGGGCGCGCCAGCTGCCCAGCGACGAGTTGGCGTCCTCGGCCAGGGCCCCGATCACGGCGATCCGGCGGGCGGTGGCCGCGATCGGTAACAGGTCGCCGTCGTTCTTCAGCAGCACGATCGAGCGGCGCGCGGCCTCCCTAGCGAGCGCGCGATGCTCCGGCGTCAGCATGGCGGTGGCCTCGCGCGCAGGATCGGCGCGGCCATACGGCATATCGAACAGGCCCAGCCGTTCCTTGGCGGTCAGCACGGCGATGACCGCCTCGTCCAGCATTGGCAGCAGGGCCGGGTCGGCCTCGATCGCGCCCTTCAGTTCTGCGGAATAGAGGTTGCCCGCCATGTCCATGTCGACCCCGCCGCGCAGGGCCGCCGCGCCGGCTTCGCGAGGCGTTGCGGCGATTCCGTGATTGAGCAGTTCGGGGATGGCGTTCCAGTCGCTGACGATCAGTCCGTCATAGTTCCACTCGCTGCGCAGCAACCCCCGCACCAGCGCCGGATGGGCGGTCAGGGGCACGCCTGCGATGTCGTTGAACGCGGTCATCATCGATCCGGCCCCCGCGCTGACGGCCGCATGGAAGGGCGGCAGATAGACTTCGTGCAGGGTCCGGTCGGTGATGTCGGCGCTGTCATAGTCGCGACCGCCCACGGCGGCCCCATAGCCGACGAAATGCTTGGCGGTGGCCATGATCGAGGTCGCGTCGGCCAGGGACGAACCCTGATAGCCGCGCACATGAGCCGTCGTCAGGATGGAGCCGAGATAGGGGTCCTCCCCTGCCCCCTCGACGACCCTACCCCAACGGGGGTCCCGGGCGATGTCGACCATGGGCGAGAAGGTCCAGTTCAGCCCGGCGGCCGTCGCCTCGACCGCCGCCACGCGGGCCGTCTGCTCGACCAGGGCCGGGTCCCAGCTGGCGGCCAGGGCCAGCGGCACGGGGAACAGGGTCTTGTAGCCATGCACCACGTCCATGCCGAACAGCAGGGGCACGCCCAGCCGTGATTCCTCGACCGCCACCCGCTGCAGTTCGCGGATCTGGGCGGCACCCGCCACATGCAGGAAGGAACCGATCTCGCCGCGTCGCACCCGGTCCAGGGTGGCCGCGTCCAGTCGTGAGTTCAGCGCGCGCTGACGACCGCCCGGCACCTGGTTCAGTTGACCGATCTTTTCGTCCAGCGTCATCCGGCCGAGCAGGTCGCGGACCCGCTGGGACGGCTGTTCAACTGGCTGGGCGACGGCCGCGCCCCCTACAGACAGGGTCAGGCAAGCCAGTACGACCAGGATGCGTCTCAACACGATTTGTTCTTCCGACAACGTTGTCAATTGCGTGCGTTCAGCCCTAAACCAAAGGCTGGCCGATGGCAAAGCGGCGATTGAACCAGAAGACGCACCCGGGCCACCAGGGCGCGCGGAGGACAGAGGAATGACGTCAAACCCCCACGCCGACGCCCTCGGCAAGGCGACGCTCCGGCGGATCACCGGCCGTCTGATGCCGCTGTTCTGCCTGATGTATCTGATCGCCTACATCGACCGGCAGAACGTCTCCTTTGCCAAGCTGCAGATGGCCGACGCCCTGGGCATGAGCGAGGCGGTCTATGGGCTGGGCGCCGCCCTGTTCTTCATCGGCTATTTCCTGTTCGAGGCCGCCGCCAACCTGATCCTGGCAAAGGTCGGGGCTCGCGTCTGGTTCACCCGCATCATGGCGACCTGGGGCCTGATCACCATCGCGCTCGGCTTCACCGACAGCCCGGCCATGTTCTACATCCTGCGCTTCCTGCTGGGCGCGGCGGAGGCCGGCTTCTTTCCCGGCGTCCTCTATGTGCTGACACTCTGGTATCCACAGTCGCATCGCGGCCGGATGATCGGTGCCTTCATGATCGCGAGCGCCGTCGCCAACGCGGTCGGGGCCCTGATCGGCGGGGCCCTGCTGGATCTCGACGGTCTGTGGGGACTGTCCGGCTGGCAATGGGTCTTCATCGCCACCGGCATCCCGGCGGTCGCGCTGGCGCCCTATGTTCTGTTTCGCCTGCCGAACGGCCCGCAGACCGCGAAGTGGCTTGAGCCGGACCAGAAGTCCTGGATCGCCGGCGTGCTCAAGGCCGAGGACGACGCGGCCCCGGAGACCGGCCATGCCTCGCCGTGGCGAGCCATGCTGGACCGGCGTGTGTTGCTGCTGGCCGTCATGTACGTCGGCTTCCCGCTGGCGGCCTATGGTCTCAGCTACTGGCTACCGACGGTGGTGAAGGGGTTCGGGGTGTCGAACACCGTGAACGGCATGCTGAACGTCATTCCCTGGATCCTGGTCGGATTTGCCCTGTGGCTGCTGCCCCGTCATGCCGCCCGCGTCGGTCACAACGCCTGGCATATCGCCGGACCGGCGCTGGTCGGGGCAGCCTGTCTGGTGCTGAGCGTCGTCGTGCCCGGAGCCGTCGCCAAGTTCGCCCTGCTCTGCATCGCCGCCCCGGCCATCTTCGCGGCCCAGCCGGTGTTCTGGAGTCTGCCGCCGACCTTCCTGCGGGGCGCGGGGGCGGCGGCGGGGATCGCGGCGATCAACTCGATCGGCAACCTGGGCGGCTTCGTCGCCCAGACCGTCGTCCCTGCGATCAAACAGGCGACCGGCAGTGACATCCTGCCGATGCTGTTTCCGGCGGCCTGTCTGACGGTGGCGGCGGGGCTGGTCTTCGTCGTCCTGCCCCAACTCGCCCGCGCGCCGGTTCGAGACGTCAGAGCGTAACGGTCCGCCCCTCGCGCGCCGAGGTGTAGATCGCCTCGATGATCCGCATGTCGCGCAGGCCTTCTTCGCCTGAGACGATCGGCTCGGCATCGGTCATCACGCACTGCGACAGGTGGTCCAGCATGCCCGAGAACTGGTTGTTCGCCAGCGTCGGGGCCGGATGATCGACCGTCTGTCCCCCTTTGCGCAGCCGAAGGCGGTTGCCGTTGTAGGCCGTGGCCGGCTCCGCATCGAGCCAGCCGTCCTTGCCGACGACCCGGTAGCGATTATGGTTTGAGCCATAGGACGACACGCAGTTGGCGACGACGCCCGAGGGGAATTTCAGCAGGAAGTTGATCGTGTCCTCGACCTCCTTGAACCGGATGTCGGATCGGTCGGTCGATTCGATCGCCGTGACCGCGATCGGTTCCTCGCCGGTCAGATAACGGGCGGCCTGGAGGCTGTAGATGCCGATATCCATCATCGACCCGCCGCCAGCCAGGGCCCGGTTCAGCCGCCACTGTTTGGGATCGCCGATGTTGAAGCCGGTCTCGGCGGAGATTACGCTGAGCTTGCCCAGTTCGCCGGCACGTGCCATCCGGATGGCCTCGCGATTGTTCGGCTCGAAATGACTGCGATAGCCGATCATCAGCTTGCGATCGGCGGCGCGACAGGCCGCGATCATGGCCTCGGCCTCCGCCGCGGTATTGGCCATGGGCTTCTCGCACATGACATGCTTCCTGGCCGCCGCCGCGCGCAGGGTCCACTCGTGGTGCATCCCGTTGGGCAGGATGACGTAGACGATGTCGACGTCGGGATTGTCCCGGATCGTGTCGAAGGTGTCGTAGGTATAGAGGCCGCTCTCCGGCACTCCGTACTGGGCCGCATAGCGCCGCGCCTTCTCCGGTGATCCGCTGACCAGGGCCGTCACGCGCGAATGTCGGCACTCGGCGAAGCGCGGCAGGATGATGTCGGCGTACATCCCCAGGCCCATGATCGCATAGCCCAGCTTGCGCTCGGTTTGCGGCGACGCGAGCGCTGGCGTCGCCCCCAGACCCGTTGCGAGCGCGCCGAGTTTCAACAGGTCGCGGCGACTGGATGTCAGGGTCATCGTCTCATCTCCATGGGTCGGAACTGATAGTCCAGCAGCGCAAGCCGAGCGGCCCCCACCGCATGCGCCTCAACGGACCTTGACGACGGCGACGGAACGCGGCGGCAAGTCGAACACCAGCTGGCCACCCGTGACACGACCGGCGAAGGCCACCGGCCTGACGGCGTCAGGGGTGTCGAAGCTGTTGTGGCTGTCTACGGCCGGCGCGGTCAGCAGGCGCCCCTCGGCCCCCGCCGTCGCGCCTGGCAATCTGAGGGTCAGGGTCAGTGGCTTGTTCGGATCGACATTGACCAGCGACAGCCACACCGCGCCGTCCTTGTCGCGCGCCGCGACGGCGTCTGTTCGCGGCAACTGGATGTCGCCAAACGCATAGATGCCCTCGTCCAGACTGACGGGAACCAGGGTCGCGTCCTGGAACGGCACGTACAGATCATAGACATGATAGGTCGGCGTCAGGACCATCCGCGGCCCGTCGGTCAGGATCATGGCCTGCAAGACGTTGACCATCTGGGCGATGTTGGCGACCTGCACGCGATCGGCATGGCGCATGAAGATGTTGAGGTTCAACGCTGCGATGACGGCGTCTCGCATGGTGTTCTGCTGCTGCAGGAAGCCGGGGTTGCTGCCCGGGGTCGGGTCGGCCCACAGGCCCCATTCATCGACATAAAGGGCGACCTTCTTGTCGGGATCATAGCGATCCATGATCGCCGTCTGGGCCGTGACCCAGCCTTCCATCTTCAGCGTCGCCTTGATCGCCTTGGCGTATTCGTCCTCGCCGAAGCCGACGCTCGGCCCCTTGGCCTCCCAGCTGTTGGGGATGGTGTAGCCATGCAGCGAGACACCTTCGATGTCCCAGCTCCAGACCTTGTCCTTCCAGGCCTGCATGACCGTTTCGGTGTAATCCTCGTTGCCGCTGTCCCAGCCCACGGCGACGCGCTGCATGGCGTCGGGCCCGGTCTGGGCGGGGTTCAGATTGCGCGAATAGTGGGCGTACTGCTTCATCTCCTCGACATAGTGATCCGCCGACATCGCGCCGCCGCAGCCCCAGTTTTCGTTCCCCAGGCCGAGGTATTTGATCTTGTAGGGCTCGGGATGGCCGTTCGCCGCCCGCTCCTGGGCCAGGGTCGTCGGCTGGTCGGCGGTCAGGTATTCGAGCCAGTCGGCGGCCTCCTGAACCGTGCCGGATCCGACGTTCACCGACAGGAAGACCTCGGCCCCGACCTGGTCGGCGAAGTCCATGAACTCATGGGTGCCGAAGCTGTTGGGCTCGATGACATTGCCCCAGCTGGCGTTCAGTCGTGCGACCCGGTTCTCCGCGGGGCCGATGCCGTCGCGCCAGTGATACTCGTCGGCGAAACACCCTCCCGGCCAGCGGATGTTGGGAGCCTTGATCGCCCGCAACGCCTGCACGACGTCCGTGCGAATGCCCCGGACATTGGGAATGGGAGAGTCCGCGCCGACCCAGACCCCGCCGTAGATCCCGGTGCCCAGATGCTCTGCGAACTGTCCGAAGATGTTGCGATTGATGGTCGGCCCCGGCGTATCGAGATCGACCGTGATGGCGACGGGAGAGGGGGCGGCATCCTGGGCCTGCGCAGCCGAGGCGACCAGGGCGATCGCAAGGGTCGTCGCCGCAAGAGGACGTAGGCTCATGGAAATCCCGATCATTGTCTGAGCTCTCTGAAAATGACACCCGCGCGCCGGGTCAGTTCGGCAGGGTCGCGGATCCGGTGATGACGACGCTTGCGGCCTGGCCCGGCACATGGGGCAGGCCCGGTTGGCCGCCGCCTAACCACAGGCTAGCGGTACCGGCGTCGACACGTCGGACACCTGACGCGTCCACGGTGGACAGGCTTCGATTGTCGATGGTGAAAGAGACCCGACGCTGTTCGCCGGCGGCCAGGTGGATGCGTTGAAAGCCAACCAGCGAATGCTTCGGTGCGCCCGCGACATCCGGTCGGCTGAGGTAAAGCTGGACGACCTCGTCGCCGGCGCGATCCCCGGCATTGGCAACCATGACGCTGGCTTCCACCGAATCATCGGCACTCACCCGTCGCGCTGCGACCTTCGGTTCGCTGTAGGCGAACCGGGTGTAGGACAGGCCGTGCCCGAAGGGGTACAGTACCGGCCCGTCGAAATAGCGATAGGTCCGATCCTTCATGTCGTAGTCGGTGAAGGGCGGCAGATCGTCAGCCGACCTGTAGAAGGTCACCGGAAGACGCCCTGCCGGATTGACGTCACCGGCGATGATGCGGGCGACGGCATCGCCGCCCTGACCGCCCGGATACCAGGCTTCCAGGATCGCGGGCACATGGGCGTCGGCCCAGTTGACGCTGAGGGCGCTGCCGTTGATCAGAACCAGCACGACCGGCGTGCCCGTCGAATGGACCTTTTCCAGCACCGCCTGCTGGACCGCAGGCAGGTCCAGGCTGGTCCGGTCGCCGCCGGCGAAGCCGGGAACCTCGATCCCCATTTCCTCGCCTTCAAGCTGCGAGGTCAGTCCCGCAACGAAGATGACGACGTCCGCGTTTCGGGCGGCCTGCGTCGCCGCCGCGGCTCCGGGATCCGAGGGCAGGCTCCACAACAGTCCCTCATTGCCCTCGGTGGCACGCTGGAATGCCTCGACCTGGATACGATAGGTCTGGCCGCGCGACAGCTGAACCTTGCCCGCGGCGATCGATGGCCGCCAATCGACCCCCCAGGCATCGACGACGGGCTTGTCGTCGATGAAGATCCGGTACCCCCCGTTGGCGTCATACCGGAAGACGTGTTCGCCATCCTCGGACGCCTTCAGGAAGCCGGTGAAACGAACGGCACCGCTCTGCAATTCTCCCGACCACCGATAGCGGGGCTCTCCGACCGGCGTGGTCCCGATCGGAGCGGTGGCGTAGGTGCGATCCGCAAAACGTTCGAGCGTCAGGCCGCTGGTCCGGCACTCCGCATCGGCGCACAGGACGGCGTTCGGCACGGGCACCAGCGCAGGATCGATCAGGCCCGTTCCCTCGGCAAAGGTGATCTCCGCGTCGGGAAATCGACGACGAATGCCGTCCAGTATGGTCACCGGCTGTGACGGCTCCCCGTTGTAGTTGCCGACCAGGGCCGCCTGGCTGTCGGCATTGGGGCCGATCACGGCGATCCGGCGGACGTTTTCATTCAGCGGCAGCAACCCGTCGTTCTTGAGCAGGACCATGGCCGCCTCGGCCGTCGCAAGAGACAGCGCCCGCCCCGCATCCGTGTCAAAGTCGGCGGCCGTAATCGAAGGGAAGACACGGGCAGCGTCGTCGAACTGTCCCAGCCTGACCCTCGCCGTGAACAGGCGCACCAGCGACCGGTCGAGCGTCGCCTCCGACAGCAGCCCCTCCCTGACGGACCGAACGATATGTTCGCCTTCCACAGGACCACCGCAGATCAGGTCCATGCCAGCATCGAAGGCGGCGGCCACGCCCGCTTCCGGCGTGGCTGAATACCCGTGATGGTCGGGCCGATAGATGTCGGCGATCGCCTCGCAGTCGGAAACGACATAGCCGTCGAACTTCCAGTCGCGCCGCAGCCAGTCGGTCAGCAGGGACCGGCTGGCACAGGCCGGCGCACCGTCCACCGCGTTATAGGCGCACATGATCGACCCGGCATGGCCTTCGATCACGGTGGCCCGGAACGCCGGAAGATAGGTGTCAGCGAGATCGCGGGCGCTCGGGAGGATATCGTCCCGGTGGCGACTGGCCTCCGGCCCGGAATGGACGGCGAAATGTTTCGGCGTCGCGATGGTCCGGTAATACGCAGCGTCTTCGCCTTGCAGGCCGCGAACGAAGGCAACCCCCAGCCGTGCGGTCAGATAGGGGTCCTCGCCGTATGTCTCCTGACCCCGGCCCCAGCGGGGATCACGAAAGATGTTGACGTTGGGCGACCAGACCGTCAGCCCGGCGAACCAGTCGGACCCGCCGAAACGATGGCGCTCGGCCAGGTGCTTGGCGCGGAACTCGACGCCGATCAGGTCAGCGACGGCGTGGATCCTGGCGGTGTCGAACGTCGCCGCCAGGCCGATCGCTTGAGGGAACACGGTGGCATATCCCGCCGCCGCCACCCCGTGCAGCCCCTCATTCCACCAGTTGTACTCACGCACCTGAAGGCGGGGAATGGCCGGGGCGTCGTTCAGAAGTTGTGACGCCTTCTCTTCCAGACTCATGCGGGACACCAGATCGGCGGCGCGCTCGGCGGCCGGCCTGGCGCTATCCTGATAGGACGGAACAGTGGCTCCGGGCAGTTGGGCGTGCGCGTCCGGTGCCAGGACAAATGCGCCGATCAGGGTCATCCACGCAATGACGGATCCATAACGGTTGAACCCGGCACGCGCCCGTTCGCGGGCGACCGACGCAGACGTGAACCCGCCTTTCATCGCACGACGATCTCGACAAAATCTCACGATCGCCTCCCCGCCAGTGGACGAACTTTTATAGATTCAATTGTCAGACTTATGCACGTCAATTGTTGCGCAGATTTGATTTCGCGCGGCGTTCGGGAGGCCGTTCAGGGCCTTCAAAGGTGACGACCTCGCCCCGCGGGAGCGCGCAGTTCGGCGTGACCCGCAAGGCCACGCCGAACCCAGAAAGCCATGATGGAACTACGGCGTGCCCGTCGGCGCGCCGACGGCCGCAGGACAGACGGTATCGTTCTCGTTCGCTGCGAGCTGGACCTCGGAGATCGAGAGGGTCACCGCGCTCGATGCTCGCAAGGCGAAGGGCGCATCGACGGCGGCCACCCTGGCTCCAGCAGCCCGCAGGCACGACAGTTCCACCTTGATCGTCCGCCATTCACCCAGGGGTGCAGCGGCCAGGGTCGGGGTCAGATCGACCGCGCCCCCACCAATGGCGAGGCTCACAGGCCCGGCCGGTCGAGCATCGACCCGGTACCGGAAGGACAGTGCCATCTCGCCGTTGGTCTGGCGTGTCAGATCGACGGCCGGCCCCTTGATGGAAACGGATGCGGGGCCCGATCCGTCGAACACGAACTGTCGTGCGCTTTCCTGGGCCAGGTCATCGACTGCGCCCGTGGTGACATGCTTCTGCGGGCTCTCGCCATCGGCGCTGACGGCCAACTGGGCCTCGCCTCCGGCATCGCCGAGAACCAGGGTCCACGGCGCGACTAGCTTCCCATCGACCAGATACCGATCCACGCTCGAGGCGCTGGCGGTCACGCCCGAGACTTCGGACAGCTGCGGCACCGACCGGGCGGCGGCATAGGTCAGGCCATAGCCATAAGCGAACTGCGGGTCGTAGTTCGAATCACCGACGTTCAGCGGCGCGCCCGTCGCCCGGCGCGGCCAGGAGAACGATAGGGCCCCGGTGAAATCATGCCGCGCCTTGCCCTGGGCATCACCGATCAGGACGTCGGCCAGGCCTCCGCCTTCACTGCCGGGTAACCAGGCCGCGACGAAGGCGTCCGACTGGTTGATCTCGGGGTTTGTCCACAACGGGCGGCCGGACAGGAAGACCGACACCGTCGGAATACCCGCCGCCTTCAACCGGCGCAGGGTCTCCAGCGGTCCTTCGGGCCGGAAATCGAGGTCGGGAACGTCCCCCTGGAACTCCGCATACGGGGTCTCGCCGAACACCACGATGGCCACATCGGGCTTCTCGGCGAACGCGCCGTCGACGCTCAGCTGAGCCGAGCCGCCGGCCTCGGTGACCGCCGCCTTGATCCCGTCCCAGATCGACTCACCATTGGGGAAATCGGCCTTGCTGTTGCCGGTCCCCTGCCAGGTCAGGGTCCAGCCGCCTGCTGCCTGACCGATGTCGTCGGCGGATCCCGCGACCAGAACCCGGGCACCGGCGCGGATCGGCAGGACCGAGCCTTCGTTCTTGAGCAGGACCAGGGACTGACGAACGGCCTGCCGCGCCAACGCGCGGTGCTCCGGCGATCCGAGAACCTCGAGCCGACCTTCTACGGGTCGCGCCTCGCGGAACAGACCTGTCTTGACCTTGGCTCTCAGGATGCGCGTCACGGCCTCATCCAGGCGCTGTGCCGAGATCTCGCCCGAACGCGCCTGGGCCAGGGTGCTGGCGTAGAGCGGCTTCCAGCTGTCGGGGGCCATCAACATGTCGATCCCGGCGTTGACCGCAAGCGCGCAGCTCTCGTTGGTGCAGCCGGGCAGCTGGCCGTGGGCGTTCCAGTCGGACACCACGAACCCGTCGAACCCGAGCGGCCCATGCAGGACGTCGCGCAGGATGGTCGGATTGCCGGAATGTTTGACGCCGTTCCAGCTCGAGAAACTGGCCATGACCGACAGGACGCCCGCGTCGATCGCCGCCGGATAGCCACCCAGATGGATGTCGATCAGACCCTGTTCGGAACCCTGGTAATCGCCCTGATCCGTGCCGTCCTGAGTGCCGCCGTCGGCCAGATAGTGTTTGGCGGAACCCGCGATATGCCCGGGCTCCAGCGGATGGTCCGCGGAAAGCTCGCCCTGCAGGCCCAGGGTCATGGGACCTGCATAGGCACGCTGGATTTCGGGGTTCTCGCCATAGCCTTCGTAGGTCCGGCCCCAGCGGTCGTCGCGAGGCACGGCCAGGGTCGGACCGAAGGTCCAGTCCGCACCGGTGGCGGCCACTTCCAGCGCCGTCGCCTCACCGATGCGACGGATCAGTTCAGGATCGCGCGCGGCCCCGAGGCCGATATTGTGCGGGAAGATCGTCGCGCCGACGACATTGTTGTGCCCGTGGACGGCATCGATCCCATAGATCAGGGGAATGCGCGCGCCGGGCCGGGCCGCAGCCGCCGCCCGGAAGGCCCGGGCCAGATCGACCCAGGCCTGGGCGCTGGCGCGGTCATTGCCGCCGGGCGCAGAGTTGCCGCCGGCCAGGATCGATCCCAGCGGGTAGGTGGCCAGGTCCGCCGGCGTGATCGAGGCGATGTCCGCCTGGATGATCTGGCCGACCTTCTCCTCGATCGTCATAAGCTTCAGCAGGTCGGCGACGAACGCTTCCGTCGCCGGATCACTCATCGCGTCGGGTGAGGAGGCCTTGGGCCAGAGGTCGGGGTGGGCCGCCGATGCGGCCGGAACGGTCGGCGCCGCCGTCGTCTGAGCCAGCACCACACCCGGGCCACACAGCGCCGAGGTCAGCATGAGGAGAGTCGTGAATGCCCGCATTGGCTTCGTCCCTTGTCACGGGCTCCTTGGCCGGATTTCATCCGACACGGTGCCACTTGTTCAACACGTCCGGACCTGCGGATCCGAACCAATCGAGACAGCGCTATCATCAAAAAAAGATCGCTGCATCAAAATTGACAGCGTTGTCAGATCAGGCGGCCTGATGCCTCGCAACGGCGGTGTTTTCCTCGCCCTGTTCCGCATTCGTGGTCAGCGCGGAATGGATCGCTTCGACCAGAACCGCGATCTGCAACGGCTTGGCCACACATCCGTCAATTCCTGCGGCCCGATACGATTCGGTCTGGTGGCTCATGACATTGGCGGTAAGGGCGATGATCGGTGTTCGGGCCCGCCCTGCCACAGCCTCCATTTCGCGGATGGTGCGTGCGGCGGTCGGGCCATCCATGACGGGCATCTGCACGTCCATCAGGATGATGTCCCACGGCTGACCGCTCCAGGCCTCGACCGCCGCGCGGCCATCGTCGACGACCGTCAGATCGACCCCCAGCTGATGCAGCAGCGTCTTCAGGACGAGCTGGTTGACCGTGTTGTCCTCGGCGGCGAGGACCTTGAGCGTAGCCTCGGGTCGTCCGCTTTCTGCCCTTGATGCAGGCGCTTCCGCTTCGACACGTGAAAGTTCGCAACCCCGTTCAAGAGGAAGAACGACGATGAAGGCGGTCCCCTCCCTCAGCCGGGTCTCGACCCTGACCGAACCGCCCATGAGGGTCGCCAGGTCCCCGCAGATCGACAGACCCAGGCCGGTGCCGCCGAACCGTCGCGTTGTCGACGCGTCGGCCTGGGTGAATTTCTCGAACAATGAGGCCACGGCCTCTTCGCTCATGCCGATGCCGGTGTCCGATACCGTCAGAAGAAGGACGTCGCCCTCCGTATCCGCCCTGACCCGCACCTCGCCGGCCTCGGTGAATTTGAGCGCGTTGGAGATCAGGTTGTAGACGATCTGACGGACCCGCGTCGGGTCGCCGCGCCAGACACCACGCGCCCGCGCCTCGGTGACCAGACCGAACGACAGTCCCTTCTTGTTCGCCAGAGCCGTGAATGCCGCGTGTGCCCCGCGGAGCAGCTCCTCCAGGTCAAAATCAATCTCCTCCAGGACCAGTTTCCCGGCCTCGATCTTGGCCAGGTCGAGGATGTCGTTGAGGATCGCCAGCAAGGCTTCCCCGGACTGACGGACGACATCGAGACGTTCGCGTTGGACGGCCGACAATGGATCGACCTCCATGGCCTGGACCATGCCGAGCACGCCGTTCAGCGGCGTGCGGATTTCGTGGCTCATCATGGCCAGGAAGGCGGATTTTGCGCTGTTGGCCGCCTCGGCCTCGATCTTGGCCGAGCGCAGCCGGTCGGCGATGACCTCCAGTTCCAGCGCGCGTCTGGCCGCGATGGAGACGTCATGTGCGGTCACGACCCAGCCGCCCGTGATCCGGGTGGCGACCGGGTGCAAGACCCGGCCTCCGGTCGTCCGCCACTCGGCGCCCGCCGGCTCGCCCGCAGCCATCGCTGTCTGGAAGCCCTTCCTGACCGATTTGGACCAGCATCCCCCCGATTGCAGGCGATGCAGAATCTTTGACACCGGAAGGCCGGGCGATCGCATCGCCGACGGCAGACCCAGACCTGACCACAGCCGGTCGTTCATGGCGACAAGACGCAAGGACTCGTCCAGGATCATCAGACCGACGTCCGCTCCGATCAGCGCGGCCTGGGCCATGTCTGCGGTGAGGCCGGTCGTGGTGGCGGACGGGTCCGTCGAGCCTCGGTTCGCGTCACGAAGCCGGCGTGAGGGGGCAGCCAGCAGTTCGGCAGCCCCGATCAGGGCGCAGGCCGGATTGATGAGGGCCCAGGTCGACAGGCCGGTGGCGACCGGGCTCAGCCGCCCCTTGGCGTCAAACCGGGACCGAAAGGGGCTGGCCTCGAACATGGCCTGGGCTTCCACGACGAAGCGCCCTGTCAGGAAAACGCCCTGGGTGACCCCGAGCGAAAGCGCAGCCTGCCCCGCGAAATCACCCAGGATGCCCAGGAACTGGCCCACCGATCGCGCGCTGGCAGCATCGGATCCCGTCCGGGCATGCAGCAGCACCTCAAGCGGCGTCAGCGGCTCGCACACCCCACCCTCGATCTCGACCATCGCGGAATGCAGCGCGGCCAGACCTGGCCAGGAAATCAGCCGCTCATAGGAAACCCGCCCATGCACCGCCGTGAGTCGCCGCAGCAGTTCGATCTCAAGCTCATTCGAGGGTGCGAAGGCCAGGTGGCCGCCCTCGGTATCGATCACGCGCGAGCCTGAACCGTCGATGTCGATGGCGGAGACGCCCAGGCCGAAATCCGGACTGACGATCGCGTACCGGCCCACCTCCAAGCCCTGGACGGGCGGGGCGAAACGGCCGATCGACAGGGTGTCGCTGCGATCCAGCCGCGTGACGCTGCGAGCCACCGCCGCCGAATCGTTGATCAGGCGTACGCCGTTGAAGCCCAGGACGGTCTCGAAATCGCGCCCCGAGAACCGCCAGCCGGACTGGGTGATCGTCACGGTGTCGGACCCGACCGGCGCGGCGACGGCCAGGCTCAACCGGTCGGGTCGAGATCGGCCCGAGGCGGACAGGAAGCTGTCCAGAGCGTCCACCGGGGTCGCAAATCCCGTGACGGGCCGCTCGTCATAGCCTGAGAACAGCGGCCGGCCGCCCTCGAAGCCATCGAGAAACGCAAACCGGCATAGCGATGGCGTGACGTCGCCGACAATTCCCAGTGCCATGGATTCCGCCCGTATCCCTTTTTAACCATAAGCACCCACTCCGGTTAAAAATGTCTGAGTAATCACAAGCCTAGGGCGAGCACGGTTGACCCCGGCGTCTCCAGGGCGGACCTTGCCTCCCGCTGGCCGAAAGCCCGCACCACGATCAATCTGTGCTCGGCAAGAATCCGGCGGCCTCTTCGCCAATGCCTCAGGAACGGCCCCTTGATGACGTCATCCAGACGCTCGCCCGGATATCTTGCCCTGTATGCGCTCGCCTATGGCGGCGGAGCCGTCCTGTATGTCCCCCTGCTGACGCTTTTGTTGCCGCTGAAGGCAGAGCTCATCAGGCCGGACAACAAGCTGGCGCTGCTGGGTCTGATCACCGTCGGGGGCGCACTGGCGGCCAGCGTCAGCAACATAGTCGCCGGCCACCTCAGCGATCGCAGCGCAAGGCTGGGCAAGGGACGTCGCCAATGGGTCGGCGCCGGCCTCGTGTTGACGCTTCTGTCCCTCGCCGCAGTATGGGCCAGCCGGTCGGCAATCGAACTGGCGGCGGCGATGATCGCCTTTCAGCTTGTCCTGAACATCCTTCTGGCCCCCTTGGTCGCCCTGGCGGCCGACGAGGTGCCTGATGCACAGAAAGGTCTGCTGGGTGGGCTGATCGGCGCAGCCTATCCGTTCGGAGCCTTGGCCGCCGTCGTTGTCACCGCCCCGGCCGGTCTGACGGAGGGGCTTCAACTGGCATTGGTGGGCAGTGCCGGTGCCCTGGCCATCCTGCCCTTCCTGTTCCTGCGCGCCCCGATCACGGAGCAGGCTGAGATCATCGCACCGTCGAGCCGCGCCGTCGGGCGGGTGCGCAACCTCGTCACGGTCACCGCATCCCGATGGCTGGTGCAGATGGCCAGCCTGATCCTGTTCGCCTTCTTCCTTTTCTATTTCCAGAGCGTCGATCACGGCGACACCCAATTGGCGTCACGGGATCTGGCCGCACGCATCGCCTGGCTTCCCGGGATAGCGGCGGTCCTGACCGTTCCGCTCGCCATCCTTCTGGGTCGGCTGTCGGATCGCACCGGGTCGCGACGGGCTCTGCTGGCCGGAAATGCGGCGGTCGCTGTCGTGGGGCTCGCCGTCATGGCCGCGTTTCCGCAGTGGAAGCCGGCCGCCCTGGGATATCTGCTGTTCGCCTGTTCGAGCGGCGTCTTCCTGGCCCTGCAGACCACCTACGCCATGCGGATTCTGCCTTCTCCAGACCATAAGGGGCGTGACCTGGGCTTCCTGAATCTGGCCAACACCGTCCCCAGCATCTTTGGCCCGTGGCTGACCCTCACCGTCGTGACCGCCGGCGGATTCCGTCCCCTGATGCTCATTCTCGCCGTCATCACCGCCTTGGCGGGCCTGCTGATGCTGCTGGTCCGGGAACCGGCGGCTGCCGTGGATCAGACCTCTTCGCGGCAATAGCTCTCCACGAAATCCTGGTGTTTTGGCAGCGCCGAGACAGCCCGGTCGATCGAGCCCTTCAGGTCGCTCAGGGCCTTGGTCAACTGGTCGTCCGGGATCAGTTCAGCCATCCGATGATGGCCGCGCGGTCGGACCTCCTGCCCGAACAGCACCTGCATCCAGGATGCGATCCGGAACAGGTCGTCCGGCGACTGATAGGCCTGGGCGCTCTCCTCGAACAGGGCGATCCGTTCGACCAGGGTCGAGGGCACCGACATCTCGCGCTGACGCCGCCAGAAGGGCTCGGGCCGGTCGTTCAGGTGGTAGTGCAGGATGATGAAGTCGCGGATCCCCTCCAGTTCGGCGCGGGACTGGGCGTTGAAGCGCGAGACCACGGCCGGGCTGATGCCGTCGAACGGGAACTGCTGCATCAGCCGGGTCAGCCCCGTCATGATCAGGTGGATGCTGGTGGACTCCAGTGGCTCCACGAACCCGGCGGCGAGGCTCAGCGCGATACAGTTGCCCTCCCACGCGCGCATTCTCCGCCCTGTCCTGAACCGGATCAGCCCCGGCTCGATCAGCCGCTCGCCATCCAGCGCACCCAGCAGCCGCGCATGGGCCTCGTCGTCCGACAGGTGATCCGACGCATAGACCAGACCGTTACCCACACGATGCTGTAGCGGGATGCGCCAGCGCCAGCCGGCGTCGTGGGCGATGGCTCGCGTATAGGGCACGGCCGGTCCGGTCGAGGTGGTCTGCACCGCCAGCGCCCGGTTGGTCGGCAGCCAGTCGCCCCAATCCTCGAACCCCACGCCCAGAGCGTCGCCGATCAGCAGTGCGCGAAATCCAGTGCAGTCCAGGAACAGATCGCCCTCGATCCGCTGACCATCGGCCAGTACCAGGGCCTCGATCAGACCGCCCTCGGCTTCACGCTCTACGCGCGATATCCGACCCTCCACCCGCTTCAGCCCAACGGACTCGCTCCGGGCGCGCAGGAACCGGGCATAGCGGCCGGCATCCAGGTGATAGGCATAGTTCAGCCGCCCCTCGGGCCCGGTCATGAACTTGTCGGCGTCCGCCGCCTGATGCTCGAAACAGTATTCGCCCAGCTCACCGGCCAGACCGCGCCGGCGCGCATCGAGCCAGAAATGCTGGAAATCGCCCATCCAGGTCGATTTCCCGACATCGCCGAACGAGTGGATGTAGCGCGAGCCCTCACGGCTCCAGTTCTCGAACGAGATCCCCAGCTTGAAGGTGGCACCCGTGGTGCGCATGAACTCGCGCTCGTCCAGCCCCATCAGGGCATGAAAGGACCGCACCGTGGGAATGGTCGATTCACCGACGCCGACGGTGCCGATCTCCTCGGACTCGACCAGGGTCACGTCGATGAGTTGCCCCAGCTGTCGCGTCAGGACGGCGGCGGCCAGCCAGCCTGCCGTTCCGCCGCCTGCGATCACCACCCGGGTCTTTCGCTGGTCCATGGTCGGCCCTTCTATCGATTGAGTTTTTGCAGGACGCGCGCGCGCAGCCGCCTGGCCGCCCGCTCGTCCAGCGGAGCGAGATCGCCGCGCGCGGCCTCAGGCAGGTGTCCCGTCGCCTTGGCGGGCTCACCGAAGACATAGAAGTCGAAAAGCGACTTCCACGCGGCCTTCTCCGCCTCGGGGCGGCCACGCAGGCTGAGCAGGCCGTGCGTCAGGGTCGTCATCGGCGTGTCCATGAAGGCCGGCGCCGCGTTCCACCAATAGTTGATCATGGCGTTGAAATCATCCAGCGCCTCGACATTGTGCCACCACAGGGCCGGATAGAAGAGCACATCCCCCGGTTCCAGCTCAGCCACCTCACCGGCCTCGGCGGCCATGGCAAAGCGCGGGAACCGCTCCAGATCGGGCGAGGACGGATCGACCAGGCTGACGACCTGGCCCCCCGGCGTGGGCTCCAGCGGACCGGGGTAAAGATTCTCGATCTGGTCGGGCGGAAACAGGGTGAACCGCCGCCGTCCGACCAGGCAGCAGGCCAGGTTGTTCGACATGTCGAAATGGGTCGCCGCCGTCGTCCGGTTGCCCATCCAGATGCTGACCACGGGCGGATCGCGCCTGTCATCACCAGACGCTGCAAAATTCAGTCGGTTCTCCTCGCCGAGCCCCGGCAGATAGGCGTCCAGATCGGTCGACCCGATGTAGACGGACGGCGGCCGGTCGGTCCCGATCAGGGTCAGGGCGAAATCCAGATAGGCGCCGAGCGGCACCCGCTGGGCGTCAAAATTCAGCGCCTGGAGATCATCCTGATAGAAATACCGCCCGCCGATCTCCGGCGCTCCGGTATAGCCCACGACCGGTCGGCCCGCGTCGAACCCCTTCAGATAGGCGACAGCGTCGTGCGGCCCTGATCGCCCCGCCCGGGCGAGCGGCCAGTCACTTGCCAATCCCCTCAGGATCACAGGCTGCTGCGCCGCCAGCAGTCCGTCCATATCGACGACGGAGCCAGGCTCAGTCGGTACGACACGCGTCCTCCGCGTCACTCGACCGAGGTTTGCGCCGGCTTCGCTCACAGGATGCCTTTGGCCGTCTTGAGCGCGATCAGGTGTTCGATGTTGCCGAGTGAGGATACTGCCTGGATCGCCGCAACCAGCCACCCGGCGCGGTGAAGGGCATCCAGCGCTGCCCCGTCCAGGCGGTCCAGACGCTCCCGTGAGAGGGTATGCACGCCGTCGAGGTCGTAGCGGTCGCCCTCCCCGACCGTGATGTCGATGGCGACCGGCTCGATCAGCCCTGCGGCCTCGAAGGCCGCAAACATCGACGCCTCGCGCTCCAGCCCGTCATAGACGACCGACAGCGCATCGCTGGCCCGGTCGAGACAGGGTGCCGCCCCGCCGTGACGCAGGAAAACAGGGTCACCTGCGTCGTCCTTCAGACGCGGATGATCCAGATCGACATTGATCTTGGCCTCGCGCCCGGGTCCGTCCGTCGCGGCCTGCAAGCCGATCGAGAAAGGTCCCCGACGGTGGGCGGCCGGCACATAGCGCGCGCGCCATTCGTCGCCGCTGAGAAAAAGGTTCTCGTCCCGATCCAGACCCAGCAGCGCGACGGAATAATAGGCTCCCGCAGCATCCCGGCGGAACAGGATCGGATACTCACGCTGAAGCGCCTCGAACTCGGCGGGGAAGACGCGCGCCTGGTTCACGGCGTCTCCGAACTGAACCCCATACCCCCCACGGACGCGTAGGTCCGCATGGTCGATGTTGTTCAGAAGCACGATACTCGTCACAGGCGGACCCTCGTCGGCTGTGGAAGATGATCCGGTCCGCGGCTCATGGCAATCGGACCGGGTGCGCAAAAAAAAGAGGGGCCGCCGACGAGCGGCGGCCCCAGAACCGTATGCGATTGGGTCAGAAGCGCATACGGGCGCCGAGGAGGTAGCGCGGTTTCAGCTCTTGGGCGAACCAGAGATTCGTCTCGTCACGGCCGTGGGTTCTCACCGTCTCGCTGGTCAGGTTGATGCCTTCGAACGAGATGGCGATGTTCTCATTCACGTCGTAGCTGACGTTCATGTCCAGTGTGCCGAAGGGCTCGGTGAACACCGGGTTCCTGTCGCCACCGCCACGGTTGGTTTCGCTGAGGTACTTGTCGCGCCAGTTGTAGGCGACGCGGGCGGAGAAGCCGTACTTGTCGTAGATCAACGTCACGTTGCCGCTGTTCGACAGGCCCAGCAGGGCGAACTGATCGATGCTGGGGTCGGCACCGACATCGATGTCCACGTCGCCGTTGACGATCGTGTAGGAGCCGGCGATGCCGAAGCCGGTGTCACCCAGGAAGTACTGACCGGCGAACTCGAAGCCGTTGATGTTGGCTTCCTGCTGGTTGACCGGCTGGGACACCGCGACCTGGAACAGCGGGTCATTGGCGTCGGCGGAGATGTCGACGGCGGCCAGGGTGGAGTCGACGAAGGCCTGGTTCAGCGACCGGTTGGGTCCGGTGCGCTGGGCCTCGAACTGAGCCGTTGCAGCGGCGACGTTACCATTGTTGCGGATCAGCAGCGCCGTGTAGGTGAACAGGTTAACGTCCGAGATGTCCGCGCCCAGGGTGGTCAGCTGGGTGCGCGCCGTTCCCGACCGCGAGCCGACGGCTCCCGACGAGGGGTCACGCAGACCGAACAGGTTGCGGGTGAACTGACCCTGACCGATGAAGTTGCGGACCTGTTTGTCGAAATAGCCGATCGACACATAGCTGGATGGGGCGAAATACCATTCCGCCGAGAAGTCGATGTTGTCCGACAGCAGCGGCTGCAGGTTCGGGTTGCCCGAGTTGCCGGTGGCGACGCCACCGATCGCAGTCGGACGTCCCGGCGCGTTGATCGTACTGGCCGCGAACAGATTGCCGAAGTCAGGACGGGCCAGGGTACGGCCGAACGATGCGCGCAGCTTGACGTCTTCGCGGGGCTCGATCGAGAAGTCCAGGGCCGGCAGCCAGTAGTCATAGCTGCCCTCACCGCTGATCGGCTGGACCTGGGCCCCCACGATACGGGTGAAGTCGTTATCGGCAGTCCAGCGGATCTCGGTCGGAACGGCGACCAGCGAGGTCGAAAGGACATCCGTCGATTCGTACCGGATACCCGCCGTCATCGAGGCCGGCATGGTGCCGATCTCGCCATCCCACGACATCTGTCCGAACACGGCGAAGGTCTCTTCCTCGACCGTATTGAAGTCCTGGCCGGTAATAGAGTTCGCGTTGCCGGGATCGGCCGTGTTGTTGAAGGGATTGCCGTCGCGGGCATAGACCGCTGACAAGGCATTGTAGATATCGACCGCATTCCCGCGGAAGCCCACCAGCGACGCGCCGGTAGAACCGGGATTGAAGCTGTCGAACTGGCAGGTGATGCAGAACTCCTCCAGCAGGCCTGCCGCGAAGCGATTGACGTCGCCCGGGTTGGTAATGCCCCAGTCGCCCAACGTCTGTTGGGTCTGGGTGCGCTGGCTCGTCATCTCGGAATTGATGTAGTTGGCACCGAAGTCGAACCGGCTGCCACCGCCGAAGTCATAGGTGCCGACGGCGTGCAGTTCCTTGATTTCCTGGCGCTGCTGCGAGGCGTTGGTTCGGGCGATCTGCGATCCGATGTCACCGATGTCGAGGCGACCGTTGTTGTTGCCGCGCAGCGCATCGTTGATGGTCATCGTCTGGACCGGGAAGCCGCTAGAGTAGTCGACCGAGTGCGCGGCAACAATGGGAGCGCCCAGGCTGATCAGGGTCGAAGAGGTGCCGTTCGGCGCGTCGGGCAGGCTCTCGGCCGTCGACATGTGACCGTCGATGTTGATCGAGAAATTGTCCGACAGGTCCCATTTCGCGTTCAGGCCGAACGACTCCAGGGTGTCCTTGGTCGCGCGATACTGTTGCTCGAAGCCGGTGTCCTTGACGCCGCTGATGTTCTCTTGCAGGAACACAGTGGTGGCGACGTCGGCGTTCGTGTCGAACGTCACCTGGCGGAAGGGACGGTTGAACCAGTTGGTCTGGTCGGACCGCGCCTCGGTCGTGCTGTTCTGGGCGTACAGAACGTCGGCCGTCAGCGTCAGGGTATCCATCGGACGCCACTGGAACACGGCCTGGCCGTTGATCCGTTCGCGGGTTGATTCCGAGAAGTGGTAGCGGCTGTCGTTCGGAACCGCGATCAGCTGGTTGGTGGCCGGACGGTTCGTCACCGTCGTCTGGGCGTTCACGAAGCCGTTGGCCGGATCGAGGAAGACGTCGCGGGTGCGGATGTTCCAGGCGTTGGACGTGGCGCTGGCGGCGGCGCTGTCGCGGCTCTGGTAGCT
>NZ_JAEMRD010000002.1:31283-88819 GCF_016463485.1 Brevundimonas sp.
GGTAGCTACCGAAGACCTGGACACCGAACTTCTGATTGTCGTCGGTCCAGCTCAGCAGGCCGGAGGCTTCGGGCGTGATCTCATCGCCGCGATCGACGCTGGTGTCGGCGACGGCCTTGACGCCGAAGCTGCCTTGCAGGCCGGCTTCGCGGTTGTCGAGCGGCCGGCGGGTGACGACGTTGATGGTGGCACCGATGCCGCCCGAGGGCATTTCGGCCCGGCCGGTCTTGTAGACCTCGAGGCGACCGACCGCTTCGGAAGCGATGTTGGAGAAGTCGAACGAACGGCTGGTCGCCGTCGCGAAGTCGACGTTCTGGTCGCCACCGACAGCGACGACGTTCGCAGTCGGCATCTGACGGCCGTTCAGGGTGACGAGGTTGAAGCCGCCGCCGAAGCCGCGCACCGTCACTTCGGAGCCTTCGCCGTTGACGCGGTTGATCGACACGCCGCTGACGCGCTGGAGGGACTCGGCCAGGTTGGTGTCGGGGAATTTGCCGATGTCTTCGGCGGAGATGGCGTCCACGACGCCCGACGAATTGCGCTTGATGTCCATCGCCCGATCCAGGCTGGCCCGGACCCCGGTGACGATGATTTCATCCAGGGACGTCGCGTCCTCGGATTGCGGCCCGGTCGGCGCGGTCTGCGCCAGAGCGGCGGCCGGCAGCATCAGGCCGGTCATGAGCGCCAGAGCCGAACTCGAGCGCGCAAGCGTCTTTATGAACGTCATTTCCCTCATGTTTCCCTCCGCGTCGGCTTAGCCGACGTCTGTTTTATTCGGCGGCGTTCGTGCCACTCGCAGGGTAGAAATCGGCCAGTTGTCGCACGTTGTCAATGGCATTTATGTTAGCGCTATCGGAATGATGTTCCAAATGTGGTTCAAGCTCCAAGCTGGACCCGGCCCGCGCAAGCGGCTAGCCGTGAAACACAGGCAACAGCGCCAGAAGGACGGGCAGCATTGGTGAAGGAGATACGGCGCGCGACCATTGTCGATGTCGGCTTGAAGGCCGGTGTGTCGATCAAGACCGTGTCGCGGGTCTTCAACGACGCTCCGAACGTCAGCGCTGCGGTCAGGGAACGTGTGCGCGAAGCGGCCCAGGAACTCGACTATCATCCCAATGTATTCGCCCAGGGACTGGTCCGGCGCCGATCGCACCTGATCGGCCTTCTCTACGAGAACCCCTCCCCCAGCTACGTCGTCGAACTGCAGATGGGCGTGCTGGATCGGCTCAGGTTGACCCGCTATCGTCTCGTCGTGATCCCGGTATCCTCAATCCAGGACCGCGCGGCCGAAGTCGTCGGCCTGCTGCGCTCGGCCGCTCTGGATGGCGTGGTTCTGGCGCCGCCCGCATCCGACAACCCGCGCGTCCTTGCCGATCTGACCGCCGCCGGCATCCGTTTTGCCCGCATCGCTCCAACCCAGGATCTGCAGGCCGGCCCAAGCAACCTGATCGACGACGTTGCGGCCGGGCGTGAGATCGCCGAACACCTGTTGAGCCTGGGTCATGTCTCGATCGCCGTGATCCTGGGCGATCCGACCCACGCCTCCAGTGCTGCGCGCCTGATCGGGTACCGCCAGGCTTTTGAGGCGGCCGGCGTCGCCCTGGACCCGATCATGATCGAGCCAGGACTGTTCACACGCGCCAGTGGTTACGAGGCGGCATGCCGACTGTTCGACCGCAAGGCCGGAATGACCGCGATCCTGGCCCAGAACGACGACATGGCCGTCGGTGCCCTGATGGCCGCGCGCGAGCGAGGACTGTCGGCCCCTGAAGACATCTCGATCGTCGGCTTCGACGACTCCGAGGTGTCGAGAATCACATGGCCGCGCCTGACCACGGTCCGGCAACCCGTCTTCGAGATGGGTGCGTCGGCTGCGGACATGGTCGTGTCCCAGCTGGACGGGACCCCGGTGACCATGCGCCAGGATCATGCCCACACCTTGCTGATCCGGGAGTCGTCCGGGCCGCCACCGCGGTGACGGCGCGCATCCGGTCCACCGCCCTCGCCGTCATCCCTCATCCCGGCTATGAAACATGATCGCCAAGGGGGAGGCAGGCTTGGATCAGAGGACAAAGCGCCGCCGCGCCGGTGGCCAGACCATCACCGACGTGGCCCGTCATGCGGGCGTGTCGCCGATGACCGTGTCCCGCGTCATCAACGGCGAAAAGAACGTCCGCGAGAGCACCCGTGAACGCGTCAGCGAGGCGATCCGCGAGCTGGGATATGCACCCAACGCAGCGGCGCGGAATCTGGCCAGCGCCAGCGCGATCAGCGTCGGCCTTCTGTATTCAAACCCCAGCGCGGCCTATCTGAGCGAGTTCCTGCTTGGCAGCCTGGATCAGTGCAGCCGCAGCGGTTTCCAGCTCGTCGTCCAGAAATGCGATACCGAAGAGGCCGAGCTGCGGGCCGTCGACCGACTGGTCGCCGCCGGCGTCGACGGGGTGATCCTTCCGCCGCCCCTGTGTGACGCCTCCGCCATCGTCGAGGGTCTGAGACTGGCGGGATTGCCGACGGTCGTGGTCGCCACGGGCGAGCCTCCCGTGTCTGCGTCCGCCGTCCGTATCGACGACTTCCATGCCGCAGAGGCCATGACCCGCCATCTCATCGAACGTGGGCACCGCCGGATCGGGTTCATCCGGGGACATCCCAACCAGACGGCCAGCGCCCAGCGCTACGAGGGCTATGTCGCGGCCCTGGCGGCTGAGGGAATCGCCATCGATCCCGAGCTCGTGGCCCAGGGGTTCTTCACCTATCACTCCGGTCGTGATGCGGCCGATCGCCTGTTGTCGCTCCCGGTCGCCCCGACGGCCATTTTCGCGAGCAACGACGACATGGCCGCCGCGACCATCGCGGTCGCCCATCGTCTCGGGATGGACGTGCCGCGCGACCTGACAGTGTGCGGCTTCGACGACACCGCCCTGGCCACGACCGTCTGGCCCGAGCTGACGACGATCCGCCAGCCGGTCTCGGAGATGTCGCGGAACGCGGTCCTGCTGCTGGCCGAGGCGATCCGGCGAAAGGGCTCGGGCCAGGCCGCCAAGCCCGTCGACGAGATCATGCCCTATCACCTGATCCTTCGCCAATCCGACGCCCCCCCTGCCCGCCTGGGGTCAAAGCCTGCGAAATCGAAGGCGGCCAAGGCCGGCGAAGCCTGAGGCTCAACCGGTCCTGCAAAGCCGATCGAGATCGGCCGGAATCACGGAGCCCTGCGGTTCACCGGCAAAGGACGGCAGGCCGAGCTGATCCGTCCCAAGCGGCACCTGCGTGTCACCGGCATAGAAGGGATCGGCCTGTGCCTGCTCAAGCGTCACGAAGGTCGCCCCGTCGCGACGGTACTGGTCGAGCAGCTTCGGCAGCATGCGGGCGTCGAACGCCCCGATATGCATCAGCAGCACATAGGGGATGTCGCGCCCCAGGGCCGCCTTCGACCGGGCACGGGCCTGGATCAGGCTGGTGCGCGCGGACGCCAGAAAGCTGGCCTCCAGCCGCTCGATGGCCTCGGCGTCTCCCTTGTCCGCACAACGGGCATAGGGCTCGTTCCAGGCATAGTCGTCGAAGCTCAGCGTGACGCTGGCCACGCGATAACCTCGCCCGGACAGAAAGCGCCTGACGTCCGAACGCGCCTCCGCGGTCGCGCCCTCATAGAGGTACGGATAGCGGAACCAGCGCCAGTCCGCCTCGCCCATCACGGCCGCCAGCAGGGGCTCGTTCATCTCGATCTCGGCCTTGAAGGGCCCGCGATCCTCGTCATCGAGCCGCATATGGGTCCAGGTGTGGTTTCCCAGCGGATGCCCCGCCGCCCGCCACAACGCCAGCACGCGACCGCTTTCAGGATCGGCGACCACCGACCCTCCGTTGATGAACCCATAGCTCGGAGGCGCGTCAGCCTCGTTCAGCGCTGCGATCACCCGAGCAGCCACACCGACCCGCGTCTCGCCCTTCGGCAGGGCACTGTGAGACGGCAGGTCGTCGAAGGTCAGGGCGATCTGCTGCGCCGCCGCCGTCAGCGGCGCCACCGCGGCGACAAGGGCAGCCAGGGCCGTGACGAAGCGGGCGATCGTTCTGGTCATGGCTGCTGGATCCTGGAAATGACTTCGGCGGCAGCATCCGCCATTGCGCGATAGCCGGCGATGGAGGGGTGCAGACCGTCATTGTCGACCTCAGGCCGCAACCGGGTCGGATTGGCCGGATCGCGCATCACGGCGTCGAAATCGATGACCGCGTCGAAATTGCCCGGCGTCCGTATCCAGGCATTGATCGCGTTTCGGCTGGCCTCGGTCTCGGCCGGCGGCCGATAGTAGTCCGAGCCGCTGAACGGCGTGATCGTCGCCCCGATCGCCACGATGCCACGCGCCCGCGCGCGCTCGACCATCTGGCCATAGGCGGCGGTGACGAAATGCACGAGGTCGGCGTGCTGCTGGGGGCTGGCCGGTCTTTCGCGGGTCAGGGAGCCCAGGTCGTTCACCCCCTCCATGATGATGAAATAGCCGACACCCGTCTGGCCCAGGACGTCGCGCTCGAACCGTGCCAGGGCGTTCGGCCCCAGGCCGTCCAGCAGCACCCGGTTGCCCCCGAGCCCATGATTCAGAACCGAGAAGCGCGCGGTTCCGATCGACGCCTGGAGCCGTTCGGCAAAGCCGTCCGTCCACCGCGTATTGCTGTTCGCCACCACGCCATAGCCGTCGGTGATCGAATCCCCGATGACCGCGATCGCCACCCGATCACCTGCGCCCAGCACATCCACGCCGGACAGATTGTACCAGTGATCGACACGCAGGGCGTCCGGCAGATCGGCGGCTCCGGTCCTGTCACCCTTGGCGACATAGGAGGTGGCGCGCGACCCCGGATGGCTCGTCTGGACCGACGGCATCGATGCGAAATGCAGACTCACGGTCAGACTGTCCAGGGCCGAGGTCTCCAGCGCCAGCGGGTCGGACGTGACCTCGGCTCCGGCGGGGATGGTCACGCCGGGTCGTCCGGCGAAGGTGAGGGCGCGATCGGTCGCGGGATCAATGATGGGGCCATCGACGACCACCGGTCTGGCGATCCGCGCGGCGGTGATCACCAGCGGCGTCACCCCGAACACATTCGATACCCGAACCCTGACCTGAGAGCCGCCCAGCGTCAGGCGGACGATCTGTCGAAGCGTCGCATCGTCCAGCGCACCGGCCGGCAAGGCATTGTTGGGCTCCGGCACCTGCTGGGACGAGGCCCAGGCCCCGACCCATCGCTCCACCGGCGCCGACGTCTGGGCCGCAGCGGTGCTCAAACTGAAGGAGAGACACAGAAGTGCGATGCTCAGCCGACCGAACCACGCGCGCGCATCGACAGGTCGTGGAGGCATCGCCCCCGCCGGGCACCGGGTGCCCTCGTGTGTGAGCCTGGACACTTTCTTCCTCCGCGACGGCTTGCGCCGTCTCTGCCCTTGGTCTTGCGCCGGGGTCATGTCATGATAGCGCTACCAGAATGCAGGCCCCGAGCGATGTCAACCGCTATCGGCTCAGCCTGTTCGAGAACCCGGTCACGGGTCGATGGAGGAAACCGACGTGCGACCGAACATCCTGACCGTGGGGTCATGCCTTCTCGCCTGGGCCCTTGCCATGGCCGCCTCGACGAGCGTCCGGGCCGAAGACGGCTATGACCTCTGGCTGCGCTACCGACCCGTCCCCACCGAACAGGCGGTCGCGGCCCACCCCCATACGCTCAGCCTCGCACCCCAGGCCGCCGGCCCCACCGTCGACATCGTCACCGCCGAACTGTCACGGGGCATCGAAGGCCTCCTGGGCCAACTCCCGGCCGTCACGCCGAGGATCAGGCCGGGCGCGATCGTCTACGGCACGTCCTCGGCCCCGGCCATCGCAGCGCTCGATCTGCCCCTCTCCGACCTGGGCCGAGAGGGCTATCTGATCCGCAGCGTGACGATCGACGGCGGCGCGGCGACCGTGATCGCGGCCAATACGGACGTCGGCCTGCTGTACGGCGCCTTCGCCTTCCTGCGTCGGATCCAGACCGGCGGTTCGGTCGCCGACCTCGACATCGCGTCGAGCCCAAAGGTCGCACTGCGGGTCCTGAACCACTGGGACAATCTGGATCGCCATGTGGAGCGTGGCTATTCGGGTCAGTCGATCTGGGACTGGCATCGCCTGCCGGACTTCACCCCCGTTCTGTATACGGACTATGCCCGGGCCAACGCCTCGATCGGCATCAACGGCACGATCCTCAACAACGTCAACGCCAGCGCCACAAGCCTGACCGCGCCCTATATCGAAAAGGCCGCCGCCCTCGCCGATGTCTTCAGGCCCTATGGTATCAAGGTCTATCTGTCTGCGCGTTTCAGCGCACCGATCGAGATCGGTGGCCTGACCTCCGCCGACCCGCTCGACCCCCGGGTTCAGTCCTGGTGGCGCGCCAAGGCGGACGAGATCTATACCGCCATACCCGACTTCGGCGGCTTCCTGGTCAAGGCGAACTCCGAAGGCCAGCCCGGCCCTCAGGACTATCATCGCACCCACGCGGAGGGTGCCAATCTGCTGGCCGATGCCGTGGCCCTGCACGGCGGCGTCGTGATGTGGCGCGCCTTCGTCTATTCGCACGAGAACCCCGACGACCGCGCCAGACAGGCCTATGCCGACTTCACGCCGTTGGACGGCCAGTTCCGCGAAAATGTGATCGTCCAGGTCAAGAACGGGCCGATCGACTTCCAGCCACGCGAGCCCTTCCACCCGATGTTCGGGGCCATGCCGAAAACGCCCCTGATGATCGAGTTCCAGATCACCAAGGAATACCTCGGGTTCGCGACCCATCTCGCCTATCTGGGGACGATGTACGAAGAGGCGCTGCAGTCGGAAACCTTGCGCCCCGGCCCCGGCGCGACCGTGGCCCGGGTCGTCGATGGTTCGGTCGATGGGCACGCCCTGACCGGGATGGCCGGCGTCGCCAACATCGGCTCGGACCGTAACTGGTCCGGCTCCCATTTCGATCAGGCCAACTGGTACGTCTTCGGTCGCATGGCCTGGGATCCCGAAGCCGCCCGCGCCCGGCCGATCGCCGAGGAATGGGCCCGCATGACCTTCACGAACGAAGCACAGGCCGTCGGTTCGATCGTGGAGATGATGATGGCGTCACGCGAAGCCGTGGTCGATTACATGACGCCGCTCGGCCTGCACCACGTCATGGCGACCGGCCACCATTATGGACCCGGCCCCTGGGTCGCCGACCTCGCCCGGCCCGAGTGGAACCCGGTCTACTACCATCAGGCCGGCCCGACCGGGATCGGCTTCGATCGTACCGCGACCGGCAGCAACGCCATCGCCCAGTACGCCCCGGCCCTCGCCGCCCGCTACGCCGATCCGGCGACGACACCGCAGACTGAACTGCTGTGGTTCCATCACCTGAGCTGGGATTACCGGATGCCGTCTGGCCGCCCCCTCTGGACCGAACTCGTCCACACCTATGATGAGGGCGTGGCGTCCGTCGCGGAGATGCGGCGGACCTGGTCGGGGCTGGAGACCGAGATCGACAGCCAGCGGTTCGAGGAGGTCTCCGCCTTCCTGGCGATCCAGCAGAACGAGGCCCAGTGGTGGCGCGACGCCAGCATCGCCTACTTCAGCGACGTCTCGGGCCGCGCCCTGCCGGCCGGCGTGACGCCCCCGGCCCATCCCCTGTCCTACTACAAGGCCCTGTCGTTCCCGTTCGCGCCGGGGAACTGAGGTTTGCACACAGTTCGGCTGGGTCGAATCTTCGTCTGACAAGCAGGTGACGTGAACCTTCGTTGGCCCGTCATCCTCGGGCTTGTCCCGAGGATCCCAACCCCCACCAAGCAGCACCAGCGTGAGTCTGGATCCTCGGGACAAGCCCGACGATGACAAGAAGATGTGGCGTGGTGAGCTGGACCCTAGATTCAAGAGACCCTCAGGCGAGGCCCTGCATCACCGCCACATATCAGGGTGAATCGCGCGCCACTCGGCCTGAATATTTTCCTATCCGCTACTTGCGCCCGATCTGTCGCGAAGCCATGTCCTCAAACGGGTCTTTGAAAAGTCAGGATGGGGAACGTCGCCGCATGGCGTTCCAGATTTGGGTATCTGGCGGTTTGGCGGTTTGGCGGCGTGTTTTCGAGGCCGCCACCGCCATCCCTGCTTTTCTCTTTTTGGCGGTTTGGCGGTTTGGCGGCCCCTTTTCAGGACCGCCACCGCCATGGATGCACCGGGCCGCGTCAGACGGCCTGAGGTCGAGGTGCGGCCGCCTGGAAGGACGCCGCCATGGCCTCGCGCAAGGGCTTGGCCCGGAACTCCGCATCATAGGGATTGGTTCGCTTGGGCAGACCGTCGGCGCGGGGCCAGCGACCCTGCAACCATGTGTATCGATCCGACATCCCCCAGGCCATGACCGTGTCCAGCTGGGGATACTCCAGCATCAGGTCCAGATACCGACGCCCCAGGGCCGCGACCTCGCGATCCCGGACGACCGGATCGGCCGGCAGGTTCTTGTCATGGACATCGAACTCGGTGATCTCGAGCGTCAGCCCCATGCCGGTGACCTCGTCCAGGAACCGCCGCCATTCCGTCTCCTGCGCGGTGTCAAATCCGACCGAGTTGTCGGCATTGCCCGAGCCGATATGGCTCTGCACGCCCAGTCCGTCGATCGGCACGCCCCGCGTCTTGAACCCCTCCAGCAGCTTCAGGACCCCCGCGCGGTGGTTCTCATGGCCGGCCTCCCAGCTCATGTAGTCGTTGTAGAGCAGCCGGGCCTTCGGGGCCGCCTCGCGGGCCGTGTGGAAGGCGACGTCCAACACCTCCGGCCCCATCGCACGCGACAGGCTGGTCTCGCGCCGCTCGCCCGTATCGGCGTCGACCGCCTCGTTGATCACGTCCCACGACACGACCTGCGGATAGTGCTCGCCGACGCGACGGATGTGGGCCTGGAGCACCCGCTCACCCTCCACCGCCGGCCGTGAGCCGAAATCGTATTCGGTCAGCCAGCGCGGGAACCAGTCCGGATGGTGCCACAGCAGGGTGTGGCCGCGCATCTTCATCCCATGCCCTTCGGCCAGGGCCACGATTGCATCGGAACGCGAGAAGTCGAAGGTCGCGGCATCCGGCCTCAGGGCGGGCCACTTCATCTCGTTCTCGCAGACCAGGGCCCCGCATTCCGCCAGCACCACGGCGCGATAGCGCTCCTCGGGCGTCCCGGCGCGGGCCGTCGCCTGACCGGCGCTGATCGCCGTGCCGAACAGGATCCCCTTGCTTGCAGCCAGTCTGTGCAACGACGGACGATCTGTATCGCGGGGTGCCGCGCTCGCGGCCATCGGCATCGCCAGCACGGCGGTGCTCGCAAGAAACGCGCGTCTGTCGATCATGGGTGGCTCCAGTCAGGGGTTGCCAACCTTATAAGATCACCCCTAAATGTCTGACAAATGAAAAAGCACTTTCTTGCCCTTTCCGTGGGTCTGGCCACAGCGTTGCTTACCGGGACGGCCCTCGCCCAGACCGCGCCTGCGCGCTTCGAATCCTTCACCTATGAGGGCCGCGATCCGGCGACGTCGGTGCCCGTTTCGCCGGGCCAGTACCGCAACCCGATCCTGACCGGTTTCTATCCCGACCCGTCCGTGACCCGGGTCGGAGACGACTTCTATCTGGTCACCTCGACCTTCTCCTACTTCCCGGGAATCCCGGTCTTTCACAGCAAGGACCTGGTCAACTGGACCCAGATCGGCAATGCGATCGACCGGCCCGGCCAGCTGGATTTCGCCAGACTCGGATTATCGCGCGGCGTCTTCGCCCCGACCATCGAGCATCATGCCGGGCTGTTCTACATCCTGAACACCTGCGTCGACTGCGGCGGCAATTTCCTGATTACCGCGACCGACCCGGCCGGGCCGTGGAGCGACCCCGTCTGGTTGCCCGACCTTGAAGGCGCCATCGATCCCTCGCTGTTCGTCGATGCCGAGGGTCAGGCCTGGATCCTGAACAACGGCCCGCCGCAGGGCATGCCCGAATACGAAGGCCATCGAGCCATCTGGATCCAGAAATTCGACATCGCGCGCCAGGCTACCTACGGGGCCCGCACCGTGCTGGTGAACGGGGGCGTGGATTTCAGCACCAGGCCCATCTGGATCGAGGGCCCTCACCTCACCTATCGCAACGGCTGGTATTATCTGACCTGCGCCGAGGGCGGCACCGCCGAGGGCCATTCCCAGGTCGCCCTTCGATCGCGGTCACCCGACGGCCCGTTCGAGGCCTTTGCCGGCAACCCGATCCTGACGCAGCGCGGCCTCGACCCGACGCGCCCGAACCCCATCACCTCGGCCGGACACGCCGACCTGGTCCAGACCCCCGACGGCGACTGGTGGGCCACCTTCCTGGCCGTGCGGCCCTATGGGCCGGACCAGTACAATACCGGGCGCGAGACCTTCCTTCTGCCCGTCGACTGGTCAGGCGAATGGCCGATCATCACGATCCCGGGCCAGGTGATCCCCTATCAGGCCGAGCGCCCGGACCTGCCCCGGCAGCCTGCGCCGGCCGTGCCGACCACCGGCCCGTTCCGCGTCGTCGATGCGTTCGACGGCCCTGCCCTTCCGTCCTACTGGATGATGATGCGCAATCCGCGCGAGACCTGGTACGACCTGACGTCACAGCCGGGCTCCCTGAGCCTCACGCCGCGTCCCGTCGACCTGGGCGACAACGCCAACCCGTCCTTTCTCGGTCGACGCCAGCAGCATCAGTTCGCCACCGCCGAAACCGTGATGCACTGGACACCAAAGGAGGACGGTGACCGCGCCGGCCTTGCCACCCTCCAGAACGACGACTGGTTCTACTTCCTGGCCGTCGGGCAGGAGGCCGGAAAGCCGGTCGTCGAACTTCGCCGCCGGGCCGGTCCTTCAGAGGCTGCCGAGGGCGTCGTGATCGCCAACGCCCCTCTGGCCGGGCCGGCCGACGCCACGCGCCTTCGCGTCACCGCTCGCGCCGATCGCTACGACTTCGCCTACGCCGCCGAACGGGGAGACTGGACCACCCTGGCCCGGGACGTGGATGGCACCATCCTCAGCACCCGCACCGCCGGCGGCTTCGTCGGCGTCACCTTCGGCCCCCATGCCCGGTCTGGCCACTGACCCCGACTGCCCTGGTCCAGATCATCGAGGTGTTCCCATGCCCATTTCAAACAGGGTTCGGACGGTTTTCCGTGTCAGCCTCGCTGCCTTGGCGACGGCCTCCGTAGGCAGCGGAACGATGGCTCAGATCCCACCGCTGGATCCCGTCCGAATGAACCAGGTCGCGTTCGAGACTGATGGACCCAAGGCGGCCACGCTCGTGAACCCCGCAACGCGCACCCTCGATTGGTCTATCGCCGCCGCGGACGGCCGTGTTGTGCTTCGCGGTCAGACGGTCGTGGTCGGGCTCGACCCAACGTCCGGCGACCATGTCCATACGATCCGGTTCGACGATCTCCGCGCGGCGGGAACCTATCAGCTGACAATCGGCGACCATCGCCGGAACCTCGTGATCTCCGACGCGCCGTTTGCGGCGATCAAGCGCGACGCCCTTGTCTTCTTCTACGAGAACCGCAGCGGGATCGCGATCGAGGCCGAACACGTCGCCCGCCCGGATCTCGCTCGCCCCGCGGGACATGCACCGGATCGCGCGACCTGTTTTGCGGGCGAAGACATGCGCGGCAATGTCTGGCCGGGCTGCGACTACACCCTCGATGTCTCCGGAGGCTGGTATGACGCGGGCGACCACGGCAAATATGTCGTCAACGGCGGCATCTCGACCTGGACCCTGCTGAACGCCTGGGAACGCGCCACGCTGTCAGGGCAAGCCGCCCCCTATCCGGACGGCTCGGCCGACATCCCCGAGGCCGGCAACGGTGTGTCGGACCTGCTGGACGAGGCCCGCTGGGAGGTCGAGTTCCTGCTGCGGATGCAGGTCCCGGACGGCGCACGCCTGCGCGTTCCCGTGGGCCGATTCACTCGAGAACAGCCTCTGACCTTCACCGAGATCGGCGCCGGCGGCCTGGTGCATCACAAGGTCCACGACGTCCGCTGGACAGCCCTGCCTATGGCCCCGGCGAACGATCCGGAGACGCGGTATCTCTATGCCCCGAACACGGCTGCGACCCTGAACATGGTCGCCGTGGCCGCCCAGGCCGCGCGGATCTGGAAGACCATCGACCCCGCGTTCTCGGCCCGCGCGCTGGACGCCGCCCAACGCGGGATGGCCGCAGCGAGACGCCATCCGGACATCTACGCCGTGGGCTCCTTCCACGGAGGCGGTGACTACGGTGACGACAACCTGACTGACGAACTCTATTGGGCCACGGCAGAACTCTACGTCACCACCGGAGACTCGGCCTTGCTGGAGGCTCTGAGGGCTTCGCGCCACTATCTGGCGGGTCCGACCGGAGATCGCGCGACGGGGGATATCGGCTGGAACGGCGTGGGAACCCTCGGGACCATCGCCTTGGCCCTGTCGACTGATCGTCTTCCCGAAGCCGAGCGTCAGCGCGCGCGCCAGGCCCTGATCGCGGCCGGCCGGGCCTATCTCTCCGAGGGCGCGACACAGGGTTACGGCCAGCCCTTCGCGGGACCGAACTACAGCTGGGGCTCCAACGGCAATCTGATGAACCGGGCGATGGTGCTGGGGCTGGCGCATGATTTCACCGGAGACCCCGCATTCAGGAACGGGGTCGTGGCCGCCATGGACTATGTGCTGGGCCGCAATCCGCTCGATCAGTCCTATGTGACCGGATATGGCGACCGGCCGATGCGCAATCCGCACCACCGGTTCTGGGCCCACTCCAGCGACCCCGCCTATCCGGTGCCTCCGGCCGGGGTGCTCTCGGGGGGGCCGAACAACACCAATATGAGCGATCCGGTCGCCGAGACGATGCGTGGCAAATGCCTGCCCCAGACCTGCTGGCGCGACGACATCGGGGCCTTCACCCAGAACGAGGTGGCCATCAACTGGAACGCGCCCTTCGTCTGGGTCGCGGCCTTCCTGTCGCCCGGCTAACCTCCCCGGGTCGCGAGATCCTTCAGCTTGCGCAGCGCCGGCGTGACCATCGGGATGGTCAGCATCGTCGATCCGACGGCCATCAGCAGAAGCGCGGTGAAGGTCTCGTTGGTGATGATCCCCCGGTCCAGCAGGATGTTGGCGAAGATGATCATGATCAGGGCCTTGGTCTGAAGCAGCCACCCGATGATCGAGGCCTCGCCCTTCTCCCATTTCAGGATGCGACCGGCGATCTGAAGACCCGCCAACTTGCCTGCCACCGAGGCGAACAACAGCAAGGCCGCGGCCCCGAACACCGCCACCCCGCCCACGTCCCACTGGGTCCGCAGGCCCGTGCTGAGGAAGAAGACCGGCATGATGGCCAACAGGATATGGTCGCGAAACTGGTCCATCCGCTTGCGGTCGAACCATTCGCCGTCCAGCACGGCGCCCGACAGGAAGGCCCCCACCATGAAATGCAGCCCGCACCAGTCGGCCGCGAACCCGCAACCTGCCAGCCAGATCAGGGACACATACCAGCGGTCGCGTTCCTGCAGCCGCTTCATCAGCGCCCGGATCGCATAGGTCGCGACCGCAAAGCCCACCAGGAAAATCGCCTGACGTCCGACCCGTTCCCAGTCCAGCAGGATCAGGGCCAGCACGCCCCAGATGGCGATATCGTCCAGGCTGGCGTAGCGAAGCACGCGCTGTCCCAACGGTAGCCGCAGTATCTCCAGCTTCTCGAGGAACAGCACCAGGATCGGCAGGGCCGTCACGGCACAGGCCATGCCGATGCCCAGCACGACCTGCCAGGGCTGACCGTTCGCCCCGACCCAGCCCGGAAGCTGAAGCATCGCGACACCGGCCACAGCGCCGAACACCAGCGGCACGACAAGGGCCAGCCCCGCCGTGACCCCGGTCTCACCGCGCCGAGCCCACGCCTGCTTCAGGTCCAGCTCGATCCCCGCGATCCAGACGAAGATCATCACGGCCCACCAAGCCACACCGTTCAGAGCGGTGATGACCTGAGGATTGAAGACGAACTCATAGTAGCCCGGGGCGACGGCTCCGAGCACTCCTGGGCCCAGCAGGATCCCGCACACGATCTGAACAACGACGAGAGGCGCGTAGTAGTCGGTGCGCAGGCCGCGCCAGATCAGATACGGCGCCGTGAATATCAGCAGCAGCGCGATCAGAAATATCTCGGTCGTTGTCATCGCGTGCATGGATGCCCCCGCCTTTCAGCTCTTGCCCGGCTGATCGAATATGAAGTTTAGGCCGACATTGCGAGCCTGCAGCGCCCGGATCGACAACTCAGACAATTACACGGACCGACCGCGACGGCAAGGCTAAGGCCAAGCTGCCCACTCCCTCAAGCAGAACAATGCTCGGCTATGAACGCTGAGTGGGCCGGCATATAATCCGCCGAGTTGCGGATCGCCTCGGCCGTCTGGGCCAGCCGTCGCCGGGTCTCGTCGACGGTCAGCACATCGGCGACAGGATCATAGCTGGCCGGGGCGACATTCTGGCCGATCATGACGGCGAACCAGCTGGTGTCGTTGAACAGCTCCTCGTTCTCCCGGAACACCCGGCCCCGGCTGCGGAAGATCTCATATTTTTCAAGAAGGCTGTCCGGCACGGGCATGGTCCGGACGTAGTTCCAGAATTCCGTGTCCGTCCTCTGGGTCGCGTTGTAGTGCAGGATGATGAAGTCGCGGATCCGCTCGGCCTCATAGGCGACGACCCGGTTGAACCGGTCCGTCTCGGCCTGCTCGAACGCCTTGGTCGGAAACATGGCCAACAGGTTGGCGATGCCGCTCTGGACCATGTGGATACTGGTGGATTCGAGCGGTTCGATGAAGCCTGACGCCAGCCCTAGCGCGACGACGTTCCTGTTCCAGGATTTCCTGCGTCGCCCGGTCGTGAAGCGAAGCGTCCGGGGCTCGGCCAAAGCCTTGCCATCCAGCTGGCTCAGCAAGTCTGCCGTGGCGTCGGCCTCGCCGATGAAGCGGCTGGAAAAGACGTAGCCATTGCCGGTCCGGTGCTGGAGCGGGATCCGCCACTGCCATCCAGCGGCCCGCGCCGTCGAGCGCGTGAAGGGCACCGGATCCCCGACCCGCTCGCACGGAACGGCAACGGCCCGGTCGGCGGGAAGCCAGTGCGACCAGTCATCGTAACCGGTCGCCAAGGCCCCCTCGATCAGCAGCCCGCGAAAACCGGAGCAGTCGACGAACAGATCAGCCTCGACGGTCCGACCGTCGTCCAGGTTCAGGCGTTCGACGAACCCGTCACTGCCACGCAGGGCGACATCGACGATCCGGCCCTCCAGCCGCGTCACGCCCCGGCCCTCGGAATAGTCCCGCAGATAGCGGGCATACAGTCCTGCATCGAAATGGAAGGCATAGGCGATCTTGGACAGGGGCGATCGGCCGGCATCGATGGGGCGCATGAACTTGCCCCGCTCGGCCGCCATGGCCTGGAGGGAGTATTCGGAGATCGACGAGGAATCGCCCTGCTGGTTCAGCCGCAGCCAGAAGGCGTGAAATGACACGCCCTCCATATCCACGCCGAACGGGCCGAACGGATGGAAATAGCGATCTCCGATGCGGCCCCAGTCGCGGAACTGAATGCCCAGCTTGAAGGTCCCCTGGGTGCGCCGGATGAACTCGTCCTCGTCCAGACCGAGCATGGTGTTGAAGGTGCGGATCTGGGGGATCGTCGCCTCACCGACGCCGACGGTCCCGATCTCGTCGGACTCGATCAGAGTGATCTCGGCGTAACCGGGGCCCAGGATCTTGGCCAGGGCAGCTGCGGTCATCCAGCCTGCCGTGCCCCCGCCGACGATGGCGATCTTTCGTATGCGGTTGTCAGTCGTCATGGGTCACGATGGCCTGGGTTGTGTCGGTTCGCGTGAGTATCGGGTCAGGATCGCGGCGTGGGTCGGCATGGCTTCGACGGCCTGACCGATCACCGCCTGCATGCGTCCCAGACGTGCGGCCAGGTCCGCGATCGGCGTCTGATCGACGATCGGATGATACCGTCGCGGAATTAGGTTCTGGCCCATGAATACGGCGATCCAGCTGGAATCCTCGAAGGTTTCCTCGTCGTACAGACTGACGCGCCCGCGACTTGAGAACATTCGAACCTTGTGGGCCAGTTCATCCGGTGGAGCCGTATTGCGGACAGCGTCCCACAGCGGCTCGCCTTTGCGGGCGTTCGCCCGGTAGTGCAGGATCATGAAGTCCCGCAGCCGATCGGCCTCGGCCGCGATCAGACGATTGTACTCGGCAGCGGCGGAAGTCATCGAATCGTTCGACGGGAACAGGCCCAGCAGCTTGCTCACGCCACTCTGAACCAGATGCAGACCGGACGCCTCCAGGGGTTCAAAGGTCGTCGCCGACAATCCGATCGCGACACAGTTGCCGACCCAGGCCTGGGACCGCCGCCCATTTGAAAATTTGATCTGCGGCTGTGCGCCCGAGGCCTCGAAGGCGCTGGCCGAGACCCGCATGGTCCCGACGCCGTTCCCCAGAGGGGCCTTCCAGGACCAGCCGCCTCGCAAGGCCTTCGCCTCCGTCAGCGGGCCCAGGGCTTCGGCCGGGCCCAGGGCCACGCTGATACGATCGGACGGGAGCCAGTGCGAATAATCCACCCGGCCCGCGTCCAGGCGTGAAATCAGAGCACCCTTCTGGCCCGTCGCGTCGATGAACAGGTCCGCCTCGAACCGACGTCCGTCATCGGCGATGACGGCCTTCAGGCTTTCTCCCTCCGCCAGTCGCTCGATGTCCGCGAACCGTCCCGCGATCCGCTCGACGCCCGCGGCTAAAGCGACGTCTCGAACCAGGGCCACATAGTCGACGACGGGCAGGTGCAGCCCATAGGCCATCGTCGAGGTCACGGAGCGGGGGTCGTCCGACGGCAGACTGAACCGACCGGCTCGTCCCGCCACGGCTGCGACGGCGAAACCTTCAAGCGGCGGTGCCATCCCGGCCTGCTTGAGCCTCAGCCAGTGATGATGAAACGGCACCCCGTCCATCGTCCCGCCGAACTCACTGAACGGATGGATGTAGTCGTGATCTCTGCGGGTCCACGACCTGAACATCGTGCCCAGCCGGAAGGTCGCGTTCGCCCTGGCGATCAGGGTCGCCTCGGTCAGTCCCAGTGAGGCGTTGAAACCGTTCAGCGACGGCAGGGTTGCCTCGAACGGCCCCAGCACCCCGGTGTCCTCGATCTGGTCCGGGTCTTCCAGCAAGCGCACCGCCACGCGACCCCGCGTCGCCCGCGAAAGCGCCGCCGCCGTCATCCAGCCTGCCGAACCGCCACCGACGATGAGGACGCTGCGCGTCATGCCATGGCCTTGGCTGCACAGCAGGCCTTCACGAAGGCCTCATGCGAAGGCATTGCCGCCGCAGCCCGCTGCACGGATGTCCGCAGGGTCTCGAGCGTTTCGGCCAGTGCCGCCTCGGGTGCCCGATCGCTGAGCGCATCATAGGCTTCGGGTTCGATCCTCTGGCCGAAATAGACGGCGAGCCAGCTCGGCTCCAGAAACAGGCCATCGCGATACCGGGCGACGACACCGCGCTCCTTGAACAGAGCCACCTTCTCGGCGAGGCTGTCGGGGACCTCCATCGTCCGGCAATGGTTCCAGAACGGCGTGTCGTCCCGTTCCGTGGCGTTGTAGTGCAGCACCAGGAAATCGCGGATCCGGTCGTATTCCAGTTCCATGATCCGGTTGAACTCGTCGGCGTCGGTGGGATCGTGGTCCGCGTCGGGGAACAGCTCGATCAGATTGGTGATCGCGGTCTGGATCAGGTGGATGCTGGTCGACTCCAGCGGCTCCAGGAAGCCGCTGGACAGGCCGATGGCGACACAGTTGTGCATCCATTGCTTGCGCCGCCGCCCCGTCGTGAACCGCAACATGCGAGGCTCGGCGCGGGCCGGGCCCTCCAGACGGCCCATGACACGCTCCACCGCGTCATCGTCCGACAGAAAGGCGCTGGAATAGACATAGCCGTTGCCGACACGGTGCTGGAGCGGGATCCGCCACGACCAGCCGGCTTCCAGAGCCGTGGCGCGGGTATAGGGCGTCGAGGCCTCTACGGTGTCGCACGGCACCGCAACAGCGCGGTCGCACGGTAGCCATCGCGTCCAGTCCTCAAAGCCGGCCTTCAGCGCGCCTTCGATCAGCAGACCGCGGAAGCCGGAGCAATCGATGAACAGATCTGCTTCCAATCGCTCGCCACTGGTCAGGACGACGTTGCGGATGTGACCGTTGTCCCGGTTCAGCTCGACATCGACGACCTTGCCTTCACGTCGCACCACGCCTCGCGCCTCTGAATGCTGGCGCAGATAGGCGGCATAGAGCCCCGCATCGAACTGGAAGGCATAGGAGAATGTGGACAGCAAGGACCGGGGGTCGGTCTCCGGCCGCATGAACCGCCCCAAGCGCGCCGCCACGACCGGCAGGGAATAGTCGTGGATGTCGGCCGCCACGCCCGCGCGTCTCAGTCGAAGCCAGTGGTGGTGAAAGCCGACGCGCTCGATCGACCGTCCATAGGCGCCAAACGGGTGGATGTAGGAGTCGCCCAGGCGGCCCCAATCCCGGAACTCGATCCCCAGTTTGAAGGTGGCCTGAGTCCGGGCCATGAACTCGTCCTCGTCCAGACCCAGCCTCTGGTTGAAACTGCGGATGTGGGGAATGGTCGCTTCACCAACCCCGACCGTCCCGATCTCCTCGGACTCGACCAGTCGAATGCTCAGACCAGAGCGGTTCAGCAAGGTCGATAGGGCCGCCGCCGTCATCCAGCCCGCGGTTCCGCCACCCACGATAACGATCGTCCGGATACGTTCCGCCACCATGTCCGTTAGCGCTCCCAACCTTCTCATGGTTGACCACGGCCGACGCGGGTTCCGCAAGACGCTTTTGATTTGTGCAACGCAGCAAAATCAGGCGGTTATTTGACGCACCTTGCCAATACTCAGACACTTGAAGCGCCCTTCGGACTGCGGTATGTCTCGAACCAATGGTAGCGTTACCAAATCGCTACTTTATAACACTTGGGGAGAAAACAAATGCATCAGGCCGCCACCACAGCTGCGCCCGGTCGGGCCCACAACCGCCATTGGGCGCGTCATGGGGCCTCCGCGCTCGCTGTCGCCGCCGCCGTCTACGGTGCCCCCGCCTCGGCCCAGACCGCTCCGGCCCAGGACGATCCCGACGATACCGAGGTCGAGGAAGTGGTGGTCACCGGCATTCGTGGAAGCCTGCAAAGCGCCCAGACCATCAAGCGCAACGCCGAAGTCTTCGTTGATTCGATCAGCGCACAGGACATCGGTGCCCTCCCCGACCGTTCCGTCACCGAAGCCCTTCAACGCGTCCCGGGTGTCTCGATCGACCGCTTCGCCGCCGGTGTGGACCCTGACCACTTCTCCGTTGAAGGCAGCGGCGTCGTCGTGCGCGGCCTCACCTTCGTCCGTTCCGAGTTCAACGGTCGCGACGCCTTCACGGCCAACAACGGTCGCGCCCTCGGGTTCGCCGACGTCCCATCCGAACTCCTCGCCGGCGTTGACGTGTTCAAGAACCAGTCGGCCGACCTGATCGAGGGCGGCATCGCCGGCACGGTCAACCTGAGAACCCGCGTCCCGTTCGATCAAGCCGGAGACGTGCTGTCGGCCTCGGCCGAACTCAGCTACGGCGATCTGGCCGAGGAATACACGCCCACCTATTCGATCCTGGGCAGCAAGCGTTGGGAGAACTCGCTCGGCGAGTTCGGCTTCCTCGCCAACTTCGTCGATTCGCAGCTGAAGTCCCGCGGCGACGGCCAGCAGATTTCCAACTTCTCGCTGCGGTCGGGCATTGCATCGCAGCCGATCTATTTCCCGCGCGGCGCCTCCTTCCGCTCGCAGGAATTCGATCGCCAGCGCACCGGCTATGCTGCGGCAGCACAATGGCGCAGCCCTGATCGGACCATGATCGCCACGGCTCAGTTTCTGCGGTCCGAAGCGACCCAGGCCTGGACCGAGCATGCGGTCGAAATCGCCACCGACAACGTCACCTCCAACGGCGACTCGCGTCCGGTCCTCGGCACGACCTTCGAGTTCGGCGACGACGGCGTCTTCACCAACGGCACCATCACCGGCCCGACCGGCTGGCGCGCCGACCAACAGGACGGCCGCGACAACCGCAACCCCGAGTTCGGCCTCCAGAGCAACAATCAACGCCGGGATGTCTTCTCCGAGAACATCACCACGGATTACGGCTTCAACTTCAAATGGACACCGACTGACAAGCTGAAGTTCGCACTTGACCTCCAGCGTGTCGAATCGACGGTCGAGAACCTCGACGCAACCCTGTGGGCCTCGACCTACCAGAACGCTCAGATCCAGCTCCGCGGCGACGAGGTGCCGATCGTCACCTTCCTGCCGCCGTCGGAGAACGGCACCGTCAGGCAATGCCCAGCCACGCCGCCGACCCCGGACACGGATTGCCCGCGCTACTACAATGGTGCCAACGCCAACTTCAGCGACCCGTTCAACAGCTTCGTCCGCAACAACATGGACCATGCCGAGGACAGCGAGGGCGAACTGACGGCCATCAAGCTGGACGGCGAATACTCGTTCGACGAGGACAGCTGGCTTGAGTCCGTCCGGTTCGGCTATCGCCGCGCCGAACGCGAACAGACCACGCGCTTCTCGTCCTATAACTGGGGTGTGATCAGCGAACAGTGGGGCGGCGGCGGACCCGTCTGGCTAAACGACCTCGCCGACGGCGTTCCGACACCGAACGAGCAAGGCACACCTGGCACGGCCGGCACCCTCGTCGGATCGATGTTCGAGACCTTTGCCTTCAGCAACTTCTTCCGCGGCCAGGTTCCGGTCCCGACAGGAGATCAGCCGCGTTTGTTCTACAATCAGAACATCGTCCAGAACTACGACGCCTACGCCGCCTTCGGCCTTCTGGTCGGTGACGAATGGCGTGCCCGCCTGGGCGGCGACGGATGTCCGCAGAACTGGGTGCCCCTGGCCATGCGATGCGACGTCGTTCCAGGGACCCAGTACCGCCTGAACGAGATCAACCCGGTCGATGAACAGAGCGATGCGTTCTACGGAATGCTTCGATACGCCGGAGAGCTGTCCAACGGCGTCAGGCTCAGCGGCAACATGGGCCTGCGTTACACCACGACCAATCGTCAGGCTGGCGGGTATCTGGCCTTCCCCCGCGGTACCTTCAGCACCGAGGCGGAATGCGCCGCCGTTCCGGTCGGCACGACGCCGACGGCCTTCTGCCGGCTGGTCTCGCCTGCGAACCGCCAGGCGGCCCGCAACTTCGCCAATGGCGCGATCGTCGCCGATACGGCAGAGACGACCTTCGACTACCTCCTGCCGAGCTTCAACCTGAAGGCCGAGATGGACGGCGGGAAGATCTTCCGCTTCGGCTATTCAAAGGCCATTACGCCGCCGGACATCGGTCTCACGCGCAACTTCTTCAACGTGAACCTGTCGGCCAACGAACTCGACATCGTGGACGGGCGTCCGACCGGACGCTTCGCCGTCGGCAACCCGCTGCTCAAACCCATCCAGGCCGACAGCTTCGACGCCTCGTTCGAGTGGTACTACGGTAACCCCGGCTCGTTCACCTTCTCGCTGTTCTACAAGCGTCTGAGCGACGTCATCACCAACGGCACGGTGCGACAGGCCTTCACCAACAACGGTGCCACGTTCGACGCCGTGGTGACCACGCCGGTCAACTCGGACGAAACGGCGACCGTCAAGGGCTTCGAGGTCGCCTGGCAGGCCACGCTCGACTCCATCCTGCCTGAACGGTTCGCCGGCTTCGGCTTCAACGCCAACTACACCTACATCGACTCCGAGGGCGTTCCCCAGAGCACCCTGTCCAACACCGACCCGGACGTGGCCGCCGGACGTGTCGCCAACATCGACACCAGCCTGTTGCCGCTCCAGAACCTGTCGGAGCATACGGCCAACCTCGCCGGCTTCTACGAGCGCGGGCCGATCGCCATCCGCCTCGCCTATGCCTGGCGCTCCGAGTTCCTGATCACGCCGCGCGACGTCATCGTCCCATTCGCGCCGATCATGAACGAGGCGACCGGCCAACTGGACGGATCGGCGTTTTATTCACTCAACGACAACGTCAAGATCGGCATTCAGGCGGTCAACCTGACCGACGAGGTCACCCGCACGTCGCAGGTCCTCAACAACGACCTGCTGAGGACTGGCCGCTCCTGGTTCATCAACGACCGGCGCTTCACCTTCATCGTGCGCGCCACCTTCTAGACCCACCCCTGACGACCACCTCCAGCCCCGACGGTTCACCCGTCGGGGCTTTTTCTTTAGTCTGAGCCCATGGTCTCCGTGTCGCGTTCCGCCCTCCCCGAAGCGAGACCCATTCCGGTCCGGGCACTCCTGACCCGGCTGGAGTTCGAGCGCGACATTCTTCCCGCCTACAAGCCCGTCGTCATCAGGAACCTGGTTTCGCATTGGCCTGTCGTTCACGCAGCACAAGACAGCGACGAAGCCGTCGCGGCCTGGCTCAGGGCCCACGCGAACGACCAGCCGCTCGAGACCTTCTCAGGGTCACCCGAGATCGGCGGGCGCTTCTTCTATGACGACACACTGACCGGCACGAATTTCGAGCGCGGACAGGCGGCGCTGGTCGAAATTCTCGACCGCTTGCTTGGATACCGTGACGACCCGAAAGCGCCTTCTCTCTATGCCGGGGCCGCCGTTGCGGATGGTTGCGTCCCCGCGTTCGCGAACACCCACGTCCTGCCTCTGCTGGATCCCCGGGCCATGGCGCGGCTGTGGGTCGGCAACGCCGTCACCGTCTCGACCCACTATGATCTCTCGGACAACATCGCCTGTGTCGCCGCCGGCCGTCGGCGCTTCACCCTGTTTCCACCGGACCAGGTCAGGAACCTGTATGTGGGCCCTCTGGACTTCACCCTGGCGGGCCAGCCGGTCAGTCTCGTGTCTGTGAAAGACCCCGACCTCGAGCGTTTTCCCCGCTTTGCCGAGGCCATGTCGCACGCCGTGACGGCGGATCTCGGGCCGGGCGACGCCATCTATATCCCGCCGCTGTGGTGGCACCAGGTCGAGGCCCTGTCGCCGTTCAATCTACTGGTGAACTACTGGTGGAACGCCGCCGGTGCCCCACCCTCCCCGTTCGAGGCCATGATCCATTCGGTGATGACGGTGCGGCCCCTGCCGCCGGCGCATAGGGACGCCTGGCGTGCGATGTTTGAACACTACGTCTTTGAAGCCGACGGCGATCCCGCCGCTCATATACCTGTTCAGAGCCCGGGCGTCCTGGGCCGGATGACGCCGACGCTGGCGCGCCGCATTCGCGAATTCCTCGCCGCCGGCCTGCGACGCGGATAAGGGCCTACGGTGTCGCTCGAACTGGCCGATAGGTCAGGAAGATGTTGGCGGTCAGCCGGCCCTGGCGGGGATCGGCCGACAGCGCTTCCGGCCGGGGAATCTGGCCCGAATGGAGCAGGCAGCTCCGATAGACGATGACACGATTGAACACGCAGTCCGTCCGGTGCATCAGGGCAAACTGGGCCGTGTCGCCATTGATATAGCCCAACTGCGGCGGCTCCGCCTCAAGCTCCCGGTCCAGCGCGGACTGATAGGTCTCTAGACGATCCACCGTCAGAGTTTCGTATCCCGTGGACCGGTGACGATAGAAGGCCGTGCCGCCGAAGGCCGGATCGCACAGGTAGTGGAGAACCGCGAACTGGAGCGGATCGACCGTGTCCACATGCGGGATGCTTTGCGCCAGCCGCAGACGTTCGGGAGCCAGGGTCGCCAGGGCGAAGTTGCAACTGGCCCGCCAAGGCGCGACGTCTGGCAGATCGTAATGTTCGCGGATCAGGGGATCGAGAGCGCGGCTGAGGGCACCGACATACTCCAGCGGCGCGGGCGCGAGACGCCCCGGATAGAAATTGTCGCCGCCCGTCGCGGCGTCGGCGAAGGTTGACGCGCTCGCCGCGATCTCCACCAGGCGTTCAGGTTCCGTCACGGCCTCGTCAAGGACCAGCAAAGGCTCCCGCTCCGAACCGATCCTTTCGATACGCGCACTGGCGATGGCAGTGGGACATGGTGTCATCGCGCGAAGAATAGCCCTTATGTCAGACATATCCGAGACTATAGTCGTCGCCGATGCAGACCCCTGACCGCAATTCCGAAACCCTTCGCCACATCCTGGTGGTCGGCGGCGGCACGGCCGGCTGGATGGCGGCGGCGGCCCTGTCCAGACTCTCCGGAAACGGCGTGACCCGGATTTCTGTCGTTGAGTCCGAAGAGATCGGCACGGTCGGGGTCGGAGAGGCGACCATCCCGCCGATCGTCAGCTTCAACGGCCTGCTCGGCATCGATGAGGCCGACTTCATGCGCGCCACCCAGGCGACGTTCAAGCTCGGCATCGAGTTCGTTGACTGGGGCCGGACCGGCGGCCGCTACATCCATCCGTTCGGCCCTTTCGGCGTGGACATGGACGGCGTCCAGTTCCACCAGCACTGGCTTCGACAGCGCGCCGCCGGCGAATCCTCGCCCCTCGGCGCCTACAACCTCAGCACCGTCGCGGCCGAGGCTGGTCGCTTTATAAAGCCGGACCGCGACGCACCACCGGCCCTTCAGACGCTGAAGTACGCCTATCATTTCGACGCCGGTCTCTATGCCCTCTACCTGCGGCGTCATGCGGAGGCCAAGGGGGTGGTCCGGCACGAAGGTCGGATCGTCGACACCGTGCTTCGCGCCGGGGACGGGTTCGTCGAGGCGGTTATCCTGGCCGATGGCCGGCGTCTGGAAGCGGACCTCTTCATCGACTGCTCGGGCTTTCAGGGCCTGATCATCGAGAAGGCCATGCACGCGGGCTATGAGGACTGGTCGCACTGGCTGCCCTGCGACCGGGCGCTGGCGGTTCCGACCGAAAGGCTGACGAGCCTGGCACCCTATACCCGTTCCACGGCGGGGTCCGCCGGCTGGCGCTGGCGCATTCCGCTGCAGCATCGCTCCGGCAACGGCCACGTCTATTGCAGCAGCCACATCTCCGACGATCAGGCGCGCGCCGAGCTGATGGCCGGCCTGGACGCCCCTGCGCTCGACGAACCCCGCGCGCTGCGCTTCGTAACGGGGCGGCGAAGGTCGCAATGGGTCAAGAACTGCGTGTCTCTGGGTCTGGCCTCAGGCTTTCTGGAGCCGCTTGAGTCCACCAGCATTCACCTGATCCAGAGCGGGATCTCCAAGCTGATGACGATGATGCCTGACAGGCGCTTCGATCCGCTTCTGATCGCCGAATACAACCGGCTCTCGCAACAGCAGTTCGAACAGGTGCGCGACTTCATCATCCTGCACTACAAGGCGACGGCGCGCGACGACACGGCCTTCTGGCGTCAGGTGCGAGACATGCCGATCCCCGACTCCCTGGCCCGCAAGATCGACCTGTTCCGCGCCACCGGCCGGCTTTTCCGGTACGAGGACGAACTGTTCAGCGAAGCCAGCTGGATCGCCGTGCTTCTGGGCCAGGGCGTCATGCCCCGGACCTATGAGCCCCTCGCCGACACCCTCCCCGCAGCCCTGGTTCAGAAACGGATGGGCGTGCTGACGCGGGTCATCGGCGATCTCGTCGCCCGGATGCCCAGGCATGAGGATTTCATCTCGGCCTACTGCCGGGCGTCGTGACAGCAAAGGCGTCATCCGAAGATGACGCCTTACCTTTACAACCCGACTTTGAAGCGGGCGATCAGCTCCAGCTATAAGCGGTCTTGTGCTGGGTGAAGAACTCGGCGGCATTGTAGCCCTGCTCGCGGGCGCCGTAGCTGGACTTCTTCGATCCGCCGAAACCGACGTGATAGTCGACGCCAGCCGTGGCCAGGTTGACCATCACCATCCCGGCCTTGGACCGACGCTGGAAATCCCGCGCATACTTCAACGACGTCGTGGCGATCCCCGCCGACAGACCGAACTCGACCCCGTTGGCGATCTCCAGGGCCTCGTCATAGCTCTTGACGCGGATGGTCGAGGCGACCGGGCCGAACACCTCTTCGGTGTTGATCACGGCGTCGGGAGACGTGTCGGCGATCAGGGTCGGCTGGACGTACCAACCCGGATTGTCGAGGTTGAGACGGTTGCCGCCGGTGACGATCCGCCCACCGGCCGAACGGGCGATGTCGATATATTTGTAGCTAGTCTCCATCTGGCTCTCGGAAACCGCCGGACCCATCTGGGTCGACGGATCCAGGGCGTCGCCGACCTTCAGGGCACGGACCTTTTCCCCCAGGGCCTCGACGAAGAGATCGTGGATGCCGTCCTGGACGATCAGGCGGCTGGAGGCCGTACAGCGCTGTCCCGTGGCGAAGAAGGAACCGTCCAGCGCGATCGCCACGGCACGGTCCAGGTCGGCGTCATCGAGCACGACCAGCGGATTCTTGCCGCCCATCTCCAGCTGAACCCGGGCCTGACGCTCCATGGCCCCCTTCCCGACGCCCTGGCCGACACCTTGCGAGCCCGTGAAGGAGATGCCGTCGATGTCCTTGTGGGCCACGATCGCGCGACCGACGTCGCCGTCGCCGATGACCATATTGACCACGCCGGCGGGCAGGCCCGCCTCATGCAGGATGGCGATCAGGGCCTCGGCGGTCGCTGGGGTCGGACCCGCCGGCTTGATGACGACCGTATTGCCGAAGGCGATGGCGGGCGCGATCTTCCAGGCCGGAATGGCGATCGGGAAGTTCCACGGCGTGATCAGGCCGAATACGCCGACGGGCTGGCGATAGGTCTGGATCTCCACGCCCGGCCTTGTCGACAGCATGTTCTGGCCGTGGATGCGCAGGGCCTCGCCGGCGAAATACTTCAGGATGCGAGCGGCCCGCGCCGTCTCGCCTATCCCCTCGGCCAGGGTCTTGCCCTCCTCGCGCGACAGCAGCCGACCGACCTGTTCGCGGCGCTCCATCAGGATGTTGGACGCCTTGTCCAGGATGTCGGAACGCACTTCCGGCGAGGCGTCGGACCATGCGGGGAAGGCCGCCTTGGCCGCCGCGACGGCCAGATCGACCTCGGCCGCGCCGCCCTTGGGCGTACGGGCGATGATCTCGTTCGTGTTGGACGGATTGTGGCTCTCGCCGGGCCGATCTGCATTGACCTTCTCGCCGTTGATCCAGTGGGCGAGGTCGAGGGTGTCGGTCATGGTCGTATCCTTGGGGAGAGGTTCGTCATCTATGTAGGGTGGCCGCCCGGCCACGCGAATGCCGAACTGGCATGGATCGCGTGGCCGGACGCATTGATTGTCGGCTCAGCCCTGCATGTCTTCGAGCTCCTTGCCCTTCGTCTCCTGGATAAAGGAGCGGACAAGGAAGATGCTGATCACGGCCGATGCCGTGTAGAGGGCGTAGGTCCCGGCCAGGCCGATCCCGTCAGCCAGCGCAGGGAAGCTCTGGACGACCAGATAGTTGGCGCCCCACTGGGCCAGGCCCGCCACCGCCAGGGCCGAGCCACGCATCTGGTTCGGGAACATTTCACCCAGCATGACCCACATGACCGGGCCCCAGCTGAAGTTGAAGAAGATCACATACAGGTTGGCCGCGACCAGCGCGACGAGGCCTGCAGTGTCACTCAGAGCGAGATTTCCGGCAGCGTCGGCGCTGGCACCGCTGAACGCCCAGGTCATCGCAGCGAGCGTCACCGCCATGCCGGTCGAACCGATCAGCAGCAGAGGCTTGCGTCCGACCTTGTCGATCACGGCCAGAGCGACCAGGACGGCCGCGATGGATACGGCACCGGACAGGATGTTGCGTTCCAGCGCGACTTCTTCGGAGACGCCGGCCAGGCGCCAAAGCGTCTCGCCGTAGTAAAAGATGATATTGATGCCGACAAACTGCTGGAAGGTCGCGAGCATGATGCCGGCCCAGACGATGGGTCGAAACAGCGTCTTCTTCGACATCACGTCGGCGAAGCTGGGCTTGTGGCCCTTGTCGAAGCTGGCCTTGATTTCACCCAGCTTGCGGTCGGCCGCCTCGGCCCCCGAAAGGCGGGTCAGAACGGCGCGGGCCGCCTCGTCCTTACCGCGCATCACCAGATAACGCGGGCTTTCCGGAATCAGGAACAGGGCGCCGAGGAAGACGGCGGCGGGCACGGCCTGGGCCAGGTACATCCAGCGCCAAGCCTCTCTTCCGCCAATCTCGCCAAGGCTGCTTCCCGCCTGTTGAGCCAGGAAATAGTTGACCAAGAAGGCGGCGGTTAATCCAGTGATGATCATCACCTGTTGGACCGTGCTCATGCGGCCGCGAATATTGGCTGGCGCGACCTCGGAAATGTACAAGGGCGACAGAACGCTGGCGGCACCAACGGCCATGCCGCCGGCGAAACGCGCGGCGACGAACAGCCAGTGCACATCCGTGAAACCTTGGATAAGGGCTCCGACCAGGAACAGGACGGCGGCCATGATCATGACGGATCGACGTCCGACGACGTCGGCCAGTCGACCGGCGAAGAACGCGCCGAAGGCACAGCCGATCAACAGAGATCCTACGGTGAAGCCCAATCCCGTCGCATCGAGGTTGAACGCCTCCTGAAGGCCCGCCTGAGTGCCGTTCACGGCACCGCTGTCATAGCCGAACAACAGTCCGCCGATCGTCGCGACCGCCACGATGGCGATGATGAAGCCTAGATTGACGCGATCCATTCCCGCGCCGGTCGGCTCCGAGAGCCCCCCTGTTGGTCCAGCCATAGTCGTTATCCTCCCGATGGGCTCTTTTGGCCCGGATTGATCGTCGCCTCAGCGCCAGCCGGCGTCTACGAAATACTCATGCCCTGTAATCAAACGTGCATCGTCGGATGCCAGGAACAGCGCGAGTGCAGCAACGTCCTGCGGCTCAAGTCGGCCTTTCAGGCATTGCGCGGCGACAATCTCGGCTTCGCCTTCAGGTGTGTACCATTTCATCTGACGCGGCGTCTTGACGTTGCCGGGCACGATGCAGGAGACGCGAATGCCGTCGACCCCCAGTTCACGCGCCAGCGCCCGCGTCATCCCCTCGATCCCGGCCTTGGCCGTCTCGTAGAGCGACAGGTCCGGCAAGCCCAGGTGCCAGCTGATCGACCCCAGGTTCAGGATCACACCACTGCCCCGCTCGCGCATCCCCGGGGCCACGGCCTGGGCGGCGAAATACAAATGGCGAAGGTTCACCGCGATCCGGTCGTCCCAGTATTCCGGCGTCACCTCGGTCAGGCTGTGGCGATCGTCGTTCGCCGCATTGTTCAGCAGGATATCGACCGGACCGTACTCGTCGATGATCTCGGCGAGCGTGGACTTCAGTGCCGACAGGTTCTTCAAGTCACAGAGCATGAAGCGCGGAGCCGGCGTGAGTGTGGCCAGTTCGCTGGCCAGCGCCAGCGAGTCCGCCTCGGCGACATCCAGGAACACGACCCGGGCACCCTGACGCGCGAACGCCTCGGTCAGCCCGGCCCCGATGCCGGAGCCCCCGCCGGTGACCACGACCAGACGGTCCTTCAGCGACGGATAGATGGCACGGCTCATACGGCGGTTCCCAGAAGGCCGCGAGCGGCGAGATTGCGCATCAGACCCGAGACGCCGAGGGTCCAGGGCGGGGCCTGATCGCAGGTCGTCACCTTGTTCTCGAGAACACCAAGGCGCGGCGACGATACCCTGACCCGGTCGCCGATGTGATGGGTAAAGCCCTGTCCCGGCGCGTCGCGATCCTGGATCGGCGCGAACATGGTCCCCAGATAGAGGGCGAACCCGTCCGGATACTGGTGGGTCGTGCCGACGGTCTGACCGATCAAGTCCAGCGGGTCGCGGCTGATCAGGCTCATGGAACTGGCCCCCGTCATCACGAACCCGTCGTCTCCCGTCACCTCCAGCGAGACGACGGCGTTGCGCACATCGTCCAGGCTGAAACCGTCATCGAACAGTCGGATGAAGGGCCCCAGGGCTGCCGAGGCGTTGTTGTCCTTGGCCTTGCCCAGCAACAGGGCGCTGCGCCCCTCGATATCGCGCAGATTGACGTCATTGCCGAGCGCCGCTCCGACCGGCCGGCCCGTGGCATCGCAAACCACGACGACTTCCGGCTCCGGATTGTTCCACGCGCTGTCGGACCGAACCCCGACCCAGTCACCCCAGCCGACTGACGACAGCACCGGGGCCTTGGTGAAGATTTCGGCGTCCTTGCCGATCGCGACTTCCAGATACTGCGACCACAGGCCGTCGGCGATCAGGGCGTCCTTGAGCGCCATCGCCTGGTCGGACCCGGGTTTCACCGCCGACAGGTCGGCACCGACCCGTTCGGCCAACTGGGCGCGGATGGACTGGGCGCGGCCGGCATCGCCCCGCGCCCGTTCCTCGATCACGCGCTCGACCGCTGAAACGGCGAAGGTCACGCCCGACGCCTTCACGCATTGCAGATCGAGGGGCGACAGCAGCTTCATGGCGCCGGCGGACCCATCGTCCCACGCGACGGAGAACTCCATCTCGTCCAGAGCCCCCAGGTCGGGTCCCGTTGCCGTTCGGAGGTCGGCCCTCGCGGCGGCGTCGGCAGTGGTGGCGGCAAACTGCGAGATGTCGAGCACACGCCCACCTCGTACGAGGACGGGCGTAGGTCCCTCCGGCAACTCAAGCCGGCCCAGAAGCACGGCCTCGCGCCAGTCGGCGGGCAGATAGTCAACAATCTTGGTCATGGTCCCCCGCCGGAGCTTGCAGCTCGGTCGTTCTTGTTAGCGCTACCACATTCAACTCGCCTGCTCCCGGTGTCAAGCGATCTCCGGCCTCGCGGCGTCGACATCGGAGCCCTTGGACATGCACGCTTTCGCAAACAGGCCCGGCTCCGACGTCTGGTTCGGTCAGGCGGCGACGGTCAGTGTCGCCGCCTTCAGATCGACCGAGTTAGGCCCCGCACTGATGGTGAATGTGCCTGGCTCGACCACACGTTCCATGTCGATGTTCCAGAACGCCAGATCGCGCGGTGTCAGCTCGAATGTCACGGTGGTCTTGGCACCGGGAGCCAGGCTCACGCGCTCGAAATGCTTGAGTTCCAGCACCGGACGGGTGACGGACGCATGGTCGTCCCGGACATAGAGCTGAACCACTTCATCGCCGGCTCGCGCGCCGGTATTGATGACATCGACCTCCACCCGGACCTTTTCAAACCGTCCGATCGTGGACCGCGCCAGACGCGGCGTCGACACATCGAAGGTCGTGTACGAAAGGCCGAAACCGAACGGGAACAGCGGCGTCGTCTCGTCGAACAGATAGCCCCGGCGCGCCGTCGGCTTGTAGTTATAGAAGATCGGCAGTTGTCCCACCGACCGCGCGATCGAAACAGGCAGCTTGCCGCCCGGATTGACCTTGCCGAACAGGGCGTCGGCGACGGCGTGACCGGTCTCCTGACCCAGGTACCAGCCCTCGATCAGGGCATCGGCATTCTCGGCGACGAAATTCACCGACAGCGGCCGCCCGTTCAGCAGGACGATGATCGTCGGCTTGTTCAGGGCGAAGATTTCGCGGGCGAGATCGTTCTGCTGGCCGATCAGCTCGAGCGAATCACGATCGCCCAGGTGTTCGTCGGCCCAGGCCTCGCGGCTGGTCTGTTCGTTGTCGCCCAGCACCATGACGATGACATCGGCGTTGCGAGCCGTAGCCACGGCCTCGCGGATCAGGCCGGCGTTGACCTCAGGATCGACCAGATCGACCTTGTCCGCGCTCCACGAACGGCTCTCGGTGATCCGCACCGCCTCGGCATAATCGACGGCGAACCGGCCGCCGGCCTGAGCCTGGATGCCCTCCAGCACGCTGACGACGTGGGCCGGAACGTCACTGTATCCGCCGATCGGCGTGTCGCGCGCGTGGGTGCCCAGCACCGCCATTCGCGTGATCTTCGACGGGTCGAGGGGCAGCACATTGCCCTCGTTCTTAAGCAGGACCATCGCCTTGGCCGCCGCCTCGCGGGCCAGGGCGACCGCGTCCGGCGTCGCCGTCAGGGCGTCGGCGCGTCGGGCGTCGACATAGGGCTTCTCGAACGCGCCGGACAGGAATTTCATTTTCAGAACGCGCCGCACGGCGTCGTCGATCGCAGCGATATCGACCTTGCCGGCCTGAACCAGTCCCGGCAGCTTGGTGTAGCCCTCGCCATCAGGCAGTTCCATATCGACACCCGCATCGAGAGCCCGCATCGCGGCCTCCTCGATGGAGGCGAACATCTTGTGGCGCGTGTTCAGTTCCCGCACCGCGAAATAGTCGGACACGACGGCACCCTCGAACCCCCACTCCTCGCGCAGCACGTCATGCAGGAGCCAGCGGTTGGCGTGCGAAGGCAGGCCGTCGATCTCGTTGTACGACGCCATGACAGCCATGACGGGCAGTTCGGTGACGGCCCGCTCGAACGGCGGGAAGAAATTCTCGCGAAGTGTCCGCTCCGAGATGTTCGCCGGCCCAACGTTTGTGCCGTTCTCGGGCTGACCGTGGCCGGTCATATGCTTGAGCGTGACGAAGACCTTGTCGGGGGCCAGCGGCAGGGTGTCGCCCTGGAAACCGCGGATCGCCGCCAGACCCATCTCGGCGACCAGATGCGGATCCTCGCCATAGGTCTCCTCGATACGACCCCAGCGCGGATCGCGGGCGACGTCGACGACCGGAGCCAGGGCCAGTTGCGCACCCCGCGCCCGCATCTCACGGGCCGCGACGCCGAATATCCGCGTCAACAGATCCGGATCCCAGGTGCTGGCCAGGGCGATCGATTGGGGGAAGCTGGTCGCGCCGCGCGCCACATATCCGTGCAGGGCCTCTTCATGCAGGATCAGCGGAATACCCAGCCGGGTGTTCTCGACGGCCCATTTCTGGGCCGCGTTGGCATAGTCGGCCGTTTCGCGACCGGTACGGTTGACCGCGTCTCCGGCGGCACCGGCGGCACCGTTCAGGGCCGGATCGACACCGCGCTTGTCCTGAGGCCGAGAAATCTGTCCGAGTCCGTTTGGAAACGCAGTCGTTGCCTTGGCCGGATCGAAGTCGCCGGCCGGATTCTGGATCAGCCCCTTGGTCTCCCAGATACCGACCATCTGGGCGACCTTCTCTTCCAGCGTCATCCGCTGAAGCAGATCCTCGACGCGGCGGTCTACCGGTTGGCTGGGGTCACGATAGAGGGCGTCCGCGTCCGGCCTGGCCAGGCTCTGGGCTCTTGCGACACCGGGCATCTGCGAGAGTGCGAGCGCAGACGCGAAACTGGCCAGCAGTGTGCGACGACCAAACGTCATCTGTTTACCGGTCACGTCGGTCATCTCGTCTCTTCCCTGTGTACTCACCGGTTTGTCCGGCGATGATAGCGCTAACATCACGATAGGGCGCATTTCGGTGTCCGGTCAATGGTCGCCGGGTGCCGAATTCCTGTACAGGGAGATGTCAGATCCGGATGCCGTCATGCCTTCCAAGACCAAGCCACCGTTCACACGTCCATCGTCCGGCCAGGGACGCCTGCACGGGGCCATCGCTCGTGACCTGGGAACGTCGATTGTCTCCGGCAAGCGGCCGCCCGGAGAAATCCTGGCCAATGAGATCGAATTCAGCGAACAGCTGCAGGTTTCCCGCAGCGCCTATCGTGAGGCCATCCGTATCCTGGCGGCAAAGGGTCTGGTGGAAAGCCGGCCCCGGACGGGTACGCGCGTCCTGCCGATGGAGCGGTGGAACCTGCTGGATCCCGATGTGCTGGCCTGGTTCTTCGAGAGCGAGCCCAGTCGTGTCATGGTCGACGGCCTGTTTGAACTGCGCCTGATCGTCGAGCCGGCCGCCGCAGCTCTGGCCGCCAAGCGCCGTACGACCGAACAACTCACCCAGATGAGGAAGGCGCTCAATGACATGGAGCGCCTCACCCTCAAGACCGAGGCCGGCCAGGCGGCGGACAGAGATTTCCACCAGGCCCTGCTGGTTGCTACTGGAAACCCGCCGCTGATCAGTCTGGCGTCCACCATCGGAGCCGGTGTGCGATGGACCACCCACTACAAACAGCGCAAGCGCCGCCTGCCCCCGGATCCCATGCCGGAGCACTGGCGGGTCTATGACGCGGTCGCCGCCGGAGACGCCGAAGAAGCGCATGCTGCCATGGAGGCTCTGGTGAATCACGCCCTGGCTCAGACCGCCGGTGCCATGAATGAGCGATGACACCGGTAGCATTTGCTTGCCAAGCTAAAGATGCTTCGCTAATTGTCTGAGTAAATCCACTCAGAGATTCGCCATGGCTAAACCGCTGCGTTCACGCGCCTGGTTCGACAACCCGCAAAACCCCGACATGACGGCCCTCTATCTGGAGCGGTACCTGAACTACGGGCTGACGCTGGAAGAGTTACGATCGGGCAAGCCGATCATCGGCATCGCTCAGACGGGGTCAGACCTGGCCCCCTGCAACCGGCACCATATCGAATTGGCCAAACGCGTTCGTGAGGGCATTCGCGAACAGGGCGGCATCGCTCTGGAGTTTCCGGTCCACCCGATCCAGGAAACAGGCAAACGTCCGACCGCCGGCCTGGATCGCAACCTCGCCTACATGGGTCTGGTCGAGCTCCTGTATGGCTACCCGCTGGACGGTGTCGTCCTGACTATCGGCTGCGACAAGACCACACCCGCCTGCCTCATGGCGGCCGCCACGGTCGACATCCCCGCCATCGCCTTGTCGGTTGGACCCATGCTGAACGGCTGGCTCAAAGGCGAGCGGATCGGCTCGGGCACCATCATCTGGAAGGCCCGCGAGATGATGGCCGCCGGCGAACTGGACTACGAAGGATTCATCAATCTGGTCGCCACCTCGGCCCCCTCGGTCGGCTACTGCAACACCATGGGCACGGCATCGACGATGAACTCCCTGGCCGAGGCCCTGGGCATGTCCCTGCCCGGCTCCGCCGCCATCCCGGCCCCATATCGCGAGCGGCCCCAGGTCGCCTATCTGACCGGCAAGCGGATCGTGGACATGGTGCATGAGGATCTGAAGCCCTCCGACATCCTGACCCAAGACGCCTTCCACAACGCCATTGTCGTTAACTCGGCCATCGGCGGCTCGACCAATGCGCCGGTGCACATCACGGCACTGGCCCGGCACTCGGGCGTCGAACTGCCGATCGAGGAGTGGCAGACCCGTGGACACGCCGTTCCCCTGCTGGTCAACCTCCAGCCGGCCGGGACCTATCTAGGCGAAGACTTCCACCAGGCCGGGGGCGTCCCCGCCGTCGTGGCCCAGCTCATGAGCAAGGGCCTGATCCGCGAAGGCGCGATGACGGTCAACGGCAAGACCATGGGCGAGAACTGCAGAGGCGCGGAAATCCAGCTGCCCGACGTTATCCGCACCATGGAGTCTCCGCTGGTCGAGGACGCGGGCTTCCTCGTCCTGAGCGGCAACCTGTTCGACAACGCCATCATGAAGACCAGCGTGATCGCCGCCGAGTTCCGCGAACGCTACCTCGCCAATCCCGACGATCCCAACGCCTTCGAGGGCCCTGCGGTCGTCTTCGACGGCCCCGAGGATTACCACCACCGGATCGACGATCCCGCCACCGCGATCACCGAGAAGAGCATCCTGATCATGCGCGGCGCGGGCCCGCTCGGCTATCCCGGCGCGGCCGAGGTCGTGAACATGCGACCGCCCGCCTACCTGATCAAACAGGGCGTGACGGCCCTGGCCTGTATCGGCGACGGCCGCCAGTCGGGCACCTCCGGCTCCCCCTCGATCCTGAACGCCTCGCCCGAGGCCGCGGCCGGCGGGAACCTGGCCCTGCTCAGGACCGGTGACCTGGTCCGCGTCGACCTGAATACCTGCCGCGTGGACGTTCTGATCGACGAGGCCGAACTGGCCGCGCGCCGCGCCGCCCTCGATGCAGCAGGCGGATTCAAGATCCCGCCGTCGCAAACACCCTGGCAGGAACTGCAACGCGCCACGGTCGGCCAACTGGGAACGGGCGCGGTACTGGAGCCTGCGGTCAAGTACCACCGCATCATCGACAAGTTCGGCAACCCTCGCGACAACCACTAGCCAAGCCCGGAACGACTTTCGGATCTGATCAATCGTGCCGTTGCGCCCTGAAGCCCGCGCCCGGTAGGTTGGGCCATGACTGTCCGTCCACGCCGCAGCGCCCTCTACCTGCCCGCCTCCAACGCCCGTGCGATCGACAAGGCGCGGACTCTGGATTGCGATGTCGTGATCCTCGACCTTGAAGACGCCGTGGCACCCGATCTCAAATCGCTCGCCCGGGACCAGGCGGTGGCGGCGGTGCGCGCCGGCGGCTTCGGACGGCGCGAACTGGTGGTGCGTGTTAACGGCCTGGACACCCCTTGGGGCGAGGACGACCTGACGGTCTTGGCCGGGGCGGCCCCCGACGCGATCCTGGCCCCGAAGGTCAGTGATGTCGCGGCGATCGAGGCCTACACGGCGCGACTGCCGACCGGGACGTCGCTGTGGATCATGATCGAGACCGCCATCTCCCTGTTCCGGCTGGAGGCCATGGCGGCATCGGCCCGAACCGGCCCCCTCGCCGGTTTCGTGCTCGGGACCAACGATCTCGCCGCCGAAATGGGAGTCCAGACCGACGCCCTGCGTGCGCCCTTCCTCGGGGCCATGGGGCTGGCGGTCGCGGCGGCCCGGGCCCATGGGCTGATCATCCTGGACGGGGTTTTCAACACGCTGGACGATGCCGAAGGCTTCGAGACCCAGACGCGACAGGCCCTTGAGTTTGGTTTCGACGGCAAGACCCTGATCCATCCGTCCCAGATCGCGCCCTGCAACGCGGTCTTCACGCCAGACGCGCGTCAGGTCGCGGCCGCACAGACCGTTGTCGACGCCTTCGCCGACCCGACCAACGCCGACAAGGGCGCGATCCGCCTGGACGGCCGGATGATCGAACGGTTGCACCTGCGACAAGCCGAGCGAACCCTGGCGGCCGCCCGGGTCTAGCGCGCCGGCAGGGCGGCCCCGACCAGAGCGTAACAGTCCGCCCGCGTCGGCCGATCTCCGACCAGCACGCCGTAAGCCGCCCGCACAGAACAGGTATCGGCCAGGCTGAGCTGGCCCAGCCAGCGGTCGGCGTTGCAATAATTCATGATGGATGCCGGATCATAATAGGTCTCGCCCGCCGCGATGGTCTCGGGCGTCGTCGTACGCGCCAGACAGTTCGGAGCGCGCGGGCTGACGTGGTCGTGCGAGAAGCCAAGCGCGTGACCCAGTTCATGCAGGGCGTCGGCATAGAAGCAGCGGAACTCCCCGACATAGCCGCGCGGCCCGCACAGCCGGTTGGTGACCAGATATTCGGCGTTCAGCACGATCCGCCCGCCGTCCCTCAGGCTGACGCCCCGGTGGCTGGCCGAGGCGAACATCTCGGGATCGTGGACGATGCGAATGGCCACACGCTCGGGGTCGCTACAGGTCTCGGCGAAGTCGAACTTCACGTCGGCCTGGGCCTCCCACACCCCGGCGGCGGCCCGGACCTGTTCTCGGGCCCAGTCATCCTCGACCGCCCCGGCCTCGAAACACATGGGAATCCGCCCTTCGGGCCACAGATCGACCTGCGGTGGCGGCGCAGCCATGGCCACAGGCGGCGGCGGGGGTGTAGGCGCAGGCGGCGGCGCACCGGCGGGCTGCTGCTCCTGTACCGTGGCGCAGGCGTGCAGCCCCACGGCGAGGATCGCGACGGCGACCGTCAGGAGCCGTCGGGCGCTCATGACCAGCGAATGTCCGTCAGGGTCACGTTCAGTTCCAGCACCCGTCCCTGCGCAGGCGGGCGGCGCACCGAAGGCGTCAGATCCTCGGCGGTGACCCCGACCGCGATCGGCCCCTCGCTGCGCTGGGCCAGGTTCAGGATCTCGTCGCCGAAGTTGAAGCCGATGGCATAGGCGTCATGCGGCATCGCATGGTGGGCCATCGACCCGTCGCTCATCATCCCCAGGTGGACGAACGTCGGTGAAGAGCCGAGCGCCAGGGTCCGCGTCCCGCCGGTCATGGCGATCTCGAGTGACCGATCCAGCAGACGCCTGTCCATCGCATAGGCCACCGAGCCCACACCCGAGATCATCAGGGTGTCGTCGGCCGCCCTGAGCCGCGCAGTCAGATCGTCGGGAAACACGATCCGCATCGCGCTCTCGCCCGGCCGGGCCTCGGCCCTCAGCTTGTAGACGGTCGATCCGATCGGCGTCCGCGTCGTCGCCCCGGCCGGTCCCTGGCTGGCCACGCTGAACAGGGGAAACGGGTAGAGCTGATCGTATCGGTACCCCAGCGAGCGGGTCTCCACGACCTGCCCCGCGCGCCAGGTGCCGGTGTTCTCGCCGTCCGGACCGATATAGCCCTCGACCTTCTCGGCGGACCAAGCGGCGGGGTAGGTGCGGCGGGCCAAGGCCTGCCAGGTCGCCCAGACCCGGTCGATATTGCAGTGGTGCATCCAGAACACCGGGTCCTGGGCCGCCGTCTCTGTCCGGCCCATCAGCCCGCCGACCAGCACGTGGATATGGTTGTGCCCATAGGCCTCGACCGAGCCTGCCCCGGTCGGCATCCGGCCGCAGAAGGTGGTGAAGTCGTCGGACTGAAGCCGGGCCACATTGCGCGACGTCGCCCACCGCGCCTTGGAGTAGTCCAGCTCGTTGGCCCCCGGTGCCCGCTGGCGCTCGTATAGCGGCAACCCCGGCGTGGTGGTCCAGCTGGGCAGGAAACGATCACCCTGCCAGTCCCAGTAAGGCAGGGCGAATGTCCCGTGCCCCGTCAACCGACCGATGATCCGCTCCAGGTGGGCCAGTTCCAGCCGGTGCCAGGGCAGGAACAGCGCGTTGCCGTGCTTGGCCTGCTCCCGGTGCAGGCGGACCTGCCGCGCCCAGGACCGGTTGTCATTGCGGCGCTTCATCAACGACACGCCTTGCGCAAAGGCCATGACATCGTCGCTGGTCGCCGTCAGGGTCGATGCGGCGCGGCGCACGCGCGGCGACGTCGCCTGGGCCCAGGCCTCGGTCCCGCCCAGCCCCAGCCCGGCCGTCAGCCCGCCGGCGAGCGCGTGCCGTCGATCGATCTTCATGGTCGCCCCCGTCTCGCTCCCACGCGAGAGGTCAACCGTTCATCAAACACCGTCATCTGTCCAGCCGCCTAGCGCGAACGGCGAGTTCCCGTGAAAAGTTTCAGCCGCCGGGCAAGGCTGGCGCATGCTACATCGCGCGCCCATGTCCTTGCCTCGCCGGGCGTAACCCCCTAACTCCACCGGCAATATTCGAGACTTCATTCAACGCCGGCTCATCGCCGTCGGACCCGCAGAGCGGGGTTCAGCACGGCTCCCGGCGACCAGCCTATCTTTGACCACGTCAGCGGACTGATCTGATGCGCAATCCCTATCGCGGCCTCCCCGATCACCAGTTCTGGCGCCGGTCCATCTCGCGCACCGAGCCGCATCGGCTGGACCCCGTCGTCATGACCCGGTTCCAGATCGACCCGAACTCCAAGGTCGCCACCGCCGGCAGCTGTTTCGCCCAGAACATCTCGCGCAAGCTTCGCCAGATCGGCTTTAACTACTATGTGCCCGAGGCTGGCGAGCATCTGGAACCCGAACAGCGCCTGCCGCACAACTACGGGGTCTTCTCCGCCCGGTTCGGCAACATCTACACCACAGCCCAGCTGCGCCAGTTGTTCGACGAGGCTTTCGGTCGCCGCACGCCCGCCGAGACCTATTGGAAGGATGCGCGCGGCCGGTTCTTCGACGTCTTCCGCCAACAGGTCGAACCGAACGGTTTTGCGACGCTCAAGGAGCTCAAGGCCGATCGCGAGGCGCACCTCGCCGCCGTGCGTACCATGTTTGAAACCTCGGATGTCTTCATCTTCACCCTGGGCCTGACCGAGGCCTGGCGCTCGAAGACCGACGGTTCCGTGTACTCATCGGCCCCCGGCGTGGTCGCCGGGGACTGCGATCCGGACAAGTACGAGTTCGTCAACTTCACCGTGCCCGAGGTCTGGGAGGAGCTCGAAACCTTCCTGAAGGCACTGAAGGAGGTGAATCCGGGCATCAAGGTGCTGCTGACCGTGTCGCCGGTGCCGCTGATCGCGACGTTCGAGAACCGCAACGTTCTGGTTTCGACCACCTATTCCAAGTCGGTGCTGCGGGTCGTCGCCGAGATGGCCATCAAGGCCTTCGATTGGGTCGACTACTTCCCGTCGTTCGAGATCTTCAACGGCAGCTTCTCTGGCGGAATGTATTACGAGCCCGACCACCGCGAGGTGAACCACCTCGGCGTCGCCCATGCCATGCGGGTGTTCCTGTCCAACTACGTCGATGGCGAGTCCAAGGTCATCGCGCCCAACCGTCCGTCCGCCGAACTGATCGCCCGCGCCAACAATCCCGGCGTGGTCTGTGATGAAGAAGCGATGGACGCCTACCGTTAAGACCGACTGTCAGGCGGCCGTATCGTCAGGCCGCTTTCGCCCATCGAAGCCCAGGCGCTGAAAGCTGACCCAGCCGTCCCGGACGGCCTGGCGCGGCCGATCGGCGCCCAACTGGGCCAGCTGGGCCGACCAGACGTCGCCCAGTTGCTGGACGGTCGATGTGATCCAGCCCGGCGGCTGCTGGCGTGACCAGTTCTGGATCGAGGCCGCGTTGAACACCAGCATCAGCAAGGTCGCAAAGGCGATGGCGCGGGTCGTCCATCGGCGGTCCCGTGCCGCCACCCCCTCGTCATCCGGTGGCGGTCCCGGCGGAAAGGCGAACCGGCCTAGCGCGACCAACGCGTTCCTGGGTGCTGTCTCGTGGCCGACCGACAGGTCGTGGGCATCGGCACTCGCGTTCCAGTCCGAGGGTGGGTCGGCCAGCCCCGCCTCAGCCAGCTGCATTTCCTGCCCTCGCGGCGGAAACGGCGATGCCGGTATCGCCGTGGGAAAGGGCCCGGGCTCTTCGGGATCGGTTGGGTCGGTCACGCGCGCGTCTCCCTGAGCTAGAACTGGAAATAGATGAAGGGCTGGACCCCGTCGGGGCGCACGGCCTCGACGAGCAGCAACCCCAGGCCGATCAGAACGCCGATGGTCAGGGACGGTGCCGGTGCCATCCGCTCGGCCAGCCCCTCGATCGCGCGGGGCGGCAACCAGTGCATGGCCAGCCCGCCGACGATCAAAGTGAGGAGGAACGGCGTCACCAGGGTCGCGGGCCCCATCCTGCCCAGCCCCTCAAGTACCTGAAGCGCCATCCCGAAGGTCTCCGACCTGAACAGGATCCAGCCCAGGCAGACGATATGAAAGGTGACGACCACCCCGACGACCGTGGGAACCACGCTGCGATTGCCGAGCACCGCCCGGCCCAGCCGCTCGATCACCTGCACCCCGCCGTGCAGGGCACCCCATGCGATGAAGGTCCAGGCCGCCCCGTGCCACAGCCCGCCCAGCAACATGGTGATCATCACATTGATGCAGGACGCCACCAGCCCACGCTTGCCGCCCCCCAGCGGCACATACAGATAGTCCCGCAGCCAGCTCGACAGGCTGATGTGCCAGCGCCGCCAGAAAGCCTGCATCGACGCCGCCCTGTACGGCTGATCGAAATTCCTCGGAAACGAATAGCCCAGCAAGGCCGCGATCCCGATCGCCATGTCCGAATAGGCCGAGAAATCACAATAGATCTGGACCGCATAGCCATAGACGGCCGCCGCGATGTCCAGCGCCGAATAGGCCGCCGGATCGAAGAATACAGGGTCGACCAGCCGCACCGACAGCTCCGACGCGATCACCGTCTTCTTGAACAGCCCCCAGCAGATCAGCAGCAGTCCATGGGTCGCCATCTCCCGCGTCAGGCGCGGCGCCCGGTCGAACTGGGGCAACAGGTCCGACGCCCGCACGATCGGCCCGGCCACCAGATGCGGGAAGAAGCTCATCAGCAGCATGACGTCGAGCAGCGACTTCGCCGGCGGCGTCTTTCCGCGCTTCACATCGACGACGTAGCTGATGCCCTGGAAGGTGAAGAAGGAGATCCCCACCGGCAGCACGATCTGGAGCAGCGGCAGGTCACGCTCCCACCCGAACCGGGACAGTAGCTCCAGCGCCTGATCGACGAAGAAGCCGTAGTATTTGAATACCCCCAGGATCAGCAGGTTGGCCGCGACCCCGGCCGCGACCAGCCAGCCGGCTCCAACCCGGGACCCATCGTCGGCGAGCGGCTTTCGCGCGATCAGGGCCGCAACGCCCCAGTTGAGCACCGCAGAACCGATCAGCAGCAGCACGAACCGCCAGTCCCACTGGGCGTAGAAGACCCAGCTGGCCAGCAGCAAGAACAGCTTTCGCTTGCCGTTCTCGCGGTCCAGCGACCAGGCGGTGAAATATGCGAACAGGAAAAAGACGCCGAACGCCAGGGTCGGGAACAGCATCTAACGTCCGCCCGCCGCGGCCTGTGGATTGCGCGCGTACCAGGCGCGGCCCGCCGTCATCAGGTCATCGTACAGCAGCCCGCCCAGCCAGTCGGCACCCGCCTCGTTGAAATGGACGTGGTCCTCGCGCATCAGCGGATCGCCCCAAGCACCCGCCCGCGTCAGCCGGTCGGCGGAGCAGTCGCCGCCCATCCGCCCACGCCAGTCCCAGAAGGCGACGTTCATCCGCGCCGCCGTGCGATACTGAACGTCACGCACAGCCGCCAGCATCTGCGGTGTGCGCCACCGCCCCTCGGTGTCGCCGGGACAGGTCCCACCACCCTCTCCCCGCATCGCCTCGGGTGCGCCCAGGATCAGGATGGCAGCGGCCGGTGCCTCCATCCGGAACCGCCGGATCTGCGCGGCCAGCAGAGCCTCGTAGGCGCTCAGATCGAGTGCCTCGTCGAACCCCTCATTGGTCCCGTATGCGATGACGATCAGGTCGGGATAGGCGTCTGCGACCGGCAGTCGCTGGTCGGTCAGCAACTCAAGGGTCGCACCCGACACCCCGACCGGTGTCCAGTCGATCGTGCGCGTCGGAAACCTCGCTCGCAACCGCCGCTCGACTGCCGCCGTGATCCAGCCGGCGGCCGTATGGCTGTCTCCGAACTGCACGATCCTCGCGTGGCCGACCCAGCGGCCATCGAGAGCACGGAACAGCGGGGCCAGGGCTTCGGCTTGGCACAGGCCGTCCGGGCAGGTCCGGCTGACCGGCGACGGCAGGGGCGTCCACGCCCTTTCCTGGGCCGAACCGGAGGACGTCGAAACGCCGATCGCCAGCGTCAGAGTCGCCAGGACAAGGCCCAGCCTTGCGGTCACGTCCCTGTGGCCTCGGGCGAAGCGGCTGCCGGTGCGACCAGGCCTGCGTCACGCCGGATCGCCGCCTCGACGGGCTCGGTGATTCTCAGATAACCGGCCATCGACATATGGATCCCGTCATTGGCCCGCATCAACTGGCGTCGCCCCGTATCGGTCGCCGCCAGATAGGCGTCATAGTCGCCCTCGGCGTCCGAGGTCAGGGCCACCGTCGACAGATAGGGCACGTTCAGCGCCGCCAACCGCGCCGACACGACCTCATTGATCACGGCCATCTTGCCGTCGAACGACGCCCGCTTCATCCGCGGTAGCCCGACCCAGTAGACCATGACGTCCCGGCTCCTCAGCAGGGCGACCAGGTCGTCGACCCGTTTGGCGTAGGCCACCTTCCAGCCGGCCGAGCCGAAATCATGGATCTGGCCGTCGATGCTGATCCCCTGGGCGTCGTTGGTGCCGAACAGGATGACGGCGACGTCGACGGGTGTCTCGGCGATCTGGCGCGCCGTCTTGTCCTGGATATCGACATAGTCGTATCGCGACAGGCCGGTGGAGACCTCGCTGAACTTGGTCACCGTGACACCGGGTTGGCCGTTGAGCTCGCGGTACAGGCCGGTCCACAGCCCGTCGGCCATCGAATCCCCGAACACCCCGACCCGCAACGCCCGGCGTTGGGCCAGACGATCCTTCAACGGTGTCACGGTCGGAAGCGCAGGCCCGGCCGCGACCGGCGGAGGCGCGGGCTCGACCGCCGGGGCCGAGGCATTGGCACTGGACCCGAACAGCAGCGTCGGCCGGCGCAGCCACGCCCGGCCGTCCGGGGTCAGCACCAGGCCGATCGCCACGCCGACCAGCAGCGCCGCCGTCAATGAGTTGATCCCTGCCCGCACGCCCCACACGTCCTGACTTGCCCCGACCCGCGTGTCTAACCCAGCAAGGCGATCCCGCCCATCGCCTGCGCCTCGCGAGCGAAGAAAAAGGTTAACCGTGGCGCACCGCTTCTGCGATCGTGCATAATGGAGGGCGGCAACCGACCCTTGATCCGCAAAGGATCAGGCGTTACGACCCGCCCACCAACGCATATTCATCAGAGAATGAAAAAGGGAGCCGATGCGCAAGATCTTTACGGACGCGGCCGCCGCCCTCGAGGGTCTGACCTTCGACGGCATGACGGTGATGTCGGGCGGCTTTGGCCTGTGCGGCATCCCCGAGAACCTGATCGCGGGGCTGAAGGCCTCAGGCGTCAAGGATCTGACGGTCATCTCCAACAATGCAGGCGTGGACGGCTTCGGCCTCGGCCAGCTTCTGGAGACGCGCCAGATCGCCAAGATGATCTCGTCCTACGTCGGCGAGAACAAGGAGTTCGAGCGCCAGTATCTGGCCGGCGAGCTCCAGCTCGAGTTCAATCCTCAGGGCACCCTGGCCGAGCGGATCCGCGCGGGCGGTGCCGGCATCCCGGCCTTCTTCACCGCCACCGGCGTCGGCACCCTGGTCGCCGAGGGCAAGGAAGTCCGTGAGTTCGACGGTCGCAAATACGTCATGGAGACCGGCCTCGTCGCCGACTTGTCGATCGTCAAGGCCTGGAAGGCCGACGCGGCCGGCAACCTGGTGTTCCGCAAGACCGCCCGCAACTTCAACCCGATGATGGCGACCGCAGGCAAGGCCTGCGTCGTCGAGGTCGAGCACATCGTCCCGACTGGCTCGCTGGACCCCGACAACATCCACACGCCGGGCATCTATGTCGATCGCATCATCCTCGGCACCTTCGAGAAGCGGATCGAGCAGCGAACCATCACTCAAAGGGAGGTCGCGTAACCATGGCCCGCACCCGCGACCAACTCGCCGCCCGCGCCGCCCGCGAGCTTCAGGACGGCTTCTATGTAAACCTGGGCATCGGCATACCGACCCTGGTGGCCAACTATATCCCAGCCGGGATCGAGGTAACCCTCCAGTCCGAGAACGGCATGCTCGGCATGGGTCCCTTCCCGTTCGACGAGGATGTCGACGCCGACCTGATCAACGCCGGCAAGCAGACCATCACCGAGATCCCCGAAAGCAGCTATTTCAGCTCGGCCGACAGCTTCGCCATGATCCGGGGCGGCCACATCAACCTGTCGATCCTGGGGGCGATGGAGGTCGCCGAGAACGGTGACATCGCCAACTGGATGATCCCCGGCAAGCTGGTGAAGGGGATGGGCGGCGCCATGGACCTGGTCGCGGGCGTCAAGCGCGTGGTCGTCGTCATGGAACACGCCAACAAGCATGGCCAGTCCAAGGTGCTGAAAGCCTGCACCCTGCCCCTGACCGGCACCGGCGTCGTCAGCCGTATCATCACCGACCTGGCGGTGTTCGACGTCAAACCGGACGGCGCGGGCCTTGAGCTGATCGAACTGGCAGAGGGCGTAACCCTGGAAGAGGTCGCCGCCAAGACCGAAGCCACCTATTCGATCTCGCCGCTGCTGGTCGGTTAGACGCTCCGCCCGGCAACCCACAGGCGATCCCCCTTGTCGTCGGCGGCCTGACGGGCCGATAGTCCGGCTGGGGAGACGCGCATGGATCGGGGGCGATGATGAGCGAGGGACGCGTCGACCGCACGCGGCCGGGCCTGCCTGCGCCTGCGTCGGCACGTCTGGCCGAGTTGGCCGAGGGCTTACGTCCGCCGGCCGAACCTGCAGGTTTCGGCGAGGCGACCCGGCTTGCTGCCCTGGGGGCCTGCGACCGTATCCGATCAGAGACTCGCGGCGGGGAGCTGACCGAGGCCCTGGCCGTACTGGCCCATCTGCGGGGCGGGATCGACCGACTGGACCCCCGGACCCTTCTGACCCGTCGCGGCCTGGGCGGGCTGTTCGACAGCCGCAAACGACGCCTCAAGGCCTTCCGCGCCCGGTTCGCCGAAGCGACGCGGACGCTGAGCGAATCCCTGGACGACCTTCAAATCCGCATCGGCGCGCTGGACCGGCGGTCTCAGGTTCTGGATGGCCTGTGGGAATCGATGCGGGGAGCGGCCTTTGATCTGGACGCCTGCGCTGCGCTGGCCCTGCATCCTTCGGGCCCTGCGCCTCTCGTCGAGCGGGGGCACCGGCTGGCGGATGCCCGCGACGCGGCTCTGCGGCTGCTGCCCGCGGTCCGCGTCATCCAGAACACGGACGTCCAGGCGCTGCATCGGTTGAAACTGGCCTGCGAAGCCCTGATCGAGTGGAACGCCGACTGGACCCAGGCCTTGGGCATGCACGTCAGGAAGCCGAAGACGATCCGCCCCGATCAGGCGCGTCTGGCGACCTCTCGCGAAACCGTCCTGGCCATGCTGGACACCGCCGTTCGCGAGGTCGAGACCGGGCGGTCCCGGCGCATCGACGAAGACGGCAGAATGGAACAGGCCCGACGCGGGCTCTGAACCCTCAGTCGGTTTCGCCGGCCGTCCACTCCAGAAGCTGGGTGTTCAGGTCGCGCGTGGCGATATCAAAGGCCGCCACGATCGACGAGACCCGGTTCTCGGTCGCCGGTTGGCGCACGGTGAACACCTGTTCCGAGGTCACCGAACGTTCCGGCAGGACCACCATCCGGGCGCGCGCCGAGATCACGACGGTCGGCACCGCGCCAGCATAATCGTACCGCGCCTCGAAGGTCGTGACATCCAGGCTCAGCACCCGGGTCGAGGCCCCGACCTCGCGCCGCCCGATAAGGCGGACCTGATCGGGACGCGAGGCGAACGTCGCCTCCAGCGCATCGTTGAACAGAACCTCGGCCGGCGAGATCCAGCGCGCCCCACCGATATAGGCGGCCTCGGTTCCGGTGATGCCCAGGATGCGATCGCCCTTGGACGCCTCGGGAAAATCGATGCGGCGCAGGGCCACGGCCACCGTTCGCGCCGCCACAGCGGAGTTGACCACCTCGGGCGCTTCGCCGCCGAACCGATAGGTCTGGACCGGATCGGGCGTCGACAACAGGGCGCAGCCGGACAGGGCCGCCGTGACGGCAAATGCGGAGGCCAGTTTCAGGGCCGTGCGGGTGAACGATGCGCCGGTCATGGCTGGACCTCCAGTTCCTTGGATGCGGGGCGGCCGATGAAGTCGCGCGGGCTGGCCCGGACGTCGTCGATCAGATCCTGAAGCGAGCCGGTCGCCTCATTCAACTCCTCGATCGTCTGGGTCAGTTGCGGCAGGCCGGTGGTGGCGAAATCACCCAGCGGCCGTTCCAGCGAACTCACCGAACGGTTGGCCGAGGCGATGGCCGCCTGGGCTTCCTCGGTGGCCTTGTTGATGTTCTCGATGGCCTGCCGACCGTCGGTGTTGATCAGCCGGCGGGCGTCGGCACCCAGGGCCTGGTACTCGGCGACGGCCTCGTTCGCCTTGGTCAGGGCCTGTTCCAGCTGGTCGAACATGCCCTTGCGGGCGTTCAGCTCGTTCGAGATCGTCTCGACATTGTTCAACGTGGTCGAGAACGAGCGGATGTTGTCGTCTGACAGCACCCGGTTAATCCGGTTCAGCGCATCCACCGTCTGGGCCAGAACGGTGCCGGACCCGCTCAGCAGCTCGGCGATCGGCGAGGGCTGGCTCTGGATCACCGGGATGACGTTCTCGGGGTACTGGCTCTTGAGCAAGGCGCTGCCCTCGGTGCCCGGCGTGATCTGGACGTAGTTCAGGCCGGTAATGCCTTGCGGCTCCAGCTGGGCGCGGGATGTCACCCGAACCGGCGTCGTGGCGTCCAGACGGATGCGGGCGATGACCTGATCGCCCTTCTTGGGATCCAGGTTCAGGTCGGTCACCTCACCGACCCGGATGCCGTTGAAGTGGACTTCGCCGCCTTCCGACAGACCGTTCACCGGCCCTGAGAACACGATGTCGTAAACGTCGTAGTCGTCGTTGAACTGCAACCGGGCCAGCCAGATCGTGAACACGATCAGGGCCGCGACCAGGGCGACTGTGGCGATGCCGACGGCGGCGTAGTGGGCGTCTCGTTCCATCTCGATCCTCAGGCGGCGGACTTGGTCGCCGCGCGTCCACGCGGCCCCAGGAAGTATTCCTTGATCCACGGATGGTCGGATTTCTCCAACTCCTGCACCGTGGCCTTTTCGACGACCCGCTTGTCAGCCAGCACTGCGACCTTGTCGCAGATCGCGTACAGACTATCGAGGTCGTGCGTAATCATGAAGACGGTCAGCCCCAGATCGTCCGACAGGTTCCGGATCAGGGCGTCGAACGCCGCCGCACCGATGGGGTCCAGCCCCGCCGTCGGCTCGTCGAGGAACAGCAGTTCCGGGTCGAGCGCCAGGGCCCGGGCCAGGCCGACCCGCTTCTTCATTCCGCCCGACAGTTCGGCCGGCTTCTGGTGATGGCTCTCGGGCTTGAGGCCGACCATGGCGATCTTCATCTCGGCCAGTTCGCGGATCGTGTCCTTGGACAGCCGCGTATGCTCCACCAGGGGCGAGGCGACGTTCTCGAGAACCGTCAGGGACGAGAACAGGGCACCCTGCTGAAACAGGGTCCCGGTCCGTTGCTCGATATCGGCCGACTGTTGGGACGTCAGGTCGCCGGTGTCGTGGCCGAAGATGCGGATTGTGCCGCCCTCGGGCTGCTTCAGGCCGATGATGGAGTTCAGCAGAACGGTCTTGCCCGTGCCCGACCCGCCGACGACGCCCAGAACCTCGCCGCGCTTCACGTCCAGGTCCAGGTCGCGGTGGATGACCTGTTCCCCGAACTGGCTCAGCAGACCGCGCACCTCGATCAGGTTGTCGCCGTCATAGGAACCGATGGCCTCGCCCTTTTCCGCGCTCACAGGTTCAGCTCCAGGAAGACCAGAGCAAAGATGGCGTCCAGCAGGATGATGGCAAAGATTGCCTGCACCACCGCCGCCGTGACCCGCCGGCCCAGGCTCTCCACGTCCCCCGATACCGCCATGCCCTGGCGACAGCCGATGGCGGCGATGACGATTGCGAACACTGGGGCCTTGATCATCCCGACCATCAAATGCGTGCCCATGTTTGGGTCCTCGCTGATGCGCTGGATGAAGAAGGCCGGGCCGTAGTCGAGCTGGCTCCACGTCACCAGCAGGCCGCCGAAGAAGCCCGACACCATGCCGATGAACGTCAGCAGCGGCATCATCAGCACCATGGCCGCGAGCCGGGGGATCACCAGGGCCTGGAACGGATTGACGCCCATCACCTGCATGGCGTCCACCTCCTGGTTCATCCGCATCGACCCGATCTCGGCAGCGAAGGACGAGGCCGAACGACCGGCCAGCAGGATGGCGGTAATCAGCACCGCCAGCTCGCGCAGCACCGCCACGGCGACCAGCTGGACCGTGAACACCCCGGCCCCGAACTGGGTCAACAGGTTGGCCCCCAGGAAGGCGATGACGGCACCGATGAAGAAATTGGTCACGGCGACGATGGGCAGGGCGTCCAGCCCCGATCGCTCGGCCTGGCTGAACCAGGCGGCCCAGCGAATCCGGCCGGGACGGGCCAGCGCCGTGCCCGTCGAGGTGATCAACCGGCCTAGGAAGGCCATCGAGAGGACAAACTCGGCCCCGACGTCGGCCACGCCATGGCCGATCTTGGAGAAGGTCTGGGTAAACGGATCAGGCTTGCGAGGCGGAGGTGCGGTCTCGCGCTCCAGCTTCTCGACCATGGCATAGACCCGGCCCGCTTCCGGCCGGTCGGCCCAGGCGTCCGCCGGAAACACGCAGTCCGAGGCCTGGACGATGACCAGAGCACCGGCCGTGTCGAACCGCCCCAGACCACTGAGATCGACACTGGAAATCTTGCGGCCCGACAGCTTGTCACTGAGTGATTGCGCCGACCGACCGAGCCCTGCCGTGGTCCAGTCGCCGGTCAGCCGCAGCCGCGCGCTGCCACCCTGGGCCTCCTCAATCTGGAAATCGGCTGTGCTCATCAACTCCCCTTAACCCAGCTCCGGGACGACGCCCATGGCCAAGCTGTCGTTACGAACGCCGATCCCTCGTTACGGTTCAGCTATGGCGCCTAAAAGGCGTCACATCATCGTCCTCACGCGCCTCAGGTCGGCGAGGAAGGCGGCGCGCTCGCGTGTCTGCGCTTCGGGGTCCGGCAGTCGCAGCAGATAGGACGGATGGACCGTGATCATGGCCGCCGTTCCATCGTCCAGCGCCAGCGGCTGTCCCCTCTCCCGGGTCACCGCCACCTTGCGGTTCAGCACAGCCAGTGACGCCGTGGCTCCCAGCGCCAGCACCACCCTGGGCCTCACCAGCCGACGCTCGTGATCCAGCCACCAGCGGCAGGCCGAGACCTCGGACGCCACCGGCGTCTTGTGCAGACGCCGTTTGCCACGTGGCTCGTGCTTGAAATGCTTGACCGCATTGGTGACGAACACCTCACCGCGATCGATCCCTGCCTCTTCAAGTGCTGCGTTAAGCACCTGACCCGCCGGCCCCACGAAAGGCCGCCCCGCCAGATCCTCCTGGTCTCCCGGCTGTTCGCCGACGATCATCAACTTTGCCCTCGCCGGCCCTTCCCCGCACACACCTTGGGTGGCGTCGCGATAGAGCGGGCAGCGGCGACAGGCCTGAACCCCGTGACGCAGCTCTTCCAGGCTGGACGGAATGAACCCCTCGTCGAATGACCCGTCGCGGTTTGCGCGTGCGATGGCCTTGGCCAGCCGGGCGTTGGGTTCGGAAGGCGCTGACATGACCATCTTGTCGGTGCGGACGGCCGATGCCGCGATCAGCTCCGGGATCAGCTTCGCCTCGGGCAGGTTCTTCCAGTATCGCTTGGGCATTTCGCCCTGCATGGTTCGCGTCTTCAGCCGCGCCGGGTTGAAGGTCGAGGCGTAGTAGGTCTGCCAGAAGGCCTCGATCTCGTCCTCCTGCGGCGCATCCGCGGCGCTGGCCGGCGGGCCGAACGACAAGCCCGCATCTTCTTTTGTCATCCCCGCGCCCGGCGGGGACCAGAAGCACGACCCGTCCGGCGTCAGGATGGACCACCGCATGGTCGTGAACCGGTTGACGAAAAAGGGCGCGGTCTTCTCCAGCACCCGGTGCGCGGGCTCGAACCAGGCGACCCAGGCCTCGCCCGCCTCGTCCTTCACCTCCCGAAACCGGACGAAGGCCTTCATCTTGTGACTGGCGCGACTGACGTTCTTGGCGCGCTCCATGGCGTCGGCGACATCGACGTCGGAGACGATCTTCATCAGATCGGGCTCGTCGCGCAGCCGCCACAGCAGACGGTACATCAGGTCGAACCGGTCGCTCGACCGGTGCAGGATCACTTCCTTGGCGACATCGATGAAGGCCTTGGGGACCGTGAATTCCTTCTCCTTCCGCTCATCCCGGCGAAAGCCGGGACCCAGTTCTTTGGGCGGTTGAACGGGTGAGATTTGTTCGCCGTCGGGAATCCCTGACGCCATGGTTCGCGAAAGCACTGGGTCCCGGCTTTCGCCGGGATGAGCGGAGAGGGTTTCAAACAACCCGGCTTGTTGGCTGAGGCCAGCCACGCGAAACACCGCCTCCTCCGGCCTCACCCCTGCCAGCCGGAACGCCCGCGCCGCCGTGCGCCACCCGTCGAAATCCGTCTCGTGCTCAAGCGTCGCGACCCGCATCAGAACAGAGTGAGCTGAACCGGCTCCGGTTCCCTGACCAGCCGCGCCCGAAGGTCCGCCGCATCCGTCAGCCCGCCCGGCGACCAGTCCAGCGCCGTGATCCACGGCCGCACCTTGTCGATGCCTCGACACAGCCGCGCGACATCTTCCAGTCGCAGTGTCCGATAGCGCCGAACCCGCATCATCCGGTCGATCGACTTGACCCCCAGCCCCGGCACCCGCAGCAGCATCTCCCGATCGGCGATGTTCACATCGACCGGAAACGCCGCCCGGCTGTTCAGCGCCCAGGCCAGCTTGGGATCAATCGCCAGATCCAGCATCCCGCCCGTCGTCGCCCCCGCGATCTCGGGCGCAGAAAATCCGTAGAACCGCATCAGCCAGTCCGCCTGATACAGCCTGTGCTCGCGCATCAGCGGCGGCTTCGACAGCGGCAGCGTCGAACTGGAATCCGGGATGGGCGAGAACGCCGAATAATAGACCCGGCGCAACCCATAACCGCCGTACAGCGACGCGCTGCGATCCAGGATCTCGCTGTCCGGAGCGCCGTCTGCTCCGACGATCAACTGCGTGCTCTGGCCTCCAGGCGCGAATTTCGGCGGCTTGACCCGATCGCGCTTGCCGGGCCGGGCAGCCTCGACGCCGAGCCGAACCTGGCTCATAGCCTTCTTGATCACGCCCATGCTCTTTTGCGGGGCCAGCCGGCCCAGAGCCTCTTCGCGCGGCAGTTCGATATTGGCCGACAGCCGATCCGCATACAGCCCCGCCGCCTCGACCAGCCGGGGATCGGCCTCGGGGATCAGCTTCAGATGGATATAGCCGCGGAAATCGTGATCGACCCGCAGCTTCCTCGCCACCTCGACGAGTTGCTCCATCGTATAGTCGCCGGACTGGATGATCCCCGACGACAGGAACAGTCCCTCGATATAGTTCCGCTTGTAGAAGTTCAGCGTCAGCTCGACGACCTCGTCGACCGTGAACCGGGCCCGCTGCACGTTCGACGACACCCGGTTGATGCAATAGGCGCAATCGTAGATGCAGAAATTGGTCAGCAGGATCTTGAGCAGGCTCACGCACCGACCGTCCGGCGTATAGGCGTGACAGATGCCCATCCCCTCGGTCGAGCCGATCCCCTTGCCGCCGACCGAGTTTCGCTTCGAGGTTCCGGACGACGAACAGGAGGCATCGTATTTGGCGGCATCCGCCAGAACGGCCAGCTTCTGTCGCAGATCGAGTTGAGCCATGTTCGCTGTATGTTCCGGAACAGACTCCGGGTCCAGCGTGGCCGTTCGAAATTTTTCGCTTTTATCGCAGGTAGTTGAGCAGCGACGACTCGCCCAGCTTGCTCAGCACCTGGGCCGACGCCTGCACAGCGACCTGTGACAGTTGCAGGTCCGTCAGAGCCCGCGCCAGATCGGCGTCGGTCTTGGACGCGACCATGGCGTCCAGGGATTCGACCTGCCCCAGATGGCTGGCGTTGGTGGTCTCGACCTGTTTGGCCAGCGAGCCGTTGCGCGCGATCACTTCGATCGTATCGGTGCTGGCGGCGTCCAGGCGACTCAGCTGGGCCGTCAGGAAGGTCTTCTGCGCATCCGTCGGCTTGCCGGTCAGCGGGCCTGTCGCGGGGTCGTCGTTATAGGCCTGGATGTCGCGGAAGATCTGGAAGATGGCGGTGCCGATGTCCTCGGCCAGATAGCCGGTCTGGATCGAGCGCCCCTCACCCAGCCGCGACACCGGCGTCAGGCTGTCGTTGTCGAAGGTCGAGGCCACGTCCGGAGCCGCCGCCAGCTGGCCCATGGTCGACACATTGACCGGGGCCTGTCCTGTATTGCCTCCACCGAACAGATAGACACCCTGGTGTTCGGCGTTCAGCCCGTTCTGGATCGACTGGAACTGGCCACGCAGTTCCAGCATCAGCACATCGGCAGACTCCGAGGCCAGCACGCTGCCGATCGCGGCCCGGGCGGTCCCGATGCTGTCGTTGATCTGGTTCAGGGCCTGGTCCTGGGTCGCCAGCTTGGCGGCGACGGCTTCGCCGGTATCGAGGAAGGACTGCACCCGGCTCGTCGCCGCCTTGAGCGTGGTCAGGTTCTCGGCCCCACGGCCGAACCCCGCCATGTCGGTGGCGTTCTTCTGGGTCGACAGGCGGGTCTGGGCGTCCGTCTGCTGGGCTTGCGCATTCATCAGGTTCAGCAGGGCCGACTGATAGTTGCCGGGGGTCGATACGCGGTTCATCACACCATCCCCAGAAGGACGTCATACATGTCCTTGGCCGACTGGATCAGCCGGGCCGAGGCGTTGAAGGCCTGTTGATAGGTCGTCATCTTGACCAGCTCCTCGTCCAGATTGACGCCCTCGTAAGCTGACTGCCGAGCCGCCGCCTCGGTCTGAATGGCCTGCGAGCTTTCAGCCCGGGTCTTGGACGCAGCGGCGCGCGCGCCGATGTCACCGGACAGGTCTGCGGAGTATCGCGCGATCGACTGGGTCCCGCCCACCGATCCGCCCGCCGCCTGAAAGTTCGCCGACCTGCGACCCGCGTCGGCCAGACCCAGCGCCCCGCGCCCGTCGCCGGCGCTCAGTGCGGTCGCCCCCGCCGCGACACCCAGGTTCAACTGGGCCAGGGCCAGTTTGCCGGGATTGTTGCGGATGTCGGTCCTCAGCGCGAACCCGTCGGCGCGCGACGACCGGACCCCGGACCCGATGCCGAACAGCTCGGTCAGCGAGACGCCGGACGGTGTCTGGGTCGTGGTGTCTTCGGCAACTGAAACCACGGCCGGCGGCGATCCGGAGGCCCGGAACGTCACCGCGCCCGTCGTTCCGTCCAGCACGAAGGCGCCATATCGACCGACCCCGGTCACCGGGCTGTTCAGCGCCGTCAGCAGTTCCGACATCGTGCCCGTTCCCGCCGGCACGGCGACCGTCAGGTCGCGCAGTCGCGCCCCGCCTTCTTCGGCGAAGCGGAAGGTGACCGTCTCGCCCGGGGTGAAACCGTGCTGGGACGCCGCCGTCAGGCCCACGTCATACAGCGCCATCCGGTCGGTCGTGACCAGATCGTTGAGCCCGAAATAGTGCGAGAATCCGCGCCCGGCCTTGTTGGAAGGCGAGGTCGCGTCGTCGGCGATGGCCACGCCGTTGGTACCGGTCGCGCTCAGGCTCAGCACTCCGTTGGTGAACGACGCCGTCGCCGCACCGCCGAGCTGAGCGTTCAGGGTCGTCAGAAAGTTCGCCGGTGTCGTCCCGACCCCGTTCACCGTCATCGACGATCCGGAAAAGACGATGTCAGCCCGCGCCTGTATCACGCCGGACGTGTTGGTCACCGCGATCGTGGTCTGGCCGTTGAACCCGGTCAGGGCCGTCTCCAGCGTCTGGCCGACATTGCGTCCGGTCAGGGTCGTCGGCGCGGGCACGCTGGCGTTGGCATTGTGGGCGCGGTTCAGCTCGTCGGCGACCCGGGTGATTAGTTCGGCCAGCCGTTCCGCCGTCGCCGGTGCTTCGACATCGCGCAGTTCCAGCAGGCCCTTGATCTCGCCGCTCTTCAGCCCGTCTGTGAACGACCGCTTCTGGCCGCCCGGCTCGGTGACCCAGACGTCCTCGAAGGTGCTCTCGGCGTTGACCGCGCCGGCCCCGCGATACTCCAGCGTCGCCGCGCCCTGCCCCGCCAGAAGCAGGCCCGCGGAACTGCGGATAGACACCCCGCCGTTCGAGCGCTGGGACACCTTGACGTCCATCAATTCGGCCAGCTGGCTGATCAGTGTCGCCTGTTGGGTTTCCGCACCGGAAGCGTCGCCGTTGATCACCGTGGCCCGCGCGATATCGACGTTCAGGGTCTCGATATGCTGCAACAGGTCGTTGGCCTTCTCGACCGCCGTCTGGATCCGGCCGTCCGCGTCCTCGCGCACGGACTGGATCTGGGCCGAGATGCGCGTGGACTCGTCGAACAGGGCTTCGACCTTGAACAGCGCTTCCTGACGCAGCGGCGAGGAGCCCGCGCTCTCGGCCATGGTCGCAAACGACGCGAACGCCGCATCGACCTGCGAAAAGAAGCCGCTGTTTCCGCCCGGATCACCGAACAGGGTCTGGATCCGGTCGTACAACTCATACCGGACGCCCTGGCGGTTGGAGTCGGCGCTGGCGTTCAGGCTGGCGGATTGCAGGAACCGGTCGGTGGCCAGGCGAACCCTCGCGACCTCGACGCCGGACCCGACGCCCTCGGTGGTCAGCGACACCTGCTCGGCGATCTTGCGGACATAGCCGGGCGTGTTGACGTTGGCGACGTTGTCCGAAACCACGCGCAACTGGGTCTGGGCGGCGGACAGCCCCGAGTTGGCGATGTTCATGATGGAACTCAGCGACATGGGATCGCCTCCACCATGGCCAAGTCGGCGCCCGGCAAGGCCTTCCGACCGCGCGGCGCTTCTTGCCCGGCGACGGTATGTTCAATGACCGCCAGGGCCTTGAATTCCTTGAAGATGGCTGATCGCGCCTGTTGCATGAGAGGCGAGGTGCGCAAGCGTCGGGCCAGACGCAAGCCGCACCGCGCCGCCGGGCAAAAAACGCGAAGACGCGGCAAGAATCGCCACGATGACGGACGACCTGCCCACGGCTCCGTCATGATTTTCCGAGCAAATACAACAGCCAACGAACTGGCCCGCCGCTTGCGAGGCCCGACAATGAACACCCAGGCGCAGCAGGCGCCGCCCCGCCTCCAGCCGAAACAGCCTGCCGCCTCATGTCCGCCGCCGTCCTCCTCGCCATGCCGACCGCCACCGTCGCCCCCAGGGGCGACACGGGCTCCGTCGCGTCTGCCGACGACGGTGCCTTCGCTGGACTGGTCGCCGCCGAGACCGCGACGGCGGATACGGCTCCGCCTGCCGCTCCAACGACGACATCGGCCGAGCACGCCCAGCCGGTCGCCGCCCCCAATCAGGTCCACGCCCTGATCTCCACCGCCCTCGCCTTCGCCCTCCAGCCCCGTCCGGCCGAAGGCGGCGCTGCCGTCGAGAGCACCGGTACAGCGGGGACGGATGCGAACGTTCCGGTCGCTGCAACCGTGAGCGAGGATCAACTGCCGGCCGATCCTGAAACGACCATCGGCGCATCCGACCTGTCCTCCGAGATCCAGGCCGCCGACACGGACCAGCCCTCATCGGACTCAGCCGCGTCGCCCCAGCCGGCCGTCACGCCCCTGCCGGAACCCGTCGCCGTGTCCGTCAGGTCGGCAGCGTCGGATGAAGCCGCCAGTCGGCTCACCCAGGCCGTCGCCCCTTCCCCGATCGACACCACGCCCGACCAGGCGAGCCCTGCCCCTGCCGAACAATCTGACGGCGAGAGGCTTGAGGCTCCTGCCGCGTCGACTGACGCCTCAACCGACGCATCCGCTGCGAGTCCGACCGCGACCGCCGCACAGGCCGTCGCCAAGGCCCTCGCCGCCCTGAACGTCTCGCCCACCCAAACCCTGCAGACGCTCGCGCCCGAACGGGTCTCCGCCCCGGTCGCCAAGCGTGACCCGACGGCCCTGACCGCGTCCGAGCCGACAGTCGCGGTCAAGGACCCTCTCCCGACCGAAACGCCTCTAAGCAAGACCAGCCCGACTGAGACGACGTCGTCCGAGACCTCGTTCTCCCAGGTGTCGGAAGGAGCGGCCACAAGGACGTCGCCAGTCGCAGCCAAGGCCATGTCTGATGCCGCGCCGGCTGCCGCCAGGCCCCCAGAAGCCCCTGTACAACCGCTCGCGCCCTCCATCGAAGCCATCGAAAC